>CANOYI010000020.1 GCA_947571515.1 uncultured Clostridium sp. | reverse complement strand
TAATTATAATTAAGGTTGAATATGTTTAAACATCAATAGTTTCAGCACTTACAAGATTAAATGTTGAATATTATAATTATTTAAGTGCAGAAATTGACCGTTTTAGATACAATTTATAGCATATATAATAAGTAAGAAAAAATATTTTAAAATTTTTTTAAAAAAGGTATTGCATTTATAAAAAAAGTGTGATACCATTTTTTATGTTAGAAAAAAATATTAAATATGTATATATATTTGGGGACGGAAAACACAGTAGATACCGTCTATCACCCATAATGGTAACCAGTCCAAAACAAGTCTATGAGGTAACCCAATAAAGTTACGACAAGTAATCGTGATTTTATTGTGTTGCCTTTTTTGTGCAATACAGATATGTTGCACATATTGGAAAGGAGAGAAAAATGGCACAAGTAACATTTGAAAATGCGAAAGCAGATATGCAAAACAGAAAAAAGCAATGGCATAAGAAATTACTAAAAGATGCAATAGCAAAAGGAAAAGAAAGAAAAGCCATTGATAAAATTAAGACAGAATTGCCACAAGGTGTGAAACTTAAAGAATATTTAGAAATCTTAAAAGCAGAAATTGCCCAAGAAGAAAATAATAAAAATTAGGAGGTAAAAAGAAATGGGAAAGCAAGAATTAAAAAAAGAAGAAAAAAGAATAGGAGCATTCATTAGATATGATAACAATACTGAATTAGGTTTAAAGTTGGAAGAGCTTGCAGAATATCAAGAACAAAACAATATTGAGAAAATCAACAAATATTATATACAAGATTTCGATGGTTTTGGAGTATTACACTATAAAGCAATTGCAGACATTTTTGAGGAAAATATAGATACTTTATTAGTAATAGGAAGTGTCGACGATTTATGGATGGATGATAAAACAATTGAGAAAATTATGCAAAATATTGAGTTGATAGAGGTGTAATTGGTGGGGGCAGAAAATGCCCCTAGAATAAAATAAAATTATGGAGGTAAAATTTATGGAAAAACCAAGAGTTGGAATATATAACAGAACAAGACCAGGGGAAGACCTAGCAGAAGAAATAAAGAAAGAAAACAAAGTTGTAAGTAAATATATAGAAAACAACGATGTAGAATTAGTTGGAATTTATAGAGATATAAATTGCCACACGGTAGAAGAAAGACCAGAATATAATCGTATGATAAAAGACATATTTGAGGGAAAAGTAGATAAGATTGCAGTTGTAGAATATCAAAGTAAATTAACAAGGAATTTAGATATACAAATGAAAATAAGAAAAGCAGTTGAAATAGTTGAAATAAACGAAAATGGAAAAGAACAAAATCGTTTAGGAAAAACAATAGGTGATATTGGACCAATATTAGCCTTAGTTAATCAATATTATAGACAAGATTTAAGTAATAGAATAAAACAAGGCATAAAATTAAGCAAAGAGAAAAAGAAAGCCAGTAAATAAGTACCCAAATTTGTTTATATATAGATATAGTCATAAGCCTAAAAACTTATGCCAACACATTTGGAATCAAAGTGTTGAGTACATTGAAAATTAAATATTAAAATCTTTTAATTTACATTATTATTCAATGTATCAATTAAAGCACACAAGCCTAAAAGACCAACAACAAACAAACCCAAACACCCAAAAGCCCAAAAGCCCAAAAGCCCACAAGCAAACAAACCCAAAAATAAGAGCAGAATTTTATTAAATAACAATGGGTGGAGGTGCAATATGAATACGGAATACAAAATAAAAGAAGAATTCCCAGTAAACAAAGGGAATACAAAGACACTTGAACAAATATTAGAAGAAGTATTTGTTTCATATTTAATTGAAAAAATTAACCAATAGGGACTTGTAAAAAGCCCCTATTTAGGTATATACTTTTATACAAAGGAAACCTGTTGTTATTGGAAAGAGGTTAATAATGATAGTTATATCAAATCCAGAGAAATATCATGCAGGGTTATATGAAAGGTTATCAAATGAGAACATAGAGGAAAATGGTAAAGTAATAAATGATAGCGAAAGTGGTAGCATAAGTACACAGAAATTAGTCAATGAGAGTTTTTGTGAGCAATATAACATAACAAAGTATAAACATTATGCAGATGACGGATACACAGGAGCCACATTTGATAGACCAGCCTTTAAAAGGTTAATAGAGGACATTGAAAAAGGAATAATCAATTTAGTAATAGTAAAAGACTTATCAAGGTTTGGAAGAAGAACAAGTAAGATATTATACTATTTGCAAGAATATTTTATTGATAAGGGTGTTAGGTTTATTGCCATTACAGAAAGTTTTGATACAGGAGATTTATCAGGAAATTCCGAATTTATGATGATACTAAAATCAGCATTTAATGAGATGTTTTTAAGTGATACATCAAGCAAGATTAGAAAAGGGAAAGAAACAAGAGCTAGAGCAGGTAAAGTAATGGCAGTATACCCAACGTATGGTTACAAGAAAGACCCAGCAGACAAAAATCATTATATAGTAGACGAAGAAGTAGCACCAATAGTAAAGGAAATATTTGCATTAGCAAAGACAGGTAAAAACCCAACAGACATAGGAAAGATACTAACAGACAGGAAAATACCAGTACCATCAGAGGTAGTAGGAAATAATCATACAAGAAAAGGTGCAATTAAAAGAGGTTGGAACAGGAACACAGTTGTTAAGATATTGCAAAATGTAACATATTTAGGATGGGTGTCAAATGGAAATACTAAAAAGGAAAGTTACAGAAGCAAGAAAATAAAGATTGTGCCAAAGAATGAAAGAATAGTAATACCTAACAAACATACACCATTAGTAGATAAAGAAACATTTGATATAGTACAAGATATGATAAAAAGCAGGACAGCAACAAGAGTAAAGAGCCATGATTGGTTACTTAAAGGGTTAGTATGTTGCAAAGAGTGTGGAAAGAAATTGAGTGTAGTTGAGCAAAAGCACCCACATAAAACAACATTATATTTGAGGTGCAATACTTATGCAACAAATACACATTTAGGGTTATGCACCCCACATAGTAACAACCTTGAAAAAGTAACAGATATAGTAATTAGTCAAATCAAGAAAAGGTGTATGGAATTCCTGGAGGAGGAAAGATACCAAAGAATAGCACAAAAGTCAATGAATAACTTAAATAGTAAATTCAGCATTCCAAAACAAATTGAATTACTTGAAAAGCAAGTAAAACAGGTAAATATTAAAATAGACGATTTGTATGACAGAAAGTTTACAAAGGAAATGGAAGAAGAAGACTATACAAGAATGTATGAAAAGTACACATTAGAAAGAGCAGAATTAAAACAGAAGATACAAGAACTAAAAGAAGAAGAGTTGAAACCACAAAAGATTGTTGATGTGAAAAAGATAGTTAAAGAATTTGTGAGTTTCAAAGAGGTTACGAGGGAAATGTTAGTGTCATTAGTTGATAGAATAGAAATATCACAGGATAAAGAAATTACTATTTACTATAAGTTTAATATTTTAAATGTTGCAGAATTACAAGACCAAGAGCAAGAAGAAGAAACAATTTCAAGTGTTGGTTAAACAATAGTAATAAAATAATATTATAACAATTATTGTATTATTTATTCTTGCAGGAATAGGAATTGCAATACTAACAGGAGAAAATGGAATCATAACCACAGCCATGCAGGCAAGAGAAAAAACAGAAATGGAAGAAATAGAAGAACAATTTAGATTAGCTCAATTAGCAGCTAAAACCAACCAAAAAGGTGGACCTATAACCGTAGATGAAGTAGTAGATGAGTTACACAAGCAAGGAGTAAATGTCAAAGAAAATGATGATGAAACAATTGTGATTGATGACAAACATGTATATGAAATCATACAAAAAGATAAAGAGGTTGAATGGGAAAATATAGGAACAGTAGGAAAAGAAAGACCAAAAATAGAATCTATTGAAGTGACTAATAAAACGAATGGTTCTATAACAGTAAAAGTGGAAACGAAGAGAAATGAAGGTGGAACATTAAAATACTACATCAAAGAAGAAGACAAAGAATATACATTTGATGTAGAACAAGCAGAAGGAGAACACACCTTTATCATAGACCCTAAGAAAGTATATACCCATATCAAAGTAGAAGCCATTGCCGAAAATGGAGAAGTAACTGTAAAAGAAATAGATTTATTAAATGTACCAAGTTTAACAGAAGGAAATGTGAGATTTATTTATAAATTAAATGGATATGAAATCAGTGAAAAACAATGGACACAAGGACCAATAACAGTAGAAGCAGTAGTAGACAAAAGCTTAAAAGGATATACCTTACAATACACAACAGAAGATCCAACCATTGAAAGCAACTGGAAAACATATAAAACAGGAGTAGAATTTAGTGAAAAAGGTAAACTGTATGTTAGATTATATGATACTAGTATGAAAGAAGCAGGAGGAAGATACACAAAAGAAATAACCAATATTGATAAAGTGACACCAGAAATTTCAAATATAGAAACAACAGCAACAACTAATAATATTACGATAACTAGCACAATTACGGACACAGACAGTGGAGTAGCAAAATGGTATTTTAGTAAAGATGATGGCACAACTTGGGAACCAACCAATGGAGCTAATGAAACTAGTTATACATTTACGAATTTAACACAAAATAAAGCATATAACTTAAAAATAAAAGCAATTGACAAAGTTGGAAATGAAGTAGTAACAGAAACAATAACGAAAAATACAGAAAAAATACCAACACTAGATTTAAAAGAAAATATTTCCTTATCACCAAATGAAAACACACCAACCAATGAAAAGGTAACAGTAACGATAAAACAGCCAGAAGATAATAATTACACGATTCAATATACAACCGTAAAAGATCCGCAAGAAGGAGATTGGAAAACTTATAAAGAACCAATTACAAAACCAGATAATGGTCCAATTTATACAAGATTAGTAGATAAAACAGGACAAAAAGGAGATCCTACCATAATAAATGTTGCAAATATAGATCGATTGCCACCAATTGATTTTACCGATGGGACCCTCACTTCTACCCATAAATGGACTAGTATAACAGTAAAAGGAGACACAAGAGACCAAACTAAAACAGAAACCGATGGATGTAGTGGAATTTATGGATATCGATTTAAACTAGAAGATGGAGAATGGTCAGAATGGAAAGAAGGAGAAACTTGTGAATATACATTTGATGGTTTAACTCCTCATACAGAATATACAATACAAGTAGAGACAAAAGATAAAGCAGGGAATATAACAACAGGAGAGATAAAAGCAACAACAGATGATACAGATGCACCTATTATAGACAAATTGGAGGCAACTTCAACAACAGATAGTATCACATTAACAGCAACAGTCATAGAAGAAGAAAGCGGAATTGCAAAATGTGAATTTAGTATAGATGGAGGAGTGACTTGGTTTGTCCCAGACAACCCAACAGATACTAGTTATACTTTTAATGGTTTAACACAAAACAAGACCTATAATCCTATGATAAGAGTAACCGATCATTCTGGTAATCAGTCAGAACCAAAGTCAATTGCTAAAAAGACAGAAAGTGTGCCATCTCTTGCTAATAACACACAAAATATTGTAATAACACCAGATCAAAAGACACCAACTAGCGGAAATGTAACAGTAACTATAAATCAGCCAGTACCAGAAGGATATACCATACAATATACAACCGCGAAGGTGCCACAAGAAAGTGATTGGGAAGAGTACAAAGGACCTATAACCATGACAACAAATGGGGAGGTTTATGCTAGATTAGTAGATAAAACAGGAAATGCTGGAGAACATGCAACGATCAATATCGTTAATATAGATAGGTTGCCACCAAATAATTTTACAACTAGTACTTTAACGGCTACTACTACACAAAATAGTATAACAGTTACAGCTAATACAACCGATCCAAAGGATGAAAATGGTTATCTTGGTAGCGGAATAGCTGGTTATAATTTTAGCATTGATGGACAAAATTGGACTGGTTGGCAAACAAGCGGACAATATACATTTAATAACGTATCACCAGGAACTTATACAATAAAAGTAAAAGCAAAAGACAAAGCTGGGAATGAGACAGAAGGAACGATAACACGAGATGTTGTTACTTTATCATTATCATCATCAAGTGGAAAAGTAATTTCTGGAAATTCAATCAATGTAACGGTTAATGGAGCAAATTATGGAACTTTGAGTTGTTCAACTGCTAATGGAAGTATAGCAACAGCAAGTTTAAGTGGAAATACTTTAACAGTAAGAGGAACAAGTGCAACAGATGGAACGCAAAGTACCACAATAACAGTAACAGGAAGTAAAGGCGGAAGTGCTACTTACACAATACAATCTCATAAACATTATGGAAATTCAACATCAGGTACAGGATGCTGGAATAAGTCAAATCAAGGAACTAGGGTATGCGGAAGAAGCTTGAATGGCGTGAGTTGTGGTGGAACTAGGACAGGTGTAAGTTGTGGTGGAAATATAACCAATGTGACTGCTTCATGTGGCTATGGGGCTCGCTGTTATGGCGTTGGTAGTTTTGTTACTGGTTCAAAGGAAGAGGGGTGGAGTTTTGAGGTTAATTTGATATGTGACAAATGTAACTTTCACACTACCATGACTATTGGTCCCTATGATAACCAGGAAGAATGCCAAAATAGGTGGCAAGGAATTAAAGGTACGTATTTGACTAATCTCGTTTGTAATGGCGATGCGTTTATCACTGCTTTTGAATGTACTAAATGTAAAAGCAAATATGACACCACAGGAACTTGTTCGAAAATCACATCTTACAGATGTAATAGATGTTCCCAAACGAATAGTTCACCAGGAACTTGTACCAATATTACATCTTATACATGTCCTACTCATGGAAGAAGTTATTCTTCACCAGGAAGTTGCACAGCAGATGTAGTCTATACATATTACACTATGAATTGTGGATTCTAGTAAATGAAAAGGATAAGCATTCAATTTATTTGAATGGGTTAATTTTTGAGCTCGTTAAGAATTTATATAGTTAAAATTCTTAACGAGTTCGTGTTATATGATAGGAAAGTTCTCCGAACTTCCTATCATATAAAGCATTTCACAGAAAATTGCTTTGCAATTTTCGCGGACGAACAATTAAACGGGGCTTGTAAGATATAATTTTAAATATGAAAAAGTTAAATCAAGCCCACTATTGTTCCTATTTAAACAAGACAAATTGTTCTAAGTATTTTTTGATAAAACGCAAAAATATCAATATTATTCTTCTTTCAAATGATCCAAAGCTAGGATAGCTTTGGCGTAAATCTTACAAGAAAGTAGTAATTTATCAATGGCAATAAACTCATTGGTTTGATGGCACATATCTTGATCACCAGGAAAATTAGCACCAAAGGAAATACAATTGTCAAAAGCACGAGCATAAGTAGCACCACCAATAGCAATTGGCTCTAAGTGAGAATTTGTTTCTTTATTATAAACATTACAAAGAGTTTTTACCAATTTATTTTCTTTTGAAATATATAAAGCTGGTTTATAAGCAATGGTAGTAAAATCGATGTTTGGATAAGAATTAGTATGTTTGATAAAACTATTTCCAATAGTAAGCATGTTCATAGTAACAGGAATACGCAAGTTCAAACCGATTTGTAGTATGTTATTTTTAAAATAAAAATCGCCAACATTTAAAGTCAATCTTCCAGAGTTATCTTCAAAAGCAATTCCCAAATTTTCTCCATTGTATTGTGTATTAATGTAAGTAGTGAAAAAATCAAACAATGACAATTTAATCTCATATAAATTAAATATTTTAGATAAGACAATAATTAATCGAGAAATCGCATTAACACCCAAATCGGGATGAGCTGAATGACTAGGTACACCATAAGAAGTGAGTTTAATTTCCTCGTCATCTATTTTATAAATGTCAACTTCAAAATTAGTTTCTGTTATGATATTTTTTAGATTCTCAATAAAATCGCTTATGGCTATTTTTTGAGAATTTATTTTTAGGATAACACTACAAATTTTGGGGACAACATTTATCGCATTTTCATAGGTATTGATTTCTTTTATCATAATGTTTTTATCTAAAAAAGTAGAGTAATCCATCTTTAGATAGCCAGTTAAAATGGCTTTTTCAGAATGGATACAGGGAAAATCTGCATCTGGACTGAAGCCAATGGTAGGAGTTTCTTCATGTGTTTTATAATAATTAATGCATTTCCAATTATTTTCTTCATTGAGTCCTAAGATAAGTCGAATACGTTTATGTACTTGACAGGTATCCATAACTGCTTTCATAGCATATAGAGAACTGATAACAGGTCCTTTATCATCAATTGCCCCTCTGCCATAAATTTTATTATCTGATACAGTTGCACTAAAAGGTGGATATTTCCAATCTTCTCCCTCAGGTACAACATCTAAATGCCCAATAATTCCAATTAAGTCTTTTCCTTCTCCAAATTCAATATAACCACAATAACCATCTACGTTTTTGGTTCGAAATCCTAATTTTTTACCTAGTTCTAGCATATATTCTAGGGCATCATTGATAGGTTCTCCAAAAGGATGCTGTGGATTATTAGAAGGAGAAATAACACTTGGTATCTGAATTAATTCTTGCGTTTTTTGAATGATTTCATTTTTGTGGTTTTCAATATATTTTTCGATCATATAACCAGTCCTTTCTGTTTATTTAATAGTATATGCTCTTTTACAAAGTTTATTATAGTTTTTTATATTCTAGAAAAGTAATGCTAAACTTTTAATTTAAAATAGAATTATTAAAAATTTCTAATCCGATAAAATGAGCTTCTTTCAAGGTCAAATGCTACTATATCAATATTTTCTCAATTCTTCGGTTACCCTACATAACGATAAGAAATATTAAAAATACAGCTGAACGATACCCGAAAACAAGACCCTTTCTAGTTGTATTTTAAATATTTCTAAAGCTATTTCGGTCACATTTAAAATTTCGTAAATATTGATATAGTAGCATTTGCCTTGAACATCCCTCATTTTATCGAATAAGAATTTCTAACTATTTTTTAGTTGCATTCGAATTTTTAGCTATATTTTATAGATTACCTATTTGTTTAATTAAAATCAACGTTTGTAGGATTTTGGAGTTAGGTTGACAGCATTGGCTAAACAGTAACACGAATTAAATTTATTATAAGAGAAAAACAATGAAATAGGTTGACAAGTTTTTGCAAAAAGAGATAAAATGGAGCTATAAAAAAAGGAGAAAGGTGAGTGTAGTTTTGGAAAGGCTAGAAATACAAGAATTAGAGAAAAAAGCAAGAAAAATAAGAGAAGATATCATAGAAGAAGTATATTCTGCAAAATCGGGACATCCAGGGGGTTCACTTTCTGTAGCAGATATTTTAACCGTATTATATTTTAGAGAAATGAATATTCATCCAGAAAATCCAGATTGGGAAGATAGGGATCGATTTGTGTTGTCAAAAGGACATTGTTCACCAGCATTATATAGTTGCCTAGCTAATCGAGGATTTTTTCCAATTGAAGACTTAAAAACTTTTAGAAATATCAACAGTTATTTGCAAGGACATCCAGATAAAAACAAAATACCAGGTGTTGATATGACGACAGGTTCCCTAGGACAAGGTTTATCAGCTGCTAATGGTATGGCAATTGCAGGAAAAATGGACCAAAAAGATTATCGAGTTTATTGTGTTTTAGGAGATGGAGAAATCGAAGAAGGACAAGTCTGGGAAGCAGCTATGGCAGCAAACAAATATAAATTAGATAATTTATGCGTGATGGTTGATAATAATAATTTACAAATTGATGGAACGATAGAAGAAGTCATGAGTTCTTATCCAATTGATGAAAAATTTAGAAGTTTTGGTTTCCAAGTGATTAATATTGATGGACATGATATGGAAGAAATTATAAAAGCATTTGAAGTGGCTAAAAATGTAAAAGGAAAACCAACTTGTATCATAGCCAAAACCATTAAAGGAAAAGGAGTAACTTTTATGGAAAATCAAGCAGGTTGGCATGGAAAAGCTCCTAATGAAGAACAATACAAGCAAGCAATAAGTGAAATGAGACAAGGGGGACAGGTTTAAAGTGTCTCAAAAATCAGGTAGAAAAATGTCGAAAAAATAAATTAACGAAAACAATAGAAAGGTAGAATAAAAGATGATAGATATACACATTCACACGACACATTCAGATGGAACAAAAACAGTAGAAGAAGTATTAAAACAAGCAGAAAAAATAGGATTAGATTATATATCCATAACCGACCATGAAAATTGTAGAGCTTATCAAGAAATAGAAGAAAAAAATTTGAAACAATATTATCATGGGACTTTAATACCAGGTGTAGAACTAAAAGGCGTATATAAGGGGAAAATTATCGATATATTGGGTTATGGAATTGATGTTGATAAAATTCAACAATGGTCGGATGATTTTTATAAGGATAAAACACATGCTCAAATACAAACAAAATATTTGAAAAAGCGTTATGAAATATTCCAACAAATGGGATGTACCTTAACACCATATGAAGAAATTAAGTGGGACCCAAATCATGATTGGGCCAATATCATTATATATGATGAGGTGAAAAGTCATCCAGAAAATCAAGAAAAATGTCCAGAAGATTTATGGGAGAGTTTTAATCATTATAAGTACAACTATTGCTATCAAGAAGATAATATATTCTATATTGATAAGTCAGAAGACTTTCCAACCATAGAAGAAGTAATCAAACAAATCCATAATGCTGGTGGACTTGTGTTTTTAGCACATATCTATGTTTATCATTGGGCAAAAGATAAAAAAGCTTTAATTGATGATTTAATTAATCATTATGATTTTGATGGAATTGAATGTTATTATAGTGAATTTTCAGAAGAACAGATTCAATATGTTTTAGAAGTATGTCAAAAAAGAGGTTTGTATAGAAGTGGTGGATGTGACTATCATGGGGATAAAAAACCAGGCATCGAGTTAGGAGTTGGAAGAGGAAATTTGAAAATACCAAATGAAATTGTAGAAGAATGGTATAAATGAGACAAATGGGGACAGGTGTGAAATGTCTCATAAATTAAATAGAAATATGTCGAAAAATGAAGTTAATATTGAAATGACAAAAAACGACAGAAAATGTGAGACAAATGAAACCTGTCCCTTTTGTCTCATTAGAAGGAGAAATGAGATGAGAGAAGAAAAGATAGCGACACGTGAGAGTTATGGTAAAACTCTAGTAGAATTAGGAAAAGAAAATGGAAAGATTGTAGTGTTAGATGCAGATTTGGCAGGTGCTACGAAAACAAATTTATTTGCCAAAGAATATCCAAATCGATTTTTTGATATGGGAATAGCAGAAGCTAATATGTTAGGAACAGCAGCAGGACTTGCAACATGCGAGAAAATTCCATATGCTAGTACATTTGCTGTGTTTGCAGCAGGGAGAGGATATGACCAAATTAGAAATAGCATTTGCTATCCAAAATTGAATGTTAAAATATGTGCTACGCATGCAGGAATTACTGTAGGGGAGGATGGAGCTACTCATCAGATGTTAGAAGATCTTTCGCTAATGAGGTCATTGCCTAATATGACAGTTCTTTCACCATCAGATGATACGCAAACAAAATGGATGATTCGAGAAATTAGCAAAATGGATGGACCCGTTTATGTTAGGTTAGCAAGACTAGCCACTCCAATCATTTACGAAGAAAATCAAAAATTCAAAATGGGAAAAGCGATTCAAATTGGAGAAGGAACTGACGGAACTGTTTTTGCAACAGGAGTGACAGTGGCAGAAGCGATGAAAGCACAACAAGAATTGAAGGCACAAGGGATTGATATTAGAGTAGTAGATGTTCATACTATTAAACCAATTGATAAAGATATGATTGTTAAATGTGCCAAAGAAACAAGAAAATTGATATCTGTGGAAGACCATAGTATAATTGGCGGATTGGGTTCTGCAATCTGTGAGGTTTTGACAGAGGAATATCCTACTAAATTGGAAAGAATGGGTATGAAAGATACTTTTGGAAAGTCTGGTAAGGCAGAAGAATTGATGAAGTATTTTGGATTGACTTCTAAAGCGATTGTAGAAAAATTTGTAAAATGATTTTGGGGTGATTTTTTCTTCCGTCCTTAAAATCATTTATAAAGGAGAAAATTTTTAAATAAAAGAAGAGAGATAGAAAATGTAAAAAAACCAACATTTTCTATCTTTTTTTGCTAAAAAACTATTGCAAAAAAAGTACTTTATTGTTATGATTAGATAGAAAGAATAGAAAAGTTTTGTAGACTTGTCTCAAAAAACACCTGTAGGGATAATGGGACCTGTCCCAAAACACACCAATGGCAAGTTTGTGCTTGAATGGCAAGTTTGTGCCTGTCCCAAACTCGCCATCTCAAACAGAAGTAAGGAGATACCAAAATATGATAGAGTTTAGAAATGTAGTAAAGACATATGATACAGGAACAGAAGCGGTAAAGAGTGCGAATTTTGTGATTGATAAAGGAGAGTTTGCATTTTTAGTAGGAACGTCAGGAAGTGGAAAGTCAACTCTTATTAAATTGATATTGAAAGAGGAAGAACCAACATCAGGTAATATTATTATTAATGGTAAGGATACTACTTATTTAAAGCCAAGTAGGGTGCCATATTTAAGAAGAAGTATGGGAGTAGTGTTCCAAGATTTTAGATTGTTACCAGATAAGACGGTCTATGATAATGTTGCTTATGCGATGTATATTGTAAGGGCAACACCAAGACATATTAGAAGGCAAGTTCCTATGGTGCTTTCTTTGGTTGGATTAAGTGGTAAGGCAAAGATGTATCCAAATGAATTGTCTGGTGGAGAGCAACAAAGGGTTGCTTTGGCAAGAGCTTTAGTGAATAATCCATCTATGTTAATTGCTGATGAGCCAACAGGAAACTTAGATCCAGATACAGCTTGGGATATTATGAATTTATTAAATGATATTAATATGAGGGGAACAACTGTTGTAGTAGCAACCCATGCAAAAGATATTGTGGACCAAATGAAAAAAAGAGTGATCCATATACGCAAAGGCGAAATAGTAAGAGATGATAAAAAAGGTGGTTATGATTGTGAAATATAACAGATTTGGATATTTAATTGGAGAAGGATTTGGAAATGTCTTCAAAAATAAGAAGTCAACAGGGGCATCTCTTATGATTATGTGTGCTACGATGATTATTTTTGGTATTTTCTTAATCTTGACAGAAAATATTAATCATTTTGTGTCAGAAGTTGAGTCAGCACAAGGAATACAAGTTTTTATTAACAACGATGCAACACAAGCACAAATTAATGAAATTGAGACAAAGCTTAGAGCTTTAGATGGGGTTAGTACAACTGTGTATATCTCAAAAGAAGATGCCTTAAATCAAATGAAAGAAAAATTTGGAGACAAGAAGGATTTACTAGCAGGTTATGAAGAAAACAATATTTTTCCAGCTTCTTACGTAGTAACATTAACAGATTTAACAAAAAGTAAAGAAATACAAAATCAAATTTTGACATTTGACAATATCAAGAAAATAACAAGTAAAGATGAGACAGTTAGTACTTTAATCAATTTAGCCAATGGTATTAAAATTGTAACAGGAATTATTTTAATTTTACTAGTTATTATATCTGTATTCATCATAGCAAATACCATTAAACTTACGGTTCATGCTAGAAGAAAAGAAATTTCTATTATGAAATATGTAGGGGCAACCAATGGATTTATCAGATGGCCATTTATTGTAGAGGGTATGATTATTGGTGTGTTTGCTAGTGCGATATCCATTACACTAGTAGGAATGGCATATAGCTTTATTGCAGAAAAAATGGTAAATTCACAATTTATGCAAGTGATTAATATGAGTTTAGTCACCTTTGGCGATATGTTTGAATCTATCATATTTGTTTATATGCTACTAGGAATTGGAATAGGAGCGATTCGGAAGTGTCATTTCGATGAGAAAATATTTAAAAGTATAAAGGAGAAAACATGCGTAAGATATTATGTGTTGTTTTAGCTTTCCTAATTTGTAGTTTTAGTATCATTTCTTGTGTGCAAGCAGAAGAATTGGAAGATTTAAAAACGCAACAAGAAGAATTACAAAGTCAAATAAATGATGCAACTGGAGAACTAGAAAATGTACAAGATGAGTTATCAGAAAATCTTCAGCAAATTCAAAAATTAGATGAGAAAATACAAGCATCTCAAACGCAACTAGAAGAATTAATAACTAAAATTACACAGTTACAAGAGCAAATCGATGAAGTAGGAGAAAAGCTAGAAATAGCAGAAGAAAGATACAATAAGCAAAAAGAAATATTAGAAGTAAGACTAGTTACGATGTATGAAACTAGTGATACGCAATATTTAGATGTTATTTTGAGTTCTAGAAGTGTTTCTGATTTCTTATCCAATTATTTCCTAATTACAGAACTAACAAACTATGATACAGAATTATTGGATGATATGAAAATACAAAAAGATGAAATTGAAGTAACCAAAAAGAAGTTAGATAATGCCAAAGAACAATATGCAACAATGAAAGAAAATGAAACAAAAACAGCAAAAATATTAGAAAATACAAAAATAGTAAAGGAAAACTTTATTGCTAAATTATCAGAACAAGAACAAGAGATACAAGCTAAAATTGATGAATATAATATAAAATTTGAGGAAGTAAACAAAGAAATATTATCACTTGCCCTACAAGGAATTGATACCCAATATATAGGAGGAGAATTAGCATGGCCAATTCCAGGATATACCAGAATTACTTCTAAATATGGCATGAGAACGCATCCGATTACAGGAGTTTATAAATTACATACAGGTGTAGATGTAAGTGCACCAATGGGAGCCAATTTTGTGGCAGCTAATGATGGAATTGTTACGAAAGCAGGCTATAATGGAGCTTATGGTAATATGGTAATCATTGACCATGGCGGAGGAGTTTCTACTTTATATGCCCATGGTTCAGAAATTATGGTAAAAGTAGGAGACACCGTAAAACGAGGAGAAACAGTGGTTTTAAAAGTTGGTTCAACAGGATATTCAACAGGACCACATGCTCATTTTGAGGTTCGATTAAATGGTGTGGTAACAGACCCAATACCATATATTACAAATGGTATGGTGCCAACGACACAGAACAAAAATCAAAACACAACAAACGAAACAACCAATACAACGAATGCAACAGTAAATACAACAGATACAACGAATAATGAGACAACAGAAAATAAATTAAATTAAGGAAAAATAGGAGGAACTTATGAAGAAGTTAGGATTGAAAATATTAGGAAGCATAGTTGCCGTTATAATCTTATTACAAACTAACCTATATGTTATAGCTGTAGAATCAACATCTGATTTGAAAGATCAACAAAGTGCTATTAATAATGAAAAAAAAGAAGCTGAAGACGATTTGAAAGAGGTGCAAGCTCAAAAGTCAGAGACGGTGAAACAAGTAGAAGAATTGTCAACCCAAATATCAGATTATGAAATGCAAATTGAGGAATTAAATGGTCAAATTGCAGGATTAAATACAAAAATTGAAGAGTCAGAAAAGAAATTAGAAAAGGCACAAGAAGATTATACGAAACAAGAAAAGTTATTAGAAGATAGGCTAGTTGCAACTTATGAAGCAGGAGAAACTTCTTATTTAGATTTTATTTTATCTTCTGAAAGTATTACGGATTTAATTTCTAATTATTATCTAGTAACAGAGGTTGCAACCAACGACACAGAATTGCTAGAGAAGATTCAAAAACAAAAACAAGAAATAGAACAAGCCAAAAAAGAATTAGAAGAAAATAAACAACAGTTGGCTACTTCAAAGGCTAGTAAACAAGGCATTACGACACAATTACAAACAGCTAAAAATGAAAAAAATGAGCAAGTAGCTCAATTATCAGAAGATGAGCAAAAATTACAACAAAGAATTGAAGAATTACGACAAGCAAATCAGTCAATTGATAGTAAAATTAAAGCAGCACAGGCTGCTATTGAAGCGGCTAGAAAGCAACAACTTCAACAGCAGAAACAACAGCAACAACAAAAACAACAAAGTAGTGGTGCATCATCTTCAGGTTCAGCATCTTCTGGTGCAAGTTCATCTTCTAATGCAACTTCTACTGGTTCTTCCGGATTTATTTATCCTGTACCTTCTGGTTATACTAGAATAACCACTGGTATGTATTATTCAAGTGGAAGCTATCACGGTGCCATTGATTTTGGTAGTGGAGGGATTAATGGACAACCAGTATATGCAGCAGCAGATGGTTATGTTGTAACATCTGAAAGATTAAATGGAAGTTATGGAAATTATATTATAATTGCTCATTATAATGGTTTATATACTTTGTATGCACATGGTCAAGATGGTTCAAGAACTGTGTCAGCAGGACAAACAGTTAAACAGGGTCAACAAATTATGAGAGTTGGTAGCACAGGAAATTCAACAGGTCCTCATTTGCATTTTGAGGTAAGGCTAAGTCCAGGATTGTACTCTAATAGGGTTAATCCAACGGCATATTTATAAGAAACATTGAATAGGATAAAATACAAATATATTACACATTGATTTAAATTAATGGAGGTTAGGAATGGAAGAGAAAAAGAGGTTTAGAGCTTATAAAATTATCATGTTAGTGATATTAGTAGCATTTATTACATTTCTATGTACATCGATTGGAATGTATCAATATTTTATCAACCAAGGAACAGCAAGTCAGCCTATATTTGCTACTACTTCATCAGACTCAGATATTGAAAAAACGCTTGATAAATATAAATCCATTATTGATAAATATTATTTGGGAGAAATTAATGAAGATAAATTAAAAGAAGGAGCTATCAAAGGCTATATTGAAGGGCTTGATGACCCATACACAGAGTATATATCAAAAGATGATATGAAAGATTATTTAGATGATACGATGGGAAATTTTGTTGGAATTGGTATTTATATGGTGAAAAATACAGAAGCAAATAAAATACAGGTATTAGCACCCATTAAAAATAGTCCAGCCGAAAAAGCTGGTATTTTACCAGGAGACCTAATTGTATCAGTCGATGATGTTACGTATACAGCAGATGATATGTCAGTTGCTTCTAATAAAATAAAAGGCGAAGAAGGAAGTAAGGTAAAAGTTGAAATTCTAAGAGGAACAGAAACCAAAATTTTTGAATTAAAAAGAGAAAATATCAAAGTAAATCCAGTAGAAGGTAAGATATTAAGTAATCAAATTGGTTATATTGAATTTTCTTCTTTTGATGAAGGAACAGCACAAGATTTTAAAACCAAATATGAAGAACTACAAAAACAAGGAATTAAATCATTGATTATTGACTTAAGAAATAATGGTGGAGGAATTGTGGATGAAGCATTAGAAATAGCAGATTATATGACAGATAAAGGCTCTAGCTTATTATATGAAGTGGATAAAAATAATAAAGAGGAAGTAAAAAAATCCGAAAAAGACCCAATCATCAATTTACCAATCGTTGTTTTAACCAATGAAAATACAGCAAGTTCCTCTGAAATATTAGCAGGAGCATTAAAAGATTTAGGAAAAGCAAAAATTTGTGGAACAAAAACTTATGGAAAAGGGGTAATTCAACAAGTATTAACCTTGCCAGATGGAAGTGGATTAAAAATAACATCAGAAAAATATTTAACACCAAATAAAACAGAAATCAATAAAATTGGCATTGAACCAGATGAAAAAGTAGAATTACCAAGTACCGTTAAAAACGTATTACTAGTAGAAGAAAAAGATGATACACAATTACAAAAAGCGATAGAAATGCTAAAGTAGGGAGGATAAGTAATATAAAAAAATGAATTTACCAAATAAGCTAACCATATTTAGAATGATATTAGTTCCCATCATGGTAATCGTTCCCTTTTTAGGAATAAAAGGGGAATTTTTAGGGTTGCCAATTGAATATTGGTTAATTGACAGCGTATTCATACTTGCATCTTTAACTGATAAATTAGATGGTTATTTGGCTAGAAAAAACGATCAAGTAACAACCTTTGGAAAGTTTTTAGATCCATTGGCAGATAAAATTTTGGTTTTGGCTGCTATGATGATGTTAGTAGAAATGGCTAAATTACCTGCTTGGATACCAATTATTGTGTTGACGAGAGAATTTTTGGTATCAGGCTATCGATTGGTTGCTGTGGAAAAAGGCGGCAAAGTGATAGCTGCTTCCAATTGGGGCAAATTAAAAACGGTAACTCAAATGCTAGCGATTATTTTAGCTTTTGTGGATTTATATGCCTTTGGGGAGTGCTTTACAGGCACTTTACAAGGTGGGGCTTTTCTATTAAATCTGATTGTGACAATTATGATGATGATCCAAACAATTGCAACTGTTTTTTCAGGAATTGACTACATGAAAGGTGCAAAGGAATTAATAAAAGATTAATTCTTCGAAAAATTTCCCTACTGGTCCCCATTGCACATTGATTGTTAAGGAAATAGAAAACGCCAAAAAGGTTTGTCCTTTTTGGCATTTTCGACAAATCTAAAAAACAGACTTATCTTTTTTTTCTTCTTTTAAATGTAATCCTTTCTCAGCCAATAGCTTTTCGATATCATAAGTTTTTTTGACACCAACGCCTCTAAAAGCCAAGAGGTCAGCTCTACTAAAAGCTAGTAAATCTCCTATGAAATCGATTTCTTCCCTATCGAAGATTGACCAAAAAGAGGTAGGAAAAAATTCTTTAACAGATAGTTCAAGAATACCATCCTCAAAGCCGTAAATAAAAAAGGAAGAGAAGTTACTACCATTAGCAATAGTAGCAATTATTTCCCAAATATCATTCGGAAGATGATTAATTGATTTTTCTAAATCAAAATCAAATAATGCAAAGTAATTCACTATTTTTCCGATTGCATAGGTATCTAACTGATGCAGAAAGGAAAGATAGTAGGTAATCTCCTCGTATTTACACCATGCTCCTTTTATCATAGAAGCAAGTTGTAATTTCCTAATATCTAGGAACGTTATCCGGTTACAGGATTTAAAAGAAAAAATAATTTTTCCTTGATTATCAATAAAATTACATTGATAATCGTTAATGTACATTGCTTTTATCATAAAAAGCCCTCCTTATGTATAGTATACATAAATTATAACATATTAAAAGAAAAAAGTAAAATAAAAATATTTTGAAAGATACTTGACAAAATAAATTTTCTGCCGTAATATAGTAAAGAACTTTAAATTAATATCATAAATACGAGAGGAGAATTACGATGGAAGAAAAGGAAGTAATATTAACACAAGAGGGATATGATAGATTAGAAAAGGAACTAAATTACCTAAGAACAGAAAAGAGAGCAGAAATTGCAGATCGAATAAAAGTAGCATTAGGATTTGGAGATTTATCAGAAAATTCAGAATATGATGAAGCAAAAACAGCACAAGCAGAAAATGAAGTAAAGATAGCTGAATTAGAAAATAAAATAAGACATGCAAAAATTATTGATGAAAAAGATATTGACACAGAAACGATTCAAGTTGGAAATATTGTAAAAGTGTTAGATATGGAATTTGATGAGAAAGTGGAATATACGATAGTAGGCTCAACAGAGGTTAATTTAGCAGAAAATAAAATATCAAATGAATCACCATTGGGAAGTGCTTTATTGGGTGCTAAAAAGAATCAAGTTATAGAAGTTAATGCACCTGCTGGTATTATGAAATATAAAATTTTGTCAATTAAAAAATAAGTGTTATTCTGTAAAAAAAGATGGCAACCTTCATTTTTGAAGATGGCCATCTTTTTAATGTGAAATAAAACTGTTTACAATTGTTAAATGATGCCATTTCTTTCACGATGCATGGTTAACAGTTACCATAGATAGCTAATCTATAACCAAATTATATAATAATTAACATAAAAAGTCAAATTCTAATAGCAGCATCCAAAGCTAATTGAATCATATGATTTAAACCATTTTGTCTTTGCTCAGCACTTACTGTTTGTTTCACAGGTCCAGCATCAACGATATCCACGACACTCATCAAGCAAGAAGCTTTTTTGTTTAGTGTTTTTGCAATATAAAATAAGGCAAAAGCTTCCATTTCAGCAGCAATAGGATGGATATCTTGAGGAATTCTACCAAAAAATTGACTAATGTCTGTTGCATACAAATCAAAAAAGTCCATAC
Organism: uncultured Clostridium sp.; assembly: GCA_947571515.1. Taxonomy (GTDB): domain Bacteria; phylum Bacillota; class Clostridia; order TANB77; family CAG-508; genus CAG-269. The sequence goes on along the minus strand of CANOYI010000020.1, from coordinate 859 downwards.
AAGTGGTAGTTCCTTGTACTAGTGAAATACCAGTTTCTTTTGCGGTATCCATAATTTTAGCGTTTAATTCTTGACTGGCTTCTACAATATGGCAATGCTCATTATTAAAAGTAAGAGCAAAGTTTCCTTCACTAAATACTTTTTCAGACAAAATGATATCAAATAATTTTAATTCTGGTTGATAGGCTCCGCAAGAGCCAATACGTATAATATTTTCTACTTCGTAAAATTTGTATAATTCATAACTATAAATTCCTATACTTGGCATCCCCATTCCATGTGCCATAACAGTTATTTCTTTTCCTTGATAATTTCCTGTATAGGCATACATGCCTCTTACTTGATTTACTAATTTAGCATTTTCTAAAAAATTTTCTGCGATGTATTTAGCACGTAGTGGGTCACCTGGCATAATTACGGTTTTTGCAATGTCGCCTAATTTTGCTTCATTATGTGGCGTTGACATAAAATCACTCCTTTAATATATATCATTTACTACAAAATAGATAAACTTTTAAGCTTAGAATAAGTAGTAACTTTAGTATAACAATAAAACATAAAAAATGCAAAAATATTAATGTTACAGTTTTATTACAACACTAGACAAAAAGTAATTAGTATGATATAAAAGAAAAGATAGATATAATAGAGAAACATAATACGAGAAAATGCGAAAAACAAAAGAAAGAGGGATTTTTTATGAAGAAAAACAAAGGTATCACATTAATTGCATTAGTAATTACCATTATTATTTTGTTAATACTAGCTTCTATAACGGTTGCCACATTAACAGGGGACAATGGAATTATAACCAAAGCCATAGAAGCCAGAGAAAAAACAGAACAAGCAGGAGTAGAAG
>CANOYI010000019.1 GCA_947571515.1 uncultured Clostridium sp. | reverse complement strand
CCGTCCTTAAAGAGGGAGGAAGTTTATGAAGATACAATTTCAAGATAAAATAATGGAAGTTCAAAATGAAACTACCATACAAGAGTTATTAAAAGAAGCGATTGAAAAAAGTGAATATCCTGTAATAGGGGCTATTTTTAATCATGAATATGTAAATTTAAGTTATCCAATTAAGCAAGAGGGAGAAATCAAATTAATTGACATTTCTTCGAAAGAAGGAACGAAAATATATCGAAGAACCATTATTTATATTTTGGGAAAAGCTTTAGAAAAAGTATGTCCTGACAAGAAAATGATGGTAAATTATCAATTACCAAATTCTATGTTTTGTGAAATTGAAGATACTGAGATTACAGAAGAATTAATTCAAAAGCTAAGTGATGAGATGCATCAAATAGTGAGAGCTGATTTACCGATTAAACAGGTTATTATGACACGCAAAGAAGCAGAAGAATTTTATCAAAGAGATGATACATCAAAAGGCAGATTGCAGTTAGACTTACCGAATAATCAAGAAATCTTCATGTATTATTGTGAAGATTATTATAATTATTGTTATGGAACATTAGCCAATCGAACAGGAGTTACTAAAATATTTGAAATGATCAAATACGAAGATGGGTTCTTAGTAAGATATCCTACTTCTAGTAATCCAGAACAATTGCCTAAAATGATTGAAACAAAAAAATTGGCTTGGGCTTTAGATGAATATGATGATATTCATAAAATTTTAAATGTCAATACAGTATACAAATTAAATAAAGCGATTGAGGAAGATAGTATTAAGGATATTATTATGCTAGATGAAGCCTTACATGAAAAGAAAATTGCTAATATTGCAGATGAAATTGCTAAAAATAGGAATGTAAAAATGATACTAATTGCAGGACCATCATCTTCTGGAAAAACTACATTTGCACAAAGATTGGGACTTCAACTAAGAATTAATCGTATTAAGCCAGTTACGATTTCAGTTGATAATTATTTTGTAGAAAGAAAAGATACACCAAGAGATGAAAATGGAGAATATGATTTTGAATGTATTGAGGCCATTGATTTAGAGCTATTTAATAATCATTTGACTCAGTTATTAAATGGCGAAGAAGTAGAAATGCCAGAATTTGATTTCCATATTGGAACCAAAAGATATAATGGTAAGAAACTAAAATTGGAACCAGACCAAGTGCTAGTGATTGAAGGAATTCATTGTCTAAATGATAAATTAACGAGCAAAATTGCAAAAGACCAAAAATATAAAATCTATATTAGTGCCTTAACCGTATTAAACATGGACAGATACAATCGAATATCAACAACAGACACCAGATTAATTAGAAGAATTGTAAGAGACTATCAATTTAGAGGATATGATGCGAAACATACCATAGCCACTTGGTACAAAGTAAATAATGGAGAAGAAAAAAACATATTTCCATACCAAGAAGAAGCCAATAGCATTTTTAATACCTCATTAATCTATGAATTAGGAGTGCTAAAAGGCGTTGTTATGCCGTTGCTAGAAGAAATCAAGCAAGAAGAACTAGAATATGCTGAAGCAAGGAGACTAATAGATATGTTGAAATACTTTGAAACGATACCATCAGAATATGTACCAACTAACTCATTACTAAAGGAATTTCTAGGTGGAGGAAATTTTAAATATTAGAATGGCGAGTTTGGCGAGTTTGGGACAGGCACAAACTCGCCATGAAGGAGACAAAAATGAAGCAAAGAAATTTTGTTGAAATTGATGAAGAATTTATATGTGAAAATTGTGGCAATAAGGTACCAAAATTAGGATATTCTTGTAGGAATCACTGCCCTTATTGTTTACACTCAAAACATGTGGATAAGAATCCAGGAGATAGGCAAGAACAGTGTCATGGGGATTTAGAACCAGTTAGCTTAGAAATTGATGGAAAAAAGGGATATGTGATTGTTTTTCAATGTAAAAAATGTGGTAGTATTCGAAAAAATAAAGCTGCCAAAGATGATAACATGGATTTAATTATTGAGTTAAGCAGCAAACAAATCTGAGGTGCAAAGGGATGATTTTGGGGACGGAGGAAAAAATCATGATTAGAATTATATTGAGTTTTTCTAATATTAATATATTTTTTATCATGATTTTTTCCTCCGTCCCTAAAATTGCCGTCCCCAAAATCATTTCTGTCTTCAAAATCATCGTCTTTGTTTGTGACAAAAAGGGGCGCCCCTTTTGTCACAAATTGTTTCGGTTTAAGTTTCCATTCGTATATTCTTTTCCTTCCAAGCGGTTTCCTTCTTTTACTGTTTGGATGATTTGATTGATTTGTGAGATATCTTCATCTAAAATATCAATCCTAGCACAATGAATAGGAAAATCTTTAGGAGAAAGAGAAGTGATTTTGCTATTAAAGACAGTAGTAACGGTTTGAATATTATCAGGTAAAATCCTAAAATTCATATTGAGTCTGTCTTTTAAATAATAAGTATGATTGTTCTGGCATAATTGTTTACATTCTGGATAACAATTATCTGTTTTTCCTAATAAACAATAATTCATATTTAGTAAAGGGATTCTGCTATATACAATCAGTTCCTTTTCTAAATAGTTAGAGTTGCATAAACTTAACATCCCAGTTTTATCTAATTCTGGCGAAATGGTAAATCTACTAATTCCTAGCTTTTTTAATTCAAGTACAGTCTGAATGTTAAATACATTAAATGTATAATTGGCAACAATTTTGAAAGATTTATTAGCATCATAGGATAAGCTATTTAATAGTTGTATATTACCAATATTAGAAATGACAAATCCTCTAATTTGATATTTATGGATGGAATTTTCTACATTATTATAAAATAGATTTCTATAATTGATTTTTTTTATGGTAGGAAGGTATATATAAGTATTAAATCTTTGGGTTAAATCTTTTAAAATATGCTTATATTTCTTATCAACAAAATATTTTAAAGGGATATATAAATTATGTACGGCATCTAGTTTAGAGTAATCAAAATCCGTGTTTAAAATATTAAGCAATAAAGAAATTTTGGGAGAAGTATTTTTGGCTACAGAATTAGTAGATTGATTTGTTTTTAGATGATAATTTAAGTTTGCTTTTGGTTTTCTGTAAATTTTAGTAGAAGCATAATTTTCCACATTTTCTAATGCCGTTCTTCTCAGTTCATTTAACATACTTAATTTAGGCAAAAATAAATTAGAATCTAAATCAATGTCAATCTTTTTAAATTCATAGGGGGTGGAAGCTGTTTTTGATAATTGTTTGATAATGGTTTGCTTGTCTAAAGGTTTATTTTTTGCCTCTATCGGGATACAATCCAATTGACAATTAACATTTAAATTTTTATATAATTTTACATTAGATGCATTTTTTACTACTATAGAAAGTGGTATTCCTTTTTTTATGACTACTTTGCAATTTAACAAAATTTTTCTATTTTCCTGTTTATAGCTTTTTCTTGCTGAAAGAAAAGCAGATTTAGAGGATAGTTTATAAATTTTATCGCCTAAATTAATATTACCTTTCATTCTTCCAATGGTAACAGTTTGACCGGATTTTCGTCTCAGTAATATTTTTGCTATTTGCTATTAATTCAGAGATGGTATAAGTTCCCGTTTCATTTTGGAGAGAAATGGTATCTCCAATTTCTATATTCTCTTCTAATTTTAAAGTAATAAGCCCTTTTGTTTTATGATATTTTTGGACAATTCCTAAAAATAGTCCCATATTGTTAGGTTTTTCTTTAAAAACAAGATTTTTATTCGGCGTTTTTTCTAAGTGCCCCCAAGATGACATACCACGGTTAAATACTTGCATTAATGCCTTTTTATCTGCTTTATCTACGATATAAGGTTCTTTTGACAAGGCTAAATCAATATATTTTTTATAAATTCTAGTAACCGTTGCTACATATTCAGGTGATTTCATTCTGCCTTCAATTTTTAAGCATTTTACACCTGCTTGAATGAAAGCGGGAATATAATCTAGCGTGTATAAATCACGGGTACTAAGCAAATGACCATTATCGATTTTTTTATCATCTTCAAGTAATTCATAGGGAAGTCTACAAGGTTGAGCACATTTGCCACGATTGCCAGAACGACCACCTAACATACTAGAAAATAGGCATTGACCAGAATAAGAAATACATAAAGCACCATGGGCAAAACATTCAATTTCAATATTTGTATTTTTACAAATATAATTAATTTCATCCATAGAGAATTCTCTGGCTAGTACAGCTCTTTTAAAACCAAGTTTTTGTAATGCTAAAACGCCATTTAAATTGTGTATGGTCATTTGTGTACTACCATGAATTGGTAAGTCAGGAAATAACTTAATTAATTTAAGTGCTAAGCCTAAGTCCTGCACAATAATGGCATCAATTCCATATTCATAAGCCGTTTTAGCTAGATTTATAGCAGCTTCCAATTCATCATCTTTAATCAATGTATTTAATGTTAAGTTCGTTTTGACACCACGGATTCTGGCATAATGAATGGCTTTTTCTAAATCTTTTAAATTAAAATTATGAGCAAAGGCTCTAGCACTAAAAGTATCTGCCCCAAAATAGACGCTATCAGCACCATTTTGGACAGCTGCTTTTAGACATTCAAAATCACCAACAGGTGAAAGTAATTCTATCATAATATACTCCTTTTCTTGAACATTATATCATAAAATGGAATAAATTGTAACTATTTATCTATATTAATCCTATCAAAAAGTCGAAACTTGAATATCATATTTTAGTTGACTAACCAAAAAGCAAATGATAAAATAGGAACAGAAATAACATAGGAATAGGAAAGTAGGAATATATGAAAATAATATTAGCTTCTCAATCTCCTAGGAGAAAAGCATTAATAGAACAAATGGGGATGAAAGATTATGAAATAATAGTAAGTCAAATAACAGAAAAAATGGATTCTAATTTAGAAATAGAAGAACAAGTGAAGCAATTATCTTATCAGAAAGCAAAAGTGGTATTTGACCAAACAAAAGGAGATAGAATTGTAATAGGGGCTGACACGATAGTAGAAAAAAATAAGCGAATTTATGGGAAACCAAAAGACAGAGAAGAAGCACAAACTATGTTAAAACAGTTAAAAAATTCTAGAGTAAATGTGATAACTGGTATGACAGTTTTGATGCAAAATCAAGGGAAAACAATAGAACAAGTAGATAGTACTACAACTGAAATTTATATTAAAGATATGACAGAAAAAGAGATTGAAAAATGGCTCAATACAGGAAAAGCAATGGATAAAGCAGGAGCATTCACAATACAGGATGAGTTTTGCGTATATATAGAAAAAATAGTGGGAGATCATAATGCTGCTATTGGATTATCAACAAGTAAATTATATGATATAATATCTAAAATGGGAGGTAAAGTTTGAAAAATAATTATAAAATATATTATTGTTAATCAAATTTTGTACCTTAAAGAAAGGAATGTTAGTAAATATGAAAATAAAATATGAAAAAGAACCAAAAAACAGAAAGGTATGCATACATGTATTTACGATTATAATGCTTAGTATTAGCATTTTATTTGGTTTGTTAACCATTCAAAATGAAGCGGTAAATGAAACAAATCAGGCTAATAGTAGCAACAATACAAAACAAACATCTTCTAATAATACAACAAATAGGACAACAAGTAATAATACAAGTACTACAACAACTAATACAACTACTAAAAATACAACAGCAACCAATGCGAGTAATAAAACCAATAGCACAAACACTTCTAACACTACAGTTACAACAAAATCTAGCAATGCTAATTTGAGTAATTTAGGAATCAGACCACATGATTTTAGTGGTTTTAAAGCTACAACTACTTCTTATAAAGTGGCTGTTCCAGAAAGCACACAAACGATAGAAGTTTATGCTAAAGCACAAGATTCGAAAGCAAAAGTAACAGGTACAGGGAAGAAGACGTTAACAAATGGCGACAATAAAGTAGATGTAGTAGTTACAGCAGAAGATGGAACCGAAAAAACGTATACGATTAACATTGTTCGTGGAGAGCAAGAAGAATATACTGAAAATAGTGGTAATGGTTTATTAGCGTTAAGAATTGGTAATTTAGATTTATTGCCAGAATTCAATACCAATGTATATGAATATACAGCTAAATATATTGGAGAAGATACGAAATTAGAGATAGAAGCAAAACCAACTGATGAGGATTATAGTGTTGAAATAACTGGTAATGAAAATTTGCAAGAGGGAGAAAATACAATTACCATATTAGTTTCTGAAAAAAACGGAAATAATGTAGCGACTTATCAAATTACACTAAATAAAAGTCTTGTGGATGAAGAAGCCATTGCAAGAGAAGAAGCTGAAAAGAAAGCAAAAGAGCAAAAAACAATGATAGGAATCGTAGCAGCTGTGGTGATTTTAATTGCTATTGTTCTATTTATCATCATAAAACATAGAAAAAATCAAAGTATAGCGGAAGACTTTTCAGGTGTTTCTTTGTATGGAAAAAATAATTATGATGAAGAAGAAAAGGAAGAACTTCCAAAATCTTTGATGAAAGACAAAATAGAAGAAACATCAGATAATCAAGAGGAAAAAGTAGAAGAAACATCAGATAATCAAGAGGAAAAAGTAGAAGAAGATTCAAAAGTTCAAGAAGTAAGAGAAAATACAGATAAACTAAAAGAAGATAACAATGACAAATCTAGCAAAGAAGAAGGAAAAGATTACAAAGCAGAATCAGAATATGAAGAAGAAATAGAGCATATGCCAAAGGAAAAACTGAAAGAAAAGTTTTTAGATAATTATTCAAATTATGAAGAAGAATATGAAGCAACAGAAGAAAATAAAAGAAAGAAGAAAAAAGAAAAACATAAAGGAAAAAGGTTTAAAGAATAGAATTATCTATTAGTTCAACGATTTTATTAATAAAAGTTATCTATTTTTTATTTGTAACTCTCAACTACGGACAAATTGTAACGAAACTAACAGTTTGTAACCTTGTTGGTTCCCCCGAATTGTTACTTCATAAAAAATAGATAACTTTTGAGATTAACTGGATAATAGCAAATAAAAAAACTCCCTTAAGTAGGGAGTCTTTTTAGAAAAGGATTAGCAACATCCTCCTCTGTTACCACCGCAACAACAGCAGATTAATAATATAAGGATTATAATCCAGCAGCAGTCATCACCGAAACCGAATCCACATCCGCATCCTCTATTTTCTGGCATAGTCTAGACCCCCTTCCATAAAGAAATATGTTTTCTTTTGTTTGTATCCTTTGTATGTTATATAATATGTGGTAGGGAAAAATGTGTTACAAATTCACACAAAAATTACTTTGTTCGCTTTTATAAAGTAACAAAATATGATACAATCAAGAAAATCAAAAGGAGAATAGTTTGATAAAGAATAGACAATATAGCAATTTTTTTCCAAACTAGCAATGCATTTAGGAAGGAATGAAATAAAAAGTGTCAGAAAAAGCAAAAAAAGTAGAAGAAATATTTAGTGATTACAAAACCAATTCCAATCTAAAATACGCAGAAATCAAAAGTTTAAACATGATAAAAAAGACCAATACTTTGCAAGTCATCTTATATTTAGACGAATACATAGAAATCAAAGAAATATGGTATTTTGAAAACTTTCTAAAACAAAGATTTCAATTGGAGCATATAGATGTCACCATACAATACCACGAAAAAGTAGAAAAAAAAGCTGTACCAGAAGAGTGGAAAAACATCATAGCCTATATGTCGCACAAATATCCGTTAGCCAAACCCATGTTACTATTAAAAAGTGATGTAGAGGTAGAGGAAAATACTATTCATATAAAAATGCATATCCAAGGAGCCGACTTTTTAAAAGCCAAAAAAACAGATCAAGAATTACAAAAAACCATAAAAAACTTATTTGGAGAGGAATATATCATTGATCTCACAGAAGATTTGTCCAAAAAAGAAATCAATGAAATCCGCGAAAATATCAAAAATCAAGAAGCCCAAATGATAGCCCATATCGAAGAAGAAAATAGGCAACATGCCATCGAAAGAGAAAACCAAGATACTCTGCCAGAATATCAGGACATAGATTATGCACCACCAACCGATGAAGGAGGCTATACTCCACCAGAAGAAATGGAAATGCCAAGCTTGCAAGAACAAGAATACATTATGGGAAAACCATCCAAAGCGAAAGAAAAATACATTAAAATCAAAGATATTACTGCCAATGATGGAAGAGTAACCCTAGAAGGAAGAATCGTCACAACAGATGTACGAGAAACCAAGTCAGGCAAAGGAATGATTATTTTTGACCTATATGATGGAACAGGAACCATTACCTGTAAGTCTTTTGCCAAAGATTACACAGAAGGACAAGAAATCGTAGAAAAAATGAAAACAGCCAAAGCAATTAAAACCATAGGAAAAGCGGGATTAGATACGTATGCTGGAGACATTACCGTTATTGCTAATACCATTATGGAGACCAATCGTGAACTACCAGAAATACCAACCGAAGAAGAACAAGAAGATACGCCATTGATTTTAGGTGCGACTCAAAACATTACAGATACATTCGTAAAAGTAGAAGATTTAGGAGTCGATGACGGAAAAATAGCTTTGCAAGGAGAGGTTATCTTTACAGAAGACAGAACTTTAAAATCAGGAAAAACTTTATTTAGTTTTGACGTATACGATGGCACGAGTACCATTACTTGTAAAGCTTTTTTAGACAAAGAAAAAGCAAAAAGAATCATGAAAAGAATTCAAAATGCGAAAGGTGTTAAAGTGGCTGGAACGGTTCAAATGGATACCTTTTCTAATGAATTGACTGTCATGGCAAATACAGTGATAGAAACCGAAGGACTAAAAAAAGAAACAAGACAAGACAGAGCACAAGTAAAAAGAGTAGAATTACATATGCATACCCAAATGAGTCAAATGGATGCTATGACATCAGCTAAAGATTTAATCAAAAGAGCCATGCAATGGGGCATGAAATCGATAGCCATTACCGACCATGGTGTCGTACAAGCCTTTCCAGAAGCCCATAAAATGCTTGGATATGACAATCCAGACATGAAAGTTTTATATGGAGTAGAAGCCTATTTAGCACCAGATAAAAATGCCATTGTGACTAATAGCAAAGGACAAGAGATTGATACTACTTACTGTGTACTGGATTTAGAGACCACAGGTTTTTCAGCAATGACTGAAAAAATTACAGAAGTCGGAATTATGAAAGTAAAAAATGGAGAAGTCATTGACCAATTTAGTTGTTTTGTCAATCCCCAAAAACACATTCCACAAAGAGTAACAGAAGTTACGAATATAACAGATGACATGGTAAAAGATGCCGAAACCATTGAACAAGTATTTCCAAAGATACTAGATTTCATCAAAGACTCTGTTTTAGTTGCTCATAATGCTCCGTTTGACATGGGATTTTTGAAGCAAAATGCGAAAACTTTAGGATATGAATTTGATTATACGTATTTAGACACGTTAAGTTTAGCCAAAGATTTATTCCCAGATTATAAAAAATATAAATTAGGAAAAATTGCTGAGAATTTAGGAATTAAAGTGGAAGTAGCCCATCGTGCCTTAGATGATGTAGATACCACAGTTAAAGTATTTTATGTGATGTTAGATAAGTTAAAAGAACGTGGTGCTAAAACAGTAGATGATATAGATAAGGTAAGTAGCACAGAAGAAGCGAAAAAAGAAGAATACAAAAAATTAAAAACCTATCATGCTATTATTTTAGCCAAAAATTATATTGGCTTACGAAATTTGTATCGATTAGTATCGCTTTCTCACTTGGACTATTTTTATCGAAAACCTAGAATTCTAAAAAGTTTATATAAAAAGTATTCCGAAGGATTAATCTTAGGAAGTGCTTGTGAAGCAGGAGAATTGTATCAAGCAATTGAATTAGGAAGAACCGATGATGAAATTGAAGCCATTGCCAATGACTATGACTATTTAGAAATTCAACCAACAGGGAATAATCAATTTTTAATCAGAAGAGAAATTGTAAAAGATGAAGAAGCTTTGCGTGATATTAACCGAAAAATTGTAGACTTAGGAGAAAAATTAAATAAGCCAGTTGTAGCAACAGGCGATGTGCACTTTATGGACCCACAAGACGAAATTTACAGGCGTATTTTGGAAGCAGGACAAGGCTATGAAGATGCAGACAATCAAGCACCACTATATTTAAGAACAACCGAAGAAATGCTAGAGGAATTTAGTTATTTAGGGAAAGAAAAAGCTTATGAAGTAGTAGTTACAAACACCAATCTAATCGCAGATATGTGTGAGCAAATTAGTCCAATTTCGCCAGAAAAATGTCCACCACACATTCCAGGGTGTGAGCAGACAATTAAAGACATTGCCTATGAAAAAGCACATGAACTATATGGGGACCCATTGCCAAAGTTAGTACAAGAGCGATTAGACAAAGAATTAGACTCTATCATAAAAAATGGATTTTCAGTTATGTACATTATTGCCCAAAAATTGGTATGGAAATCAAATGAAGATGGCTATATTGTAGGGTCAAGAGGTTCGGTAGGATCTTCTTTTGTTGCTAATATGACAGGAATTACAGAGGTAAATTCGTTACCTCCTCATTATCGATGTCCAAATTGTAAGTATTCAGATTTTACCGATTATGGTTATAAAAATGGATTCGACTTACCAGATAAACCTTGTCCAAAATGTGGACATGCCTTAGATAAAGATGGAATGGACATACCATTCGAAACTTTTTTAGGGTTTAATGGAGATAAAGAACCAGATATTGACTTGAATTTTTCAGGAGAATATCAAGCCAAAGCTCATAAATATACAGAAGTTATTTTTGGAAAAGGTACTACTTTTAAAGCGGGAACCATAGGAACCATAGCAGAAAAGACAGCTTTTGGTTATGTGAAAAAATATTTTGAAGAAAGAAATATTCCAATCAATCGAGCAGAAACCCAAAGATTAGCAACAGGTTGTACAGGAATTAAAAGGACGACTGGACAGCATCCAGGAGGAATTATTGTTGTACCAAAGGGAAGAGAAATCTATGAATTTTGTCCAGTACAACATCCAGCAGATGACCCAAAATCAGATATTATAACGACCCATTTTGACTATCACTCCATTGACCAAAACTTATTAAAGTTAGATATATTAGGTCACGACGATCCAACCATGATAAGAATGTTGCAAGATATTACAGGGCTTGACCCAACTAAAGTACCGTTAGATGACAAAGAAACCATGTCAATCTTTAGTTCCACAAAGGCATTAGGCGTTACGCCAGAGCAAATCCATTCAGAAGTCGGAAGCTTTGGCGTACCAGAATTTGGAACGAAATTTGTAAGACGGCATGTTAGTTGACACAAGACCAACTACATTTGATGAGTTAATCCGAATTTCTGGATTATCACATGGTACGGATGTGTGGTTAGGAAATGCACAGAGCTTGATTGAAGCAGGAACGGTGACTCTGCAAGATGCGATTTGTTGTCGTGATGACATTATGATTTATTTAATCAAACAAGGGTTACCACCAAATCCAGCTTTCAAAATCATGGAAACAGTGCGTAAAGGAAAAGCCTTAAAAGACCCAGAAAAATGGGCAGAATACGTAGCTTTAATGAAAGAACACAATGTACCAGACTGGTATATTAAATCTTGTGAAAAAATAAAATACATGTTCCCAAAAGCCCATGCAGCAGCTTATGTAACGAATGCTTTTCGTATTGCTTGGTTTAAAGTACATCAAGCCTTGGCTTATTATGCAGCTTATTTTTCTATTAGAGCAGATGAGTTTGATAGTGAATACATGATTTATGGAAAAGAAAAAGTAAAAAACAAAATGAAAGAAATTGATTTAGCAGGAAATAGCGCAACTGTCAAAGAAAAGAATATGTATGCGGTTTTAGAGCTAGTTTTAGAAATGTATGAAAGAGGATTTAACTTCCTACCAATTGATTTATATCAATCGAATGCTACTAAGTTTTTAGTACAAGAGGGAGGAATTAGACCACCATTAAATAGCATCCCAGGACTGGGAACCGTAGCAGCTTTAGGAATTGAGAAGGCTCGCCAAGAAGGAAAATTCATGTCTATTGATGACCTAAAAATACGTTCTAAAGTAGGAACTGCTGTAACAGATTTGCTAAAAAAATTTGGCTGTTTAGAAGGCATGAGCCAAAGTAATCAAATGAGTTTGTTTGGCTGATGTGCATTGGGGATTTCTTAGCTGTAGCACTTTAGTGCGTACAGATAAGTTATGCCTTTAGGTTCGTTTCCTTTTGTACATGACATGATGTTGAGAAGTAGAAAGACATCCATGTTCATTTCAAAAGAAAAAGCAAGGGAAAATGTATAATTCCCTTGCTTTTAAGGATAAAAGAGATGTTACCTTAATCAGGTAAATTAGAAACAGTTGATTCTTTATCAAAAATCGCTGATTTTATGATGTCTTCTGCTAATTCTTCCCTATGTGAAAGAATATATTCTTCTGGATAATCTGTGTGCAAAACTGAATTAATGAGATGACACAGATAAGAATCTCCGCCTACCAAAGATATTCTTTTTTCAAGTAACTGATAATAGGCTATTTTAATGAAATTTGAATCATTCCACCAAAAATTTTGTTTTTCCGCATATTCATTCATTACTAAATAATAAAAAACTACTTGATTGTATGCCAAGAGTTCTTCAGATGAAATTTGCGAAAAAGCCGATTTGTCTAACTTTGAAACCCGTTCAAAAGCATCAACATAATCGGACTTGCCTTGAAGGGTTAAGGTGTGAAAAATTGTTAATAAATATCCTTGATTTACTAGTTCCATTTCTATTCCTCCTTTATTGGGTTACTATGCCATATGACATTATGTATATTATAACGTAAATAGAGGAAAAAATCAAACTTAAATTGAAAAATAACTTATCATATGTTATACTAAAGTAGGTAAAGAGTAGGAGGAATACAGATGAGGACACTAATCAAAAACAGTAACTTGATCTCAATGAGTGAAAATAGAGAAAAATACGAAGAAAATATAGACATTCTAATAGAAGACAAAAAAATAATAAAAATCGAAAAGGGAATAAACGAAAAAGCAGATAAAACAATAGATGCAACAGGAAAAATCATTATGCCAGGTTTCATTAACACACATGCTCATATCAGCATGAGTATTTTTAGAGAGACAGTAGATGGCTATAAAACGCAAGATTGGTTAAAAGAAAAAATTTGGCCAATGGAAGATCAGTTACAAGAAGAGGATATCTATTGGGCAACACTTTTATCCTGTATCGAGATGATAAAAACAGGAACTACCACAGTGAACGATATGTATTTTATGACAGACCAAATTATAGAAGCAGCATTAAAAACAGGTATAAGATTACAAACCACTCGTACTTTAATGGGATACGAGGAAAAAGATGAACAAAGACTAGTGGAATTAGAAGAATTAATTGAAAAATATCAACAAGATACCATTAGCTTTAACGTAGGAATTCATGGATTATATACCAGTAATGAACCATATGTGAAAAAATGCATTCAATTTGCCAAAGAACAGAATTTACCAGTACATATGCATTTTTGTGAAAATGCACAGGAAAGAGAAGATATCAAAAGAGAATATTGTGTGAAAAGTCCAATAGAAGTAATCAATAGAGACTTTTCTGAAACACACAATATATTGGCTCATAGTGTAAAATTAGATAACAAAGATATTCAAGAATTGGCACACACAAACAGTTATATATCACATTGTCCAATTAGTAATTTAAAATTGGGTTGTGGGGTAGCAAACATAAAAGAAATGTTAGAAAATGATGTTTGTGTATCGTTAGGAACCGATGGACAAGGAAGTGGAAGCAACTTAGATATGTTTGAAACCATGAAATTTACAGCTTTATTGCAAAAAGGATGGAACGAAGAACCAGAGATTATGCCTGCTTATGAAGTCTTAAAAATGGCAACGATTAATGGGGCAAACGCTTTGGGATTAGAAAAAGAAATAGGAAGTATTGAAGAAGGAAAAAGTGCAGATGTCATTATGGTTAATCTAAATGAAACACTAACACAGCCAATTAACAATGTGTTTGCAGAGATTGTATATAATGCAAAAGGAACGAATGTAGTAATGACGATGGTAAATGGAAAAGTACTTATGCAAGATAAAAAGATAGATGGAATGGAAGAAGAGGAAGTTGCTCATAAGTGTAATGAAATTATTAAAAGAATTGAAAAATAGAAAGGGGAAAGAAAGATGTTAGAAAATACAATTACAATCAATGAAATTTTTACCGTAAAAAATATTATGATTTATTTTATTGTGATAAATTTATTTGGCTTCTTTATCATGTGGTTAGATAAAAGGAAGGCAGAGAAAGGGGCTTGGAGAATTCCTGAAAAGACATTATTTATTGTGACAGCTTTAGGTGGAGGGATTGGAACGATTGCTGGCATGTATACGTTTCGCCATAAGACACAAAAGCTTAATTTTGTGATTGGTTTTCCGTTTATTACGATTTTAGAGATAATTGCTATTATTTATTGGGGATTTTTTAAACAATAAGAATTTTCTCCCATTTTGAATAGATATTATGTTAGATATACATAAATGAAAAATCTGAAAATGCTATAAAAATAAGCAAATTCAGATTTTTTTATTTTTATAAAATATAACAAACCTAAGTACACATAAAGAGTAAAAAAATAAAATAACAATCCCAATATTATAGTAACTAAATTAAAATGTGAACAACTTGTAAAATAAAATCAAGTATTTTAAGTTATTCACAAAGTTATCCACAGTTTCCACAAACGAAAAATAAAAATGGTAAAGAACGGAAATAGAAAAAACGGGAAACATAAAATCAAGAAGGATACATAATTGCAACGAAACTGTAACAATCCTGTAACAAATTTATATAAATATCAAGAAAATAATAGAAAAAAGTCGATATCAAAGAAAAATTTGAAAGAAACAGGAAGATAACGTAACAAAACTGTAACAATCTTGTAAAATAAGAAAGTGTAGTAGTACTAAAAAATACAAAAGGAATAATCAAAACTACTTGTGGATAAGTCTTGTCAATTTAAGATACAATATTCTATTTTGTATGTTGTAACGAGTAAAGTAATGACGAAATTTGTAGAAAATGCATATAATAAATAGTAAAGATTATGATGAATAATAAGGAGAAAAAGACATGTTGCATAAATTTAAATATGTATTAAACAAAAATAGATGCTATTGTGAAACAGAAATTAGTAAAGAACAATTGAAAAAGATGATAGAAAAAGGCGCTATCCTTATAGATGTTAGGAGTCCACAAGAGTTTGCAGAAGGACATTTAGAAAATGCTATTTCCTTGCCAGAATATGAAATGAATCAAAAAGTTAAAGATATCTTGCCAGATAAATTACAAGTTATTATTGTTTACTGTAGCACAGGTCATAGAAGTCAAAAAGCACAAAAAGAATTAGAAAAACTTGGTTATCAAAAAGTGTATAATCTATGTAAGGGCTTAGAAAACATTTATTAGTGTAAATATCAATTAAACATTGAACATTTTATTCTTTTATGCTAAAATGACACAAGAAAGATGATTTTGGGGACGGAGGAAAAAATCATGATTTATTTTTTCTTCTATGTTGATTTATATTATTTTATTAGATTTACGTCATGATTTTTTCCTCCGTACCTAAAGGTATTACTTATCTGTAAGCTCGCTTAATGCTCACACAGCTAAGGGCATCCCCAAAATCATGAGTAAGAGAATGGAGGAAATATGAATAACAGACAAGAACACATCAGAAATTTTAGCATTATTGCCCATATAGACCATGGAAAGTCGACCTTAGCAGATCGATTAATCGAAATGACAGGAGTATTATCCAAAAGAGAAATGGAAAGCCAAGTTTTAGATAATATGGATATCGAAAAAGAAAGAGGTATTACGATAAAATCACAAGCAGTACGAATGATTTATCGAGCAAAAGATGGACAAGAATACACCTTAAATTTAATTGATACACCAGGACATGTAGATTTTAATTATGAAGTATCCAGAAGCTTAGCTGCCTGTGATGGTGCTATTCTAGTTGTGGATTCTAGTCAAGGAGTAGAGGCACAAACATTAGCGAATGTGTATCTAGCCATTGATAATAATTTGGAAATATTACCAGTTTTAAATAAGATAGATTTACCAAACGCAAGAGTAGAAGAAGTCAAACAGGAAATAGAAGATATCATAGGAATACCAGCAGAAGACGCACCATGTATTTCAGCCAAATCAGGATTGAATGTGGAAGAAGTGTTAGAAAGAATTGTAACGGATTTGCCAGCACCAAAAGGTGATGAAAACGAGAAAGCAAAATGTTTAATCTTTGATTCTTATTATGATAATTATAAAGGGGCAGTAGCCTATGTAAGAGTAGTAGATGGCACGATAAAAGTGGGAGACGAAATTCGATTAATGGCAACGAATAAAACTTTTACCGTAGCAGAAGTTGGTTATTTTGTGCCAGGTTCGTATATGCCAGCAAATGAAATCAAAGCAGGAGAAGTTGGCTATGTGGCAGCTAGTATCAAAAATTTGTCAGACATTCATGTAGGAGATACGATTACATTAAAAGATAACCCAGCAGATGAACCACTAAAAGGCTACAAAAAAGTAACGCCAATGGTTTATTGTGGATTATATCCAATCGATGGTAGTCAATACGAAGCCTTAAAAGAAGCCTTAGAAAAATTAGCATTAAATGATGCAGCCTTAGAATATGAAGCAGAAACATCAGCAGCGTTGGGGTTTGGATTCCGTTGTGGATTTTTAGGTTTACTTCATTTAGAAATTATAGAAGAAAGATTAGACAGAGAATTCGATTTAGGACTTATCACAACAGCACCATCGGTTATCTATAAAGTCTATAAAACAGATGGAGAAGTAATCGAGTTATACAATCCAGAAGATTTACCAAAACCACAAGAAATTTCTTATATCGAAGAACCTTTTGTAACAGCTAATATTTTAACACCAAAAGATTATGTAGGAAACATTATGGAATTATGCCAAAGAAGACGCGGTGTATATATAGATATGAAATATTTAGATGAAAATCGAGTGACTTTAGTATATGAAATGCCACTCAATGAAATCATCTATGATTTTTTTGACAATCTAAAGTCCAAAACAAAAGGATATGCTTCCTTAGACTATGAATTCAAAGAATATCAAAAATCAAATTTAGTAAAATTAGATATTCATATCAATGGAGAACCAGTCGATGCTTTAAGCTTTATTGTTCACAAAGATAGCGCCTATGATAGAGGCAAGAAAATGGTAGAAAAATTAAAAACAGTTATTCCAAGAAAATTATTTAAGATACCAATTCAAGCAGCGATTGGTGGACAAATTATTGCAAGGGAAACCATTTCAGCTATGAGAAAAGACGTACTAGCAAAATGTTATGGTGGGGATATTACAAGAAAGAAAAAATTATTGGAAAAACAAAAAAGAGGAAAGAAGAAAATGCGTGAGATTGGCAATGTAGAGATTCCACAAGAGGCATTCCTGTCTGTGCTAAAGTTAGATGAAGAATAAAAAACAAGGTTCTTCTTTTCGATGATTTTGGGGACGGAGGAAAAAATCATGGAAAAAATTTTACAAACAACCAATTTAAAAGACAAAAAATATAAAATGGTAGTAATTGATTTAGATGGAACTTTATTAGATGATAAAAAACAAGTATCGAAAAGGAATGCAGAAGTAATCAATAAAATACATAGACAAAAAGGAGTTCTATTTGTGATAGCAACAGGAAGAAATATTAATGATATATCACAAGTTACTGAAACAATAGGAGAGGCCATTAATCAATATGTTATTGCTTCTAATGGAGCTATCATAAAAGATAATGTGAAAGATGAATATGTATTAAAAAAATATTTAACCAAAACAGAAGTAATTGAAACAATTGATGCTTACAGACAGAAAAATTTGAGGGGATTAGTACATACTTATGAGGGTCAGTTAACCGAAGAAAATGCTAAAGTTGAAATCGGTACAAAAGTAAGATTGGTAAAAGATTTAAAAACATATTTTTTAGAAAATGATATTTTAACGACTTCAATGGTAACATTGCACGGAGAAGAAAAAAATCTAAGAGAAATGAAAGAGAAAATAGAGGTTGAATTTAGTGACTTAGATACTACTGATATCTGTGACATAGCAGTTCATAAAGGACAAGATATTTATCAGTCAAAGTATATAGACATTATGAAGAAAAATTCTACTAAGGCAAATGCCATTAAGATATTATCAGATTATTTGCATATAAACAAAGAAGAAATTATGGTAATAGGAGATGGTGCAAACGATATACCTATGTTTGAAGTGGCAGGTTACAAGGTTGCTATGGGAAATGCAAATGAGAATTTAAAGAAAAAAGCAGACTATATAACCAATAACAATAATGAAGATGGTGTAGCAAAAGCATTAGAAGAGATATTCTATAAAGGAGAAAAGAAAGTATGAGTGAAAAAAGACAAAGAATAAAAGAACAATCTGATTATCAAAAGGCATTTGACGACCAAGTAGAAGGAAGAAATGCCGTATTAGAGCTATTAGAAAGTGGCAAAGACATCAACAAAATATTTATCACAAAAGGAGATAGGCACGGTTCTATTAACAAAATCATCAGTATGGCAAAAGAAAACAAAATAATATTAGTAGAAAAAGAAAAAAGACAAATGGAAGAAATTGCCCAAACGCAAAACTACCAAGGAGTCATTGCTTTGGTACCACCATTTGAATACTGTGAAGTAGAAGACATTTTACAAGAGGCAAAACAGAGAGGAGAAGATCCATTTGTATTAATTTTAGATGGGATTGAAGATCCACACAACTTAGGTTCTATTATTAGAACGGCTGAAACAGCAGGAGTTCATGGCGTTATCATACCAAAAAGAAGATCAGCTACTGTTAACAGCACTGTCAACAAAGTATCAGCAGGAGCCGTACAACATATGAAAGTAGCAAGAGTAACCAATATATCAGATACCATTGAACTACTAAAAAAAGAAGGACTTTGGATTTGTGGAACCGATATCAATACAAAAACTTATTATTATAACCAAGACTTAACAGGAGCCATTGGTATTGTAATCGGAAATGAAGGAAATGGCATCAGTCAGAAGGTAAAAAAGAATTGTGACTTTTTAATAAAAATCCCAATGAAAGGGAAAGTAACCTCATTAAATGCTTCTGTTTCTGCTGGAATTGTTATATATGAAGCAGTAAAACAAAAAATGAGACAAGGGGGACAGGTTTCTTTTGTCTCATAAATTAGATAGAAAAATGTCGAATAAAGAAAATGACAAAAAACGACAAAAAATGTGAGACAAATGAAACCTGTCCCTCTTGTCTCAAAAATGGAGGAAAAGATATGATAATGCCAAGAAAGATGAGAAGAATGATAGTAATTGCATCTATGATAGTGTTATTATCCATAATAGCTATTGTGATTTTTTTAGTATATAAGAATACAGATATGTTTAAATCCAGCTCGACGTTATTTACAAAATACATAGGTCAAAATTTAGAAAATATAGAAGCGATTTATGATAGAGTGGGAATAAGTGATTACAATACATTATTACAACAAAACAAATATACAACAGAAACACAAGTAAAAGTAAATCATACAGCCAATATTGGGACAAGCTCAGAAAACACAAAAAATTCAATTAGTCAATTAAAATTAAAAATAAATGGACAAATTGATAACAGCAACCAATATAAGTATCAAGATATCAACCTATTAAACAATGATGAAAAAGTAGCACAAATAGAATATATACAAAGTGGCATTACTCATGGAATTAAATTTTCAGATTTATTCAATCAATATCTATTGGCGAATAATGAAAATTTAAAAGAATTATTTCGAAAAATGGGCTATACAGAAGAACAAGTAGAAAATATACCAGATACGATAGAATTTAATAATGATTTTAAAAGTATTTTTGAATTTTCAAAAGAAGAAACACAAAATCTTAAAACAAAATATATTAGTATTATCAATAGTAATGTTTCAAAAGATAACTTCTCAAAGCAAAAGGATCAAACCATTCAGGTAATGGGAAAAAATATAAAAGTAAACAGCTATATTTTAACAGTAACAAAAGAACAACTAAATAATATTTTGATTAAAATGTTAGAAGAACTAAAACAAGATGAGACTATTTTAACAAAAATAGACAAGTTAGAAAATATATTAGCATTATATCAATTTAAGGAAACAATTAATTTAAGAGAACAATTTGTGAAAAAATTAGACAGTTTAATTATGGATATAACAAAAAACAATATAGGAAAAGAGGAAGCCAAAATTATGGTTTACGAAAGTAACCAAACTACTATAAGAACCGTGATACAACATCCAGATTATGAAATTGGGATAGATGTATTGCCTTCTCAAACTGAGGATTATATACAAATATCTTATCAAAATACAACAACTGAAAATGAACAAATTCTTACCTATAAAAAAGCGAGTGAAGAAACAAGTGTAGTTTTTGCCAATAAAAAAGAGGGAAAAACAACACAATATAGTTTTGTTGTTAACGAAAAAGTAGAAGGAAATCGTTGCGAAAAAAGTATAGTTGCTACTTATGAAAATGAATCTAATAGAGTAGAAGCAACAGTTGACCAAAAAATAAATATGGTAAATAGCTTTGAAAATGAAGTAGTTTTAGAAGAGGGAAACGCTATTAATTTAAGTGAATTAGAAACAGAACAAGTACAAGCGATATTGGATAGAGTAAATAACAGTGTTTCTAAAGAGATAGATGAAATTACAACAAATGTAATAGAAAAAGAAGATTTAAGAAAATTAGAAGAAGTGATTGGAATAGCAAAAGAACAAGAAACTCTTGAATCAATGGGAATTACAGAAACAGAAAAGAAACGATTTAATTCAAAATTTGAAATTTTACAAGGGGAAGAAGTAGATAGTAGTGCAATATTAAATTTAATTAATGCGATTCAAGAGAATTTAATCGATTTGGAAGTGGTGTCTAATACAGAATTGAAACTGAAATTAGATAGATTAAATAAAAAGGAAGAAGTAGCTACTACTTTAAGTTCTTTTATTGAAAATAACAAGAATAGAAAATATGATGTTAAAGTAGAATATGATGAAGCAACCGGATTAGTGAGTGACATATTGTTAACGATGTTAGAAAAATAGCACAAAAATTTAGAACAAATCGGAAAGCCTTAAGATTAGCATAATTTAAACTTTTTTGTTTGACTTTCCGTTAATTTGTTCGTGTACCAAATTTATGAAATAAATTTGTGTATAAAATAAAGCCAAAATCAATTGATTTTAGATTGATTTTGGCTTTTTAAATAACTGGAAAAATTTACTTTCAAAAAAAGAAAAAAAATTTTCAAAAAAGTGTTGACAAACAAAAAAAACTATCGTATAATAAAAATCGTCCCACAAAACGGGACAGAAAAAGTACATTGAAAAGTAAACAATAAAATCCTTTAGAGAATAAACCGAAGCGG
>CANOYI010000018.1 GCA_947571515.1 uncultured Clostridium sp. | reverse complement strand
TATTTCAAAAATAATATATTAAGCTTTCTCACTAAAAAATATAAGAGTAGGCTGACCAGTAACTTAGTATAACCAATTTTTAGGAATAAATTATAAAAAAACTGGAAAAATAAATAATGTTATGATAGAATGAGAAAAAGAGAAAGGAAGGATAAAAATGGGAGAAGAACTAAAGGAAAAACTTTTTAATGAAAAAAAGAATGGATGGGAAAAGGTAGACGAGGCGAAAAAAGAGGAGATTTTTAAATTATCTAAAGATTATATGGATTTTCTAAATGTAGCCAAAACAGAAAGAGAGTTTATTAAAGAAGCTAGAAAATTAGCAGATAGCAATGGTTATAGAGATATTATAGAATTTCAAACATTAAAACCAGGGGATAAAGTGTATTTTATTAATAGAGAAAAGAGTATGTACTTAGCAATTATTGGAGAAGAAAGTATTGAAAATGGAATGCATATTATAGGTTCTCATATAGATTCACCAAGATTGGATTTAAAACCAAATCCATTATATGAAGATACAGGATTTGCGTATTTTAAAACACATTATTATGGTGGTATTAAAAAATATCAATGGACAACAATTCCTTTGAGTATTCATGGTGTTATTGTAAAGGCAAATGGGGAAAAAATAGAAGTTAACATAGGAGAGGATGAGAAGGATCCAATTTTTACAATTACTGATTTATTACCACATTTAGCACAAGAACAAATGGAGAAAAAATTGAAAAATGGAATTGAAGGAGAGGACTTAAATTTATTAATTGGAAGTATTCCCTATCGAGATGAGAAAGTAACAGAAAAAGTAAAGCTAAATATTTTAAATATCTTAAATCAAAAATATGGTATTACAGAAATAGATTTCACAAGTTCAGAATTAGAATTAGTACCAGCATTTAGAGCAAGAAGTTTAGGGTTTGATGAGAGTATGATAGCAGCTTATGGTCAAGATGATAAAGTATGTGCTTACACTTCACTTGCTGCTATGATGAAATTAAATAATGTTAAAAATACAGCAGTTTGTATTTTATCAGATAAAGAAGAAATAGGAAGTATGGGAAATACAGGAATGGAATCACATATGTTTGATTTCTTTGTTTCCGAAATCTTAAACAAATTACAAGTAAATAGACCAAATTTATTAGATAAAACATTCTGTTTTTCAAAGATGTTATCTTCTGATGTTGATGCAGGATATGACCCAATTTATGCTTCTGTATCAGATAAAACAAATGCAGGATTTTTAGGAAAAGGAATTGCATTAGTAAAATATACAGGAGCAAGAGGAAAATCAGGTGCTTCTGATGCCAATGCAGAATATGTAGCTTGGGTAAGAAATGTATTAGAAAAAAATGATATCAAATATCAATTAACAGAACTTGGAAAAGTAGATATTGGTGGAGGAGGAACCATTGCCTATATTTTAGCCAATAAAGGAACTGATGTAATTGATTGTGGTGTTCCCGTACTATCTATGCATGCACCTTACGAAGTGACTAGTAAATATGATGTGTATTCTGCTTATGAAACTTATAAAGCTTTTTGGGAAGAATAAAGAAATTGCCAAGAGGGATGAACCTTTTTGGCAATCTTTTTATTAATTTAAATTCTTTACTAAGTCGATCATAGCATTGATAAAATCCTTCTTTTCATTAGAAAGAGAAGAAAGTTTTTCAGAAATTTCTATATTTTTTGTATATTAGGAAAGTCATACAGACTTTCTAATATATAAAAAACATTGTACACAAATTTATTTCATAAATTTGGCACACGAACAAATTAACGGAAAGCCAAAGAAAAAAGTTTAAATTATGCTAATCTTAAGGCTTTCCGATTTGTTCCAGCCTCTTTATCTGTGATAAAAGGAGCATAAATAGTATTTGGTGTAACACCTAAAATATTCATATAATTAATTAAAGTTTGTGTTTTCACACCATTATTTCCATTTTCAATTCTAGAAATATATTTTAAGGAAATTCCCAATTTTTCAGATAATTGTTCTTGTGTTAATTTATTTTTTATACGAAAATCTCGTAATATTTTACCAAAATTTTTATCAATATCAGATTTTGAGATTGAATTCATTTCGTACCTCCATACAACCCAAAGTATTAATATTAGTATAGCAACTGACCTAAAAATGTTGAACACATTAATACTGCAACAGTAATGAAATTTAATGACATTAAAAATAGTAAAAACACTTGAATTTACAAGTTAATTATGATATTATAGGCAAAAAGAAAGTAACACCAATAGTGTTACCATTAAAAATGAAACATATTCTCAAAGTATAAAAAATAAAAGGATAAAGGAATGTAAAATTATGGTAAATGATGAAAAATATATCACTTTTTTAAAACGTATTATATCTTGTATAAGTCACGGAGATTACTATTCTGTGAAAGAATTGTCTCAGCTAGAGTTAGAAAAAATGAAAAAGGAAGTAAAAGAATGTAAAAATTCAAAGTAATGAACGCTTGTTTTGCTCTCTGGTATGCAAAAAGTAATAAAAATAAGTTTTATTAAAATGATAAGAAAATCTTATCATTTTTTTAGGCAAAATAACCTAGATATGCCAAAAATCCCCATTGATTTTAAGAAATCCACCATCTATAATATGATTAGAGGTGGATTTTATGCGTATTTTTAAATGTCAAGGAGAAAAGCTATTAAAAAAAGAATTGAAAGGAGATTTTAACTTTTTTATCGAAGAAGCTAATATAGACCAAAAAAGTAAAGGCTATGGATTGATTCGAGACAAGACAAAATTATCACCTGAAGTTGCTAGTATTGCATCTGTTGGATATGGACTAGCAGCTTTAGTAATCGGAGTAGAAAGAAAGTGGATTTGTTTTCAGAAGGCTTATGATAGAGTAAATAGAACTTTAGATACTTTTCTAAACCATATGGAATCAATTCATGGCTTTTTTTATCATTTTATTCATATGGAAACAGCCAAAAGAGTATGGAATTGTGAGATTTCTATTATTGATACGGCTATTTTTATTTGTGGTGCCATTTTAGTAGGAGAATATTTTAAAGGAGAAATAAAAGAAAAAGCTGAACAACTTTATCGAAATATAGATTGGAATTGGTATCTTAACAAGAATTCTAATCAATTTTATATGGGATATTCACCAGAAAAAGGATTTTTTGGGCATTGGGACATGTATGCAGAGCAATTAATGTTATATGTTTTAGCAGTTGCTTCTCCTACCTTTCCAGTAAATAAGAGTACATATGACGATTTTAAAAAACCAACAACAGACTATGGAGAAATTAAAAATATCATTTATACCTATTGTGGAACTTTATTTACTTATCAATATTCTCATGCGTGGATTGATTTTAGAAAACGAAAAGACGAAAATGGAATTGATTGGTTTGAAAATTCTGTTAAGGCGACTTTAGCGAATCGAAAATATTGCATAGAAAATAGCAAAAAGTACAAAACATATGGAGAAAATTCTTGGGGGTTAACAGCATGTATTGGTCCAAAAGGATATTCAGGAGAATTTGGAGCAATGCCTGCTTTCAGTAAATTAGAAGGAAATGATGGTACGATTTCTCCTAGTGGAGCAGCAGGTTCCATTGTATTTACACCAGAACTTTCCATCCAAGCATTAGAATATTATTATAATCATTTTCCTAAGTTTTGGGGAAAATATGGCTTAAAGGATGCTTACAATTTAGAAGGTTCCAAACCATGGTATGCAGAAGAATATATTGGAATTGATAAATGCATTTCTATGGTAATGATTGAAAATTATCTAACAGGTTTAATATGGAAGTATTTTATGCAAAACAAGCATATATTGCAAGGATTAGATAAACTGAATATTACGCAAAAGGTTGGTGGTATTGCTAATGTTACCAAGTAATAGACAATATCATAGAGAGTTACAATTTACGATTTAAATCAGTAATAACAAAATTTATTAATATTTTTTTATGGAGGTAGTATGAAAAAAGAAAAATTATTAGATTTATTAAAGGAAATGACCTTAGAGGAAAAAATTGGTCAATTAGTGCAAGTAGCAGGGGAAGTGTTTTTAATGGATGATGTTGATACAACAACAGGACCATTAAAAGATTTAGAACTATCCAACGAAATGTTATATAATGTGGGTTCTATCTTAAATGTTGTAGGAAGTGAAAAAATTAGGAAAATACAAGACGAATATTTGTCAAAAAACAGGTTGAAAATACCGCTTTTATTTATGGCAGATGTTATCAATGGCTATCGAACCGTTTTCCCAATTCCCCTTGCTCAAGGATGTTCTTGGAGTGAAAAGGTAATTTATGATTGTACGAAAGTATCCATCAAAGAAGCGGGAGCCAGTCGGAGCCAATGTGAATTTCTCACCTATGGTTGATTTGGTAAGAGACCCAAGATGGGGAAGAGTGATGGAATCAGTAGGTGGAGAAGATCCTTATTTAGGACAAATATTTGCTAAAACTATGATAGAAGCTTATCAAGGGGAAGATATTTCTAAATTAGGAAATGCAGCAGCTTGTGTCAAACATTTTGCAGCTTATGGAGCAGCAGAAGCAGGAAGAGATTACAATACCGTTGATATGTCAGAAAGAGAATTTAGACAATATTATTTACCAGCTTATCGATCAGCGATTGAAAAGGGAGCAGAAATGATTATGACATCTTTTAATACCATTAATGGCATTCCAGCTTCTGCTAATCAATGGCTATTAAGAGACTTATTAAGAAAGGAGTTAGGCTTTAAAGGTGTTGTTATCTCAGACTATTCAGCCATAGAAGAAACCATTGCACATGGCGTTTCAAAAGATAAGAAAGAGGCAGCTTATAAAGCTATTATGGCTGGGGTAGATATTGACATGATGTCTAATGTGTATTCCAATCATTTAAAAGAGTTAGTAGAGGAAAGGAAAGTACCAGAAGCCATATTAGATGAATCGGTATTAAGAGTACTTAGCTTAAAAAATAAATTGGGATTGTTTGAAAATCCATATGGAAACATTGATGAAGAAAGAGAAAAGAAAATTTTAAAAAGTCAAGAACACTTAGAAAAAGCAAGAAAATTAACAGCTGAAACTTTTGTATTATTAAAAAATGACAAACAAGTTCTACCCTTGAAAAAAGATAGTAAAATAGCCTTAATTGGACCATATGCTGATAATATTGCCATTCTTGGCTCATGGTCAATGTTTTCCGATAAAGCTAAAATAGCAACATTAAAAGAAACATTTGAAAAAAAGGTGGGAGTTGAAAATGTGTTATGTACGAAAGGTAGCCATATTTTAGAAGAAAAAGATTTGAATCACATTTTAGTAGAAGATGGAGCAACACCAATCCATACAGAAAACGAAAAAGAACAAGAAAGACAAATGCTAGAAGAGGCAATAGAAGTTGCTAAAAAAGCAGATGTAATTGTGTTAGCAATAGGGGAACATTATAGACAAAGTGGAGAAGCTTGTTCAAGAGCTAATATCGAAATTTCACAAATTCAACAAAATTTATTAAATAAACTTCGCAAATTAAATAAAAAAATTGTTACCATTCTATTTAATGGTAGACCACTTGTCTTAAATCATGTAGCAGAAAATACAGATGCTTTATTAGAAGTATGGTTTCCAGGAACAGAAGGAGCCAATGCCATTACCGATGTAGTTTTTGGAGATGTGAATCCATCTGGCAAATTAACAATGAGTTTCCCACAAGCTACTGGACAATGCCCAATTTACTATAATCACTATAATACAGGAAGACCACACATAAAGGATATTCGTTTTGCTTCCCGTTATCAAGATATTCCAACAGAAAGCTATTATCCATTTGGATATGGATTATCTTATTCAAAATTTGAATATTCAGATTTAAAAATAAGTAGCCATAAAATGAAGGAAGATTCATCGATAACGGTTACCGTTAAAGTGAAAAATAATAGTAATGTGCCAGGAAAAGAAGTGATACAACTTTACCTTCAAGATTTAGTAGCAAGTGTAGTAAGACCAACGAAAGAACTAAAAGGATTTAAAAAGGAGAAATTTGAAGCATTTGAAGAAAAAGAAATTTCTTTTGAAATTACTCCAGATATGTTAAGGTTTTGGAATGAGAACTTAGAATATCAAGCGCAAACAGGAGAGTTTAAAGTGTTTGTAGGACCGAATTCAGAACATACGCTGGAAGAAGTTTTCGAATATGTAGAAGCGAGATAACGATTTTTAACGATTGTTTTTATTGTATAGGAAAAATCAAAGATTTTTACCTATACAACAAAAATACATTCTACAGAAAATTGCTATGCAATTTTCGCAGACGAACAATTAAACGGGGCTTGTAAGATATAATTTTAAATATGAAAAAGTTAAATCAAGCCCCTATTGTTCTTAATAAAAGTTTATGTATTTTTTATTCGTAACTCCCAGCTACGAACCGTCTGTAATTGCATAACAGACGGTATTCTTGCTGGTCCCCCCGAATTGTTACATCATAAAAAATATATAAACTTTTTAAATTAATATATGTTGTTTTTTATAAGAAAAGTAGAAATTGTTGACAAATAATAGTATAATGGTAAAAATAATTGATGTGTTATAGAAAAATAGGGAGAGAGTAAAGGTTAGTATTATGAAAGATTTAATAAAAAAGCAAATAGTAGTATTTGGAGGTTGTTTCAATCCACCATTAAATTCACATTTTTCATTAGCAGAGCAGTTAATAGAAGAGTACAGTCAAATTGAAAAAATAATATTTGTGCCAGTCAATAGCAAGTATCAAAAAGTAGATTTAATTGACAATGAACATAGATATCAAATGTTAAATTTAGTATGTAACAAAAATGAACACTTTGAAGTGTCTAGCATAGAAATGGATTATGCAAGGCAGTTATATACGATAGAAACACTTACCGAATTGCAAAAACAATATGAAGAATACGAAATATGTTTTACGATGGGAAGCGATAATTTAAAAGAATTGGAAACTTGGAATCAAGCGAAAGAACTGGCTAGGAATTTTAGAGTCTATGTTTTTGAAAGAGATGAGGATGATATGGAAGAGATTATCCATTCGAGCGAATTTTTGAGAGAGAATAGACAAGCTTTTATTAAGGTGGAAAATAATATAAAGAGTAATTTGAGTTCAAGTTTTGCTAGAAGAAAAATAAGAAGTGGAAAAAGTATAAAATATATAGCACCAGATGAAGTAGTTTCATATATTGAAAAAAATAAGTTATATCGATGACTTTGCTACAACAGAAACGTACCATACAGGAAAGAAACAGAAAATTTTAAAATACTCTTTTGGAGTTTAGGAAGGAATGAGAAGTTAATATGATAGAAAAAGAAGCAGAAAATGCTATCCACTGGATTAGAGAATATGTGGAAAAGACAGGAGCAAAAGGAATTGTAATAGGAAATAGTGGGGGGAAAGATTCAGCAACAGTACTTGCTATGGCAACCAAAGCAATTGGAAAGGGAAAAGTACTTGCCGTAGCTATGCCGTGTTATTCCAATATGAGGGATTTTGAAGATGCTAAATTAGTGGCAGATACTTTTGGTGTTAAATTCTTAACAGTAGATTTAAGCGATTGTTATGAACAAATGGAAAAAGAAATTGAGTCAGAATTAAATAAAATAGAGATAAAAGAATTATCCAAAGAGGCAACTATTAATATGAAACCTAGATTAAGAATGACTACTTTGTATGGAATTGCACAAACGTTAGGCTATTTAGTTATAGGAACAGGAAATCTTTGCGAAGCTATGGTGGGTTATACCACTAAATGGGGAGATAGTGCATCTGATTTTAATCCAATTGGTAATTTTACAGTGAAAGAAGTTTTAGAAATTGGAAAGTATTTAGGGGTTCCAGAAAGGATATTGAAAAAAGCTCCAAGCGATGGACTAGGGGGACAAACGGATGAAGAAAAGATGGGAATTACCTATCGCCAAATTGAAGAAATGATAGAAACAGGAGATACTGATGATGAATGGGCGAAACAAGAGATTTTAAAGAAATTTCAAAGTTCAAACCATAAGAGAGAACTAGTGCCAGTTTATACTTTTGAGAGAAAAAATTTTTTGAAAAATAGGAGGTACATACAATGACAGGGATTGGCAATGCCAATCCCTGCTTGTAGTTTGTAGCAAAGTACGGGATTCGAACCCGTGACCCCAAGTATGGTCGGTTGTGGTACTTTACCAGCTAAGCTAACTTTACTACGTTTTCAACGTATTACATATTAGTAACACAAAAATATATTAACATCATTTCAAATATTTGTCAATAATTTTATTGACCTTTATGTATACTTAATGATATAATATGATTACCAAATTTTTTGAAGAGGCTTTATGCCTCAACATCATTCTATAATAAAGGAGGATTTTAAAATAAACAAGGATAACAACTTAGTGGGTACATCTAAGGGTACATCCAAATTGGCACAATTACGCCAAAAAAGTGGTAGTCCCAAAACAAAGGTAAACATTGAAAGGGCAATTGAAGGATATGCATCATCTATTGATAGTCAAAAGATGATGGAAGAAATTGCTCGGAATTCAGCTTTGGTAAATTTGGTAATTGATAACAGCCCTTCTATGGAAGGAACTTCTGAGTCAATTGCGGAGGAGATAAACGGATTTGCTACAAGGCAGGGAGCAAAAATTTACAATACAAAGATTTCTCTGACTTTGTTCAACACTGAAGTTTGTCAAATACTCAACAAGATGGATGCAAAGCAATTTGTACCCGTGTCGCCTTGGTGGTATGATGGAGGTACAAACATCTATGATGCATTAATTAGTGCTATTACTCCAGTATTTCCAACAGATGCTAATCACAGATTGCATTTGATTGTAACGGATGGAGAAAATGGTGGGAGTAATCACACTCAACAGGAGGTAAGAAATTTAACTGCAAGTAGAGCAGGCGAGTATATTTTCTTATTATATCATGATAAGTATGATAGGAAGGATAGTGCCAAAGATTATGCAGTGGAACTGGGAATAGATCCTAATAATGCTGTGAACTTTAAGCCGTATGGAGATGGTATAAAAATAATTTTTCAGACCATTGAGGCTTTATTAGATGGTCTCAGAACTACGGGTGCGGTTCCTAAGGACTGGGCAAAAGCAATAGCAGCCCACAATGCTAATCCACTTGGTGTTAAAGCAAGAGACGTGAAATTGCTTAATTAGTAAAGAATGCTGCCAAATAAGTTTAAACAACAAATTTGGCAGTATTCTAGACAAAAATTTAAAGGAAAAGGAGGAATGACTATGAATCCTTATGAAGTTTTAGGTGTTGCCCGAGATGCTAATGACAAAGATATAAAGAAGGCATACAGAAAACTTGGACGCCAATGGCATCCTGATTTATTTCAAGATGAAGTAAAAAAAAGAGATGCTGAGGCAACCATTAAAAAGATAAATGAGGCATATGATATACTCAAAACAGCAGAAAAAAGGGCCGCTTATGATGCGGAAAATCCTGTTTCAGTAAATGTTTATGAGTATTATGCCGAAAAAAAGACGAATGAAAAAGCTAACAGAAGGAAAAAGCGTGATTCTGCCGATATTGAAGAAGAAAAGCAGAGGCAGGCTATTTTGCAATTTTTACAGGTAGAATATGAGCATAGCAATGACATATTTGATATGTTCGTTGAGCTTGCTACAGGTGCAGTTAATAATGAATTTTCTGATGAAGAATATGGTGAATGTCTCGGGTTAGTACTTGAGGAAGCAAATGATTGTATTTCGAAAATTCAACAAATTGTACAAGTGGCACAGAAAAAGCGTATCAAAGGGATAGAACTGAGCTTAAACCAAGCACAAGAGGTCGTTAATAAGTTAACTAGAAAGAAAAAGGAAACACCCAAATCATTGAAGCAGGCTCATTATGTAGAGGAAACTAGGTTATTAACTGAGAAAATCTGCAATTTAATGAAGGGGCTTTGTGGCAGACTTAATTGTATATCTAGTTTTAATCTTTTGAATAAAACGTGGGAGTTTAGAAATGATAGTCAATTAAATGCTGTACGTGAAAAACATAAGGAGCGGATTGAGCAACTTTTATCAGATGTACATTGGATACAAAAAACTGCATCTGAGCGAAAAATTCAAATTGAATCAATAGACCTTTCTGTTTCCCAATACAGTAAAAATGAAATTACTCTGGATGAATATGAAGAAAGGGTCAAAAAATGTAAGCAAATTTCTAATATGAATTTAGAACAATTACGAAAAGAGTTTTGGAATAAAAACGGTATATTTTTAAAAAACTCTGAAGGAAAAATAATTTTACAAAGGATGGATAGTGGCGTTGAATCTTGTAAAGGAAGATTTATATGTCCTCCTAATATAAATGGTGTTAGTGATGATCCATTTTATTGGTTAAAGAATGTTGATTCAATAACAATTCCAGCTCGCCTTGTTACTCATAGTATAGATTTGCCAAACAGATCATTGAAACGATTAATTATTGCTTTTGACAAACATTCAAAAATTGTAGATGTTTCAAATTTTGAAGAGGCACAGATAACTTGTATGGAAGATTATATCTGTATAAAAGGACAGTATTCTAAACGTGATTTTGTATTTGTTGATGCTAAAGGTGTATATGTCTATGATGACAAAAGATTATGTGAGTTGAATGGTGTGACAAGTATGGAACAACTGGAAGAAGTGAGCAAGTTATGGAGAGAATACTCTGGCTGGCAAAATAAATATCATTTGCAGGTTCATACTTGGGCACAGGAGGTTAACAAACTGCCTGATCCTAATATTATGAGACTTATTCCTGTTTCAGTTGAGTCTGTAAGGAAATGGCTAAATCTTGAAAAAACAAATTTTGAAAATGCCTTTTTGGCAGCAAAAGATGACAATTTAAAATTAAGAGTTATCCGATTATATATTGGTCTAGGTGCTCTTAATAATGATTATTGTCATGCACAAGCAGAATGGCTGATTTCAAAATTGGATGTGAGTGAGATGTATCGCTCGAGATCAGAACGTTTGTCTAAGAGAGAACGAAAAGGAAATGACCCAATGTTCTTTATCCCTAAAGAAATAGTTGACTTTATTCAAGAAAATATTAGAAATAAGGAATTTTTACCTTATGTTCTTATATTTTTGGATAGTTACAAAATGTTCTTATCAGAAGCAAAAAAAGCAAACGTTGGACTTTCACCTGAATTTATAATTACAAATGCTACTCAATGTATCTTTCATAGTAAAGCTGATGTTTCAAATCCTTTTGTAAAACAGCTTTTAAAGGAAGAGAAAGATATTGAAGCAAAAATTGCAGATAAATATCTTCATATTTACAACATTGCTCATAAGCAGTTAATAAGTGGTATAACCAAAAACATAATTGAAACTACAGATGCAGTGAATAGCTCTTTGGTGCACTATAAATACTTTGACCTAGAATTATTAGAAAGTTATCAGGCATTTAAGTGGAGATTTGAGAAAGACAAAACATTTTATAATGTAGAAGTAGAAAATGTGTTTTTATCAAGTAATACTCATTCTATAGAAATTATGAATGGGGAGAACAAACGTATTGCTATTGTGATACTTAACCTATTTGATAAAGGTGAACTATTTGCTGATATAGTGAGCAGTACTGTTAAAAATATGGAGATACTGGAAACTGTTAGACGTGCTTTAATCGACCAAGCAAAATGTAATAATAAGATTACAGCAATTTCTATTGGTATGAACGAAGCACCTAGAAAGACGTGTTATAATAAATGGCGTGAAGTAGTACGAGCTTCAAAAGTGGGTTGGATTGATGTAATTCAATGGATTAAGTTTGAATATCTCTTTCGGTGTAAACCTTTAGGTACTTCCTATAAAGGATATCGAGTAAGATTTATACTTGGAGGAAATGCACAGGATTTGAATGCTCCAGAGCCTTATGATGATCCTAAAATAAGACGTATGTTAGAAAAAAGAAACAGAAGAAGATATTGGTAGAAACTAATAAAATTATAAATGACTTATTAAAGTGTATATTTTACACTCTAATAGGTCATTTTTTTAGATTTTATCTTTTCTATTGGTTTTAATTGGCACACAATGACAGAATTTGACTGCGTTACAGAACTTATTTTTTCATTTTGTGGATAACTATTTTCATTTTTTCGAAAAAAGTCGAAACTTAAATCAATTAATGATTGTAATAAAAATCAAATTGTGATAATATACAAACATAATATTATATTCAAAGGGGTATTATCGAATATAATATTACAATAAAGAAAGAAAAGAAAGGTGGAAAAATATGTTAAAAATCAAAAATGACGCAAAAATTTTATTTTCATTAATTATAACATCAATAATGATGTTGGGATTTTATGCTAATCAAGTAAATGCAAGTACATGGACTGCAGATGATGTTGAAAATCTTAAGCTTTCATATCAAACTTATATTAAAGTAGATTTAGATTTTCTAGTAGCACTAGATACTAATAAGGCTACTATTAAAAATAAATATATGAGTATGATAGAAAATTATTATGAAAAACAACTTAAAAATCTGTTAAAAGATAATGAAATAACAGTTAAAGCTGTTGCAAATGATGTTGCTACAAGTAATGGATATTTAAATTTAGATACTGATAACTATGTTGTTACATTAGAAATATATAAAGACAACTCTTTAGTTGCTACAAAAGAAAATGGAATACCAGGAACTACTATACCAGTTATAAATGTGCCTAGTACAGTATCAGATAATGAGCTTACAGATTACGTTAAAAATATAATAACAAAAACATATCCAAATTATGGAGGAGGTATAACTTCTGTAGAAAAAGGAGGTACTAAACCAATACTTGGAATGGAATATCCTTACACATATTTAGTTCACTCAACGGCTGGTATGGATAGTGCTATTCTAATAAACAAAGAAGTTGAAGAAGATTCTTTAGAGACATATGAGCCTATTACAGCAGTTGATAATACTACAAATATAAAATTAGAAGCTACAACTGATGTATTACCATCTAATACAATTATGGCAGTCAATAAAATAACAGAAGGTGAAACATATAATAAAGTAAAAACAGCATTAACA
This sequence comes from uncultured Clostridium sp., assembly GCA_947571515.1. Lineage (GTDB taxonomy): Bacteria > Bacillota > Clostridia > TANB77 > CAG-508 > CAG-269. Next base: position 10,662 of record CANOYI010000018.1, on the reverse strand, counting down.
AATGTAAAAAAATTTACAGTATATGATATAACTTTAACATCAAGCAATGTAAAAATCCAACCAAAGGGAAAAGTTAAAATAAGCATTCCTATTCCAAGTGATTTTAATAAATCAAATTTAGTTGTATATAGAATAGCAGAAGATGGAACAAAAACAGAATATACAGTAAATGTAAATGGAGATGATGCAACATTTGAAACAGACCATTTTAGTACATATGTATTAGCAGAAAAAGTAGTAACCACTGATAAAAAAGAAAAAGTGGCAACCACTAATAAGAAAGAAAAAGATAATACCCCAAAGACAGGAAACATGGACATAATAAACTATGTAGGTTTAATAGCTATTATATCAATAGTTGGAATTATAATTACTAATAAAAGAAAATAGTAAAAATTTTATAACTATAGGAGGGCAGATATAATTCTGCCTTTTTTTATAAAAGGTGGTGCAAAATGCAAAAAAAAGGAAAACATCAAAAAAATAATAAAATAGCAAAAATCATATTTATAATCATTTTTATTTTAAGTGTTTTATATATTTGTTTTAGGATATTTAGTAACAAAACAGATGGTAACGAAATATTGGATAGTATTGATGTAGATGATAGTCAAAAAACAGAAGAAATAAGTGAACGAATGTTACAAATTCAAGATTTAAAAAAAGAAAATAATGAAATAATAGGTTGGCTAGAAATACAAAATACAGATATTAATTTTCCAGTATTACAAGGAACAGATAACGAATATTATATGAAACACACATATAAAAAAGAATATTCTAATGATGGTTCAATATTTTTAGATAAAGATTACAATTGGAACTTACCGAGTAGTAATTTGTTACTATATGGACACAATAATAAAAATGGTAATATGTTCCAAAATCTATTAAAATATAAAGAAGAAAGTTATTATAAAGAACATCCTAATATTAAATTTACAACACTAGATAATGATAGCGAATATGAAATAATATCTGTATTTTTATCTCGTGTATATTATAAAGATGAGAAAGATGTGTTTAGATATTATTATTTTATAAATGCTAATAATGAAGAAGAATATAATTATTATATAAACGAAAGTAAAAAAGCTAGTCTTTATAATATAGAAAAAACAGCAAAATACGGAGACCAATTATTAACATTAAGTACATGCGAATACAGTCAAGAAGATGGAAGATTTGTAATAGTAGCCAAAAAGTCAAAGTAAAACAAATCCGAAACTTTATTTTACTAAAAATGATATACTAATAATAGTGAAATATGAGATATATAAATGAAATATTATATGATTTAAAAAATGTAATAAAGAATAAGTTTTTGAATTAAGTTGCGGATATAGTTTGTCATATGTTATAATTGAGAAAGTAGAGGAGTTGTTAATAATATGATAGACGAAAGAACAAAAAAAGTATTACAAACAATAATAAAGCATTGTAATATAATAAATGATACAAAAAAATTTTTTGGAAATAATTATTCAGAATTTGAAAATAATAGTATTTATCAAAATGCAATATTAACACCAGTTACACAAATAGGAGAACTAGTAAAGAAGTTACCATTAGATTTTAGAACCAAATATAATCAAATTCCATGGAGAAATATTGCAGGAATGCGTGATATAGTTGTACATAATTATGAAACAATTGACAAAGTTATATTATGGAATGTAGCAGATGAAGAAACAGATAAAATAAAAGAATTTTGTAAGAAAATTATAAATGAGGTAATATAAATATGTCAGAATTAGAAAAAATAAAAGAAAAAATAAAACCTGTTGCTCAAAAATATAATTTAGTATATGTTTGGGTATTTGGTTCATATGCAAAGAAAAAACAAAAAAAAGATAGTGATATAGATATTATTGTAAGAACAGAAGATGTAGTGGGCGGATTTAAAATTGTTGAAGTGAAATTTGCATTAGAAGAAGCATTAAAAAAGCAAGTAGACATTATAACAACAGGAAGTATAAAGGGCTCTTTGTTAGAAGATGAAAATTTAGAAGAAGTTTTAGTATATTGTGAGGAATAAAATATGAAGAATTTAATAAAAACCAATTGTTACGATGTACCAGATGATATGATAATTGTCGGAAGTTGTTTATCAGCAATGCAACCAATGGCATTTAAAGAATTAGAGAATAAATCTAATAACATCTATGAGGTATGTTTAGAAGAGGTACATTTAAATATGTAGCTGTTAATAACAAATTAATTAAAGTATCAAATGAAACTATCAGAAAGTCAAAGGCTTTAGCAGAGATAGAAAAATGATGAAACGAATTATTAAAAATGTAAAATAAAAACATCTCAAAATACAATAATATAAATTGAGATGTTTCTTATTTGTACTCCTATACGGGTTCGTATAAGACTGTCATGGTGAGCCAGCAGGGATTCGAACCCCGGACCCCAGGCTTAGAAGGCCTGTGCTCTATCCAACTGAGCTACTGACCCATATATTAAATAACAATCATTATAATAGCATAAAAAAGGTACGCTGTCAAGGAAAATTCATTCAAAAATCCAAAAAAATTTAGCTCAAACTGTAACTAAGTGACTAGAAAAGAATATGGATAAAACCTAATAATCCAAAAATGATAAAGGTAATATTAGATAGAAGCTCAATAAAATCTTGCTTTAAATGATTACCAAGTAATTTTCCACAAAAAATAGCAATAAAATTACTTGACACCATACCACAAACAGAGCCTAAAATTAAAGACAATTTAGCATTTGGATATTCAAAACCAAGACCTAAGGAAGCCAAAAAAGTTTTATCCCCTAATTCTCCAACCAAAATACAAAAAGCAACTAGGATAACACAATTCAATTTTAAACAAGAAAAGTTTTGTAAAAAATCACATTTAGGAGAAGAGGCATCATTTAGTTTATTTGGTTTTTTAGGTAAAAAACCAATCAAACCAAATAGAATAAAAGAAGTATAAGTGAAAATTTTTAAATAAAATTGGAAATCATCACTAGAAAAATAAGCAACTCTACTACCAAAAAGAATAGCAAATCCGTGACTAAAAAAAGTACCCAAAGCTACTCCTAACAATATATTTTTTGTCTTATTTTTCGTAGAAAATGATAAAACTAATAGCTGAGTTTTATCACCTAATTCAGAAAAAAATACGAGTGTAAAGGTAATTAAAAAAGGATAAATTATTTCCATAGTATCCCTCATTTCTGTTTAATAAATATGCGCGTTACGAAAAAATATGCGAGGAGCAATGGGGACGTTTCTTTTTGCACCTGGAAGTACTCTCTATGTGCGAAAAGAAACGTCCTCATTGTACATTGTAAATTTTTTGTGAATTGCTTTACATTAAAAGGATAAAGTGATAACATATTAGGGATTGAATGATTAGAAGAGAAATAAAGGAGGAATTTTTTGTGATAGAAGTAAAAAATGTTACAAAAAAGTATGGAAAAGCAGTTGCCGTAGATGATATTAATTTTACCATTAACGAAGGTGAAATTGTAGGATTGCTTGGTCCAAATGGTGCGGGAAAAAGCACGACGATGAATATGATAACAGGATTTATTGAACAAACCACACGGAGAAATCATCGTAGATGGATATGATATGTTAAAAAAACCAAAAAAGGCTAAAAAAGAAATTGGATATATGCCAGAAGGAGTACCACTATATACCGATTTAACAGTAAAAGAATTTGTAACCTATATGGCGGAAATAAAACAAGTTGATAAAAAGACCAAAAAAGAGAAAGTAGAGAAAATTATAGAACAAACTGGACTAAAAGATGTTGAAAAAAAATTAGTCAAAAATTTATCCAGAGGGTATAAGCAAAGGGTTAGTATGGCTGGAGCATTAGTAGGAGAACCTAAAATATTAATTTTAGATGAGCCAACCGTAGGATTAGATCCAAAACAAATTACAGAGATTAGAAATTTAATCAAAGAGCTTGGAAAAACACATACAGTTATATTGAGTTCTCATATTTTGTCAGAAGTTAGCCAAATTTGTAACAAAGTTATTATTATTAATAAAGGAAAAATTGTAGCGATTGATACACCAGAGAATTTAGAAAGTAAAGTAACGAATAATAACAATGTGTATGTAACAGTAGAGGATCCAGAAAATAAAATGAAAGTAACAACAGAGAAAATAGCAGATATTAAGAAAATAGAATTGGTAGAAGAAAATGAAGATGGAACCAAACAATATGTAATAGAAGCAAATGGAGAAATTGATTTAAGAAAGACCATTTTTGCCGAATTAGCAAAAGAAAATATTACGATATTTGAAATGAAAAAGGCAGATACAACTTTAGAAGATGCCTTTATGAAGTTGATTGAAGGAGGGAAACAGTAATGTGGGCAGTTATTAAAAAAGAATTCAAATCTTATTTTTATTCTCCAGTTGGATATGTATTTATAGGATTATTTTTAATCATGTTTAGTATATTTTTCTATACCGATGTATTTAATTACCAAAGTACAAATTTTGAATACATATTCTATTCAGGAGCAACTATCTTAACCTTTATTGTTCCAATCCTTACAATGAGAACTATGGCAGAAGAAAGAAAAACTGGAACAGAGCAACTATTACTTACGTCACCACTTAGCATTACAAAAATAGTAATAGGAAAATTTATAGCGGCAACATTAATTGTTGTAATTACTTTAATTTGTACTTTTATGTATTTTGCTATTCTATGTTTCTTTGGAAAACCACACATCACAACAGCATTAATTACGATGTTAGGATTTTTATTATTGGCGATTAGTTATATTTCCTTTGGAATATTAGCTTCTAGTATAACAGAAAATCAGATTATTGCAGGTGTTATTACAATAGGATTTTTCATATTAACATGGTTTTTACCACAATTTAGTACCATATTTACCAACTTTTCATTAATCAATATGTTCTCAAAATTCCCATCAGGACAAATTGATATTGCAGACACAGTAACATTTATAGCATTTACAGTAGCATGTCTACTACTTACGATTCTATTTATGCAAAGAAGAAAAAGTGTGAGATAAAAGGAGGGAATTAAATTGAAAGAGAAAAAAGAAGAGTTAGAAAATAAGAAAAAAGAGACAAAACAAGGAAAAACAAAAAAAGAGAAAAAAGAAAAAAACAAGAACGATAAAAAGTCAAATAAATTCATAGAGATAATTAAAAAGAAATGGTTAATCAATGGAACGATGACTTGTCTTTTAGTAGCCATTATTATAGCAATTTTTATAGCCATTAATATTATTATGCAAAAATTAGAATTAACGCCAATTGACTTTACACAAGAAAAGTTATATACATTAACAGAGGAAAGTAAAGAAAAAGTAAAAAATATTGATAAAGATGTTAATATCTATTTTGTAGGTTCTACAGATGATGATTCTAACCTTGATTTAGCAAAACAATACAAAAAGGCAAATGATAAAATCGTAGCAGAGGCAGTGGATCCTAACAATAGACCTGATTTAGTGAATAAATATGGAATTGAAAGTGGAACCCAGGGGATTATTGTAGAATGTGGAGAAAAATCAAAAGTATTATCTGCCAGTGATTTAGTAACTTATGACACTTCTACTTATGAAACTATTAGTATAGCAGAAGAAAAGTTGACTAGTAGTATTATTTCTGTTACAAGTGATAAAGTACCGAAGGTATACTTTTTAGAAGGATATAGCGAATTTTCATTAAGTCAAAATATGAATTATTTAAATATGTATTTAGCAAATGAAATCAATGAAATAGCAACTTTAAATTTATTAACAACAGGAAAAGTTCCAGATGACTGTGATACTCTTGTTATTACAACTCCTAATCAAGATTTTAATGAAATGGCAACAAATGCCATTATAGAGTATATCCAATCAGGGAAAAATATCTTATGGTTAAATTCAGCAGTAACAAGCCAAAAAGATATGCCAAATGTGAATAAAGTATTAGCTACTTATGGCGTCAAACCATTTGAAGTAGGTATTATAAGAGAAACAGATGCCAATAAAATGGTAACAAATTCTCCAGACTTAATCCTACCAGATATACAACATACAACAGTAACAGAGGATTTATATAATACAACAGGTGTTATCTTTATTAATGCAACCAAAATAAATATTGATACCGATAAATTAGAAGAGTTAAAAGTAGAAGAAACAGACTTGCTATTAGCAAGTGAAAGTTCATATTATAGAACAAACTTCAAGATTCAATCTGATAATATAAGTGATAATGAAGAAAAGGGAACTTTTGTAGTAGGAGCTGAATTGGAAAAAACAATCAAAGAAGCAAATGAGGAAAATGGTGAAAGTGCTGTTACATCAAAATTAGTAATTTATGGAGAAAATTACTTTGTTTCAGACCTTCCATTAAATCAAACTTCTCAATATGCAGCGATTCAACTTGCTAGTTATAATAAAGATTTAATTTTAAATTCTATTGCTTATTTAGTAGATAGAGAAGAAGACATCACAGCAAGAAAAGATACAGGAACAGTAACTTATACAGCAACAGAAGCACAAAATACGATTATTCGAGTGATTATATTTGCAGTACCAATTATTATCATTATAATAGGAATTGTTGTATGGCAAATTAGAAGAAGAAAAAAATAAAAAAATGTCCCCAATAAATCCCCACTGGTTCCGGGTTTAAATGGGGACATTTAGTTTAATCCTATTTCTATTTAAAAGTTTATTCTATTTTTAATGTCCCCATTTAAACCCGGAACCAGTGGGGATTTATTGGGGGACATTTTTGAATAAATTAGAAAAAATCCCATAAAATAATATGGGGTTTGATTTTTATGCGTAATATTTTAAAAGTTGTATTTGTTATTATAGGAACTATGATAGGAGCAGGTTTTGCCTCTGGGCAAGAGGTGTATCTGTTTTTCTTTTCCTATGGAATGGAAGGATTAATAGGAATTTTAATTTCGAGTTTTATCATGGGTTTTGTTATTTATAAAACTTTTCAGATGGTTAACAAATATGGTATAGATACGTATAAAGATTTTCTAAATATTTTAATTCAAAAAAATGAAAAGCTAAAACCAATCATCAATATGATTATTAATATTTTTATGTTAATTACATTCTTTATTATGATAGCTGGATTTGGTGCTTATTTTGAACAAGAACTAGGAATTAATAGCCTAATAGGAAGTACTATTTTAGCGATGGCGTGTTTTATTGTTTTTATGACAAGTGTAAAAGGATTTGTCAAGGTAAATGAATTGCTAGTTCCTATATTGATTGGTTTTCTATTTATAATTGGAATCATTAATCTGAAAGATGTTCATTTATTAGAATTAGGAAATTATATAGTAAAAAACAATTCTTCTAGTTTTATTTTAAATGCCATTTTATATAGTAGTTATAATAGCATTTTGTTAATTCCAGTTTTACTTACTTTAAAAAACTATATTCAAGATAAAAAACAAATTTTCAAAATAGCAAGTATTAGTAGTATTATTATTATTTTATTATCTGTTGTTATATTTTTATTATTAGTAAGAGTAGATGTTGACATTACACAACTAGAAATGCCAGCTGTTTATGTTGTTTCTAACATATTTGAAATGCTAAAATATGTCTATGGATTTATTATATTGGGGTCTATTTTTACGACAGCTATTTCATTAGGTGTAAGTTTTTTACAAAATACAGTAAAAAGTAAAGACTACAAAAAAAGTTATACACAAATTGCGTTAATTATGTGCATAACCTCTGTTATCATTTCTAAAATTGGATTTTCTAATTTAGTTAGTTTGTTATATCCTATTTTTGGCTATTTGGGGTTGGTTCAAATTCTGAAATTAGCAATCACATCTCGTCCTTTTCACAAATTTATTTCAAAAAAAATTTAAATAATTTACCATTATTCACAAGCTTTTGTAGCTGCTATGGTGTCTAAAGTATCACCTAATTGTGAAAAAACAGCACTTAATAGATTTAATTCATCAGCAGATTTATCTTGTGAAATAACACAAGCAATAGAAGTAATGAAAGTAACAAATTCACATGAGTTCAAAATCAACACCTCAGTTTATTATATGAAAAAGAGATTTAGTTAGATACTAAATCTCTTTAAAAAATCTATATTCATTTCCTTTAGTTGCTTTTCCTTTATATACATAACCATTATAAATGCCACCATTATTATCATCTAAATTAATATCTAACTTCATGTTATACACAAATTTTTGATTTAAATTATTCACAATATGAATCTTAAAAGTTAAAGTGTAGTTGATATCTTCTAAATTGATATTTGCTTGCTGTAAAACCTTTCCGTTAAAAGAAACGGTATTGGCATCTCGAGAAACGGCATAATTTGTTAAAATATTTTTGTTCAGATAGCCTAAAGAAATAGGATTGGAACAATCTGTATAAAAGGTGGGTTTTGAATAATCATTATTTTCGTTTTCTGTGTTGGTATTTATAATGTTAAAATCAATTCTATTATTTTCAGGGGCTTCTATCATTCTATATTTACCAAAATCTAAAGGATTTTTATAATTTAAGATTTTAGTTCCCATATCAGCATTAGAAGTGGCTACTATATTATCAATATATAATTGTTTGATCGTATTTTCATTGGTTAATTCAGTGATGGAACTCATATTATCAATATAAATAGAAAGGTCAGTATATTGACAAATACTCATATCTTTTAAGGATTGGTCTTCTGAATTATCAATGGCATTTGCACTGCTATATAACAATATTTTTTGGATATTAAAAATGGTATCTTCATTTTCATCTGCAATTTCTATCATTTCATTGGCAAAAGCATTTCTGGCAAGTACAACAGAAAATACTAAATTGTAATATAAAAGAAATATAATAAATAAAGCAATGATTAAGATAGTAAAGAACAATCTCTCATTTTGTATTGTAAATTTCTTCACTTTAGACACATCCTTTCATTCTTATTTTGTTCTATATTAGGAAAGTCATACAGACTTTCCCAATATATAAAATTACATTGCACACAATTTTACTATGTAAAATTGGCGCACGAACAAATTCACGGAAAGCCAAAGAAAAAAGTTTAAATTATGATAATCTTAAGGCTTTCCGATTTGTTCTATTATAGGAAAGTTTTTTAAACTTCCTATAATAGAAATATATTCCGCATAAAAATTGTTATTGAAGTCTGTCGTATAAAGTTTCCATATACTTAAATACTTTTGAATGCCAGTTTTCATCACTTGCATATCTAGTATTAACACCTTTTAAAGTAGGACCATTATAATACCAAGCGGCAGCTGTTTCATTATCATAAATCTTAGTTCCAGATGGATTTAAATAGTATTTTACTAATGATTTTGCAACTGTTTCAATTCCTTCTGAGTAATCGGTAAAGTTAAAGGAAGATTCATAAGGTGTAGCATCATAAGAACCATAGCCAAATAAGTTGTGTTTATCATTAGCAATTTGGGAACTACCCCAACCACTTTCATGAATAGCAATAGAGGCTAAGAAAATACCGTTAATGTTATATTTCTTTTCTGCATTATAGAAGGTAGTATAATTATTTTGGAATATTTTATTGGTATCATTTGGAATACCTGTAAATATTTTCTTATAATCATTTAAAGTTAAACCACTAGCCTTATTCAATTCCATATCAATATTTACTTTAATTAAAATTTTCTGTATTCTATTTTTCTCTGTAATATTTGGCGTTGTATAAGATGAAGTTAAATTAGAAGTTTTTGTATAACCTTCTATATTGTCAAAAGAAACTTTACACCATTCTTCACTTGGTAATTCTAATAATTTGACATCTAAGCTTTTCTTCACTTCAGCTACATCAGGAGCTACATCATCAGCAGTTTCTTTTAATTTGGAAGTATCAACAAAATACATGGTGTCACCAATATGTACTTTATGTTTTGCTAAAAATTCAGAAGTACCAATATCAATCAATTTAGGAACTGGTTCTACTAAATTCTCTTTGCTTAGAATGATTTCTTCGACGAAATTACCATTTTCATAAGTTTTTACAGCAGTTACATTTTCTTTACCAAGACTACCTTCTTGTGTTACAACTTCTTCACTTTTTGGAAGAGTAGGATTATTATTATATTTCGTTTCAAATTCAATTTCACGTTCTTCCACAACTTGTTCTTTTACTCTATCCATATCAGCATTTTCAGAAATGATATTTTGTATGTTTAATCGATGACGATTTAATTCATATTCTGAAATTTCTTCTATGGTTTCTTCTTTTGCATAACTTTGCGTAAAAGAGGTGTTTTTTGGAAATAAAACAGCTAACCCGACAATTAAGATACCACAACCAACTATAATATGAGATAGTTTCAAGTCATAGTCTTTGTAAGCACTATTTGTACGAAAATGAGAAGTGAAATTCTTTTTTGGTACATAGTGTTTTCTATTATGTTTGTTTGTATTAGTAGTTTGTGCTTGTTGTAATTCCTTAAATACATCAGATAAATTTCTGTTATCATGATTATCCAACATAGTTTTTCTCTCTTTCCTAATTTTGCTTAAAATAATACATATTTATTATACAATAAGACTGAAAACTTGTCCATAAAAATAGTAAAAAAAATACTGGTAAAATGAGACAAGATAAAGAAAAGAATAAGCCATAAGCTCATTCTTCCCTTTTCCTTTTCACCAAAAAACATATCA
>CANOYI010000017.1 GCA_947571515.1 uncultured Clostridium sp. | reverse complement strand
ACTGCGTAAGCGACCAAACGAGCAAAGCGAGTGCGATTTGGAGCAACCAACCTTTCTTAATAAAGGAAGGTTGCGACACACAAAGTGTAAAAAAATGATATATTACAACCCCAAATTGCAAAAAGTCGAAACTTGAATGATAGTCTAACGTGTTATCTATTAAATTTTATAAAATATGAATTAGCCCACTATTGTTCTACTGTATGTGCTGAAAAATCTATAGGAAGAAAAATGTTGATAATAGAATAAATAAAAAATTCTTGATATCTGCAAAATAAGAAGGGGGAAGGGGAAAGATAGATGAAAAACGAAACAAATAATGAACAAAAAATAGACAATGAGGTAACAAGTACGGAAGCAGAAGAAATTGAAAAAGATAATCAGCATAAAGATATGGTACCAAAACAAGATTATGACGAATTGGATGATCGATATAAAAGAATATTGGCAGAGTTTGAAAACTTCAAAAAAAGAAGTAGTAAAGAAAGAGATGGGTTATATAATTCCATCCTTTCAGATGTTGTGGAAGTGATGCTTCCCGTATTGGATAATTTGGAAAATGCTGTAAAAGTGGAAACACAAGATGAGGAGTATAAGAAGGGAATAGAACTTTTGTTAAAACAGTTTCAAGATGTTTTGGCTTCTAAAGGTGTAGAGGAAATAAAGGCAGTGGGAGAGATTTTTGATCCTGAACTTCATGAGGCAGTAAGTAGCATTCAAGATGAGAGCTTGGGAAAGAAAGTGATTGCACAGGAGTATAGAAAGGGCTATAAAATCGGCAATAGGGTCATTAGACATTCGATGGTAGTGGTGGCGAATTAAACGAATTACAAACAGCATCTTACTTCGTTAAACTTCATAAAAATTTTTTCGATGTACCAACGTACTATCTCAAAAATTTTTACTTGTTTGCCTTGTAATATACTATTTCTAATTCGTTTCGTGAAGGTTTCTAAGAATTGAGGCGAAAAAATGAAAAAAGAAATTGAAAGAAAATATGCGATAAAATGCTTGCCAAAAGACATTAAAATTGAAAGTGTGGAAGAAATTGAACAAGCTTATTTGTATGAAGATGCTAATACCAATATAAGAATTAGGAAAATGCAAACAAAAGAATTGATTCAGTATATTTATACTGTAAAAACAAAAGGCGATATGCGGGATTAGCAATTATGGAGTTAGTTCAAAATATGAAATAGAAAGTAATATTACAAAAGAATACTACGAAACATTATTGGCAAGAAAAATAAGTAATAAAATTACCAAAACAAGAATTGTTGTACCAATTGAAAATAATCTTAAAGTGGAAATCGATATTTATTATGATTATTTACAAGGCTTTTTAACAGCAGAAGTGGAATTTCCTAATGAAGAAGAAGCAAATCAATTTAAAAAACCAGATTGGCTAGGAGAAGAAATCGGCTACCAAGAATTATCAAACCGAAAACTAGCCCATATGGATGAAAAACAATTTAAAAGCAAAGTTTCAGAAGAAGTTATCAATCATAATAAAATTACAATAGAAGAGTTAAATCAACTCATCTTGAGTTAGCTGTTAGCGACGAATGAGCATTACAGGATAACTTATGCAATAACTCTAACTAAAAGGCGGTTGTAAACATTATAGTTATTAAATTTTAAGTTAGCTGTTAGCGAGAAGCGAGCGTTACAGATAACTTATGCAAAATTACAAAGTAATTTTGTATACCGATATATATTAAAATCAAAGGGAGGAATTTTAAAATGGGAAAAATTATAGGAATTGACCTAGGAACTACCAATTCATGTGTAGCAGTAATGGAAGGTGGAGAACCAGTTGTTATACCAAATTCAGAAGGAAGTAGAACAACGCCATCTGTTGTAGCATTCTCTCAAAATGGAGAAAGATTAGTAGGACAAATTGCAAAACGTCAAGCGGTTACTAATCCAGATAATACTGTTATATCAATCAAAAGAAAAATGGGAACAAATGAAAAAGTTAATATAGAAGGTGACAAATTTTCACCACAAGAAATTTCAGCTATGATCTTACAAAAATTAAAAGCAGATGCTGAAAATTATTTAGGACAAAAAGTAACACAAGCTGTTATTACAGTTCCAGCTTACTTTAGTGACAGCCAAAGACAAGCAACGAAAGATGCTGGTAAAATAGCAGGACTTGAAGTGTTAAGAATTATCAATGAACCAACAGCAGCATCCTTAGCTTATGGAATGGATAAAGAGCAAGATCAAAAAATCATGATTTATGACTTAGGGGGAGGAACTTTTGACGTTTCTATCCTAGACATTGGTGATGGTGTATTCGAAGTTTTAGCAACCAATGGTAATACCAAATTAGGTGGAGACGACTTCGACGAAGCAATTATCAATTATTTAGTAGATGAATTTAAAAAATCAAATGGAATTGATTTAAAAGCAGATAAAATGGCAATGCAAAGATTAAAAGAAGCAGCAGAAAAAGCAAAGATTGAATTATCTGGTGTACAACAAACACAAATCAATTTACCATTTATTACAGCAGATTCAACAGGACCAAAACACTTAGATGTTAACTTAACAAGAGCTAAATTTGAAGAATTGATTCATGATTTAGTAGAGCTAACAGCAGCACCAGTTAATCAAGCTTTAAAAGATGCAGGTCTAACACCAAATGATATTCATAAAGTGTTATTAGTAGGTGGTTCTACCAGAGTTCCAGCTGTACAAGAAGCCGTAAAAAGAATTACAGGGAAAGATGCCGATAAAGGTATCAATCCAGATGAATGTGTTGCTATCGGTGCAGCGATTCAAGGTGGTGTATTATCAGGAGATGTAAAAGACTTAGTATTATTAGATGTAACACCATTATCATTAGGAATTGAGACATATGGTGGCGTATTTACGAAATTAATTGAAAGAAATACAACCATTCCAACCAAAAAATCACAAATTTTCTCAACCGCAGCAGATGGTCAAACATCAGTTGAAGTTCATGTGTTACAAGGGGAAAGAGAAATGGCTGCTTACAACAAAACATTAGGAAGATTCCAATTAACAGGAATTCCAGCAGCACCAAGAGGAGTGCCACAAATCGAAGTAACCTTTGATATCGATGCTAACGGAATTGTTCACGTATCAGCAAAAGATATGGCAACAGGGAACAGCCAAGATGTGTCTATTACAGCTTCAACCAACTTAACCGATGAAGATATCGACAAAGCAGTAAAAGATGCAGAAGCTCATGCAGAAGAAGATAAGAAGAAAAAAGAAGAAATTGAAGTGAAAAATAATGCAGAAAGCTTGATTTATAACAGTGAAAAAACATTAACGGATTTAGGAGATAAAATCAGTGGAGAAGAAAAAGCAAAAGTAGAAACAGAAATAGAAAATACCAAAAAAGCTGTTGAAACAAACGATACAGAAAAAATTAAAGAAGCAACAGAAAAACTAACAAAAGTATTTTATGATATGTCAGAAAAATTATATAAAGCAGCTAATCCAAATGGAGCAGAAGGTGCAGATGCAAGCCAAGCAACAGGAGCGGAAGATGCTAATAATGATGGAACTGTTTATGATGCAGATTACAAGGTAGAAGACGACGACAATAAATAAAAAAAGAGGGATTTTAAGGAATGTCCCTCAAATTCCTGTTTAGGAGGAAAAAGAATGGCAAGTAAAAGAGATTATTATGAAGTATTAGGTGTCAATAAAAATGCAACAGATGATGAATTAAAAAAGGCTTATCGTAAATTAGCAAAAAAATATCACCCAGATGCTAATCCAGATGATAGAGCAGGGGCAGAGGCAAAGTTCAAAGAAGTCAATGAAGCTTATGAGAATTTATCTGATCCACAAAAAAGAAAAATGTATGACCAATTTGGAACAACGGATCCACAAGGATTTGGCGGAGCAGGTGGACCTTTTGGCGGTCAAGGAGGATATTATTCTTATAGTAGCTCAGATTTTGGTGACTTTGGCGATTTAGGAGATATTTTTTCATCGTTCTTTGGAGGTGGATTTGGAGGAAAAAATTCATCTGCTAGAAGACAATCAGGACCTAGAAAAGGTGCTGATTTGAATTTAAATCTGGATATTACTTTTGAGCAAGCATTTTTAGGAGTGGAAAAGGAAATTATTATTACTAGAAATGATACTTGTGATACTTGCCATGGAAGTGGAGCAAAGCCAGGAACATCTAAAACAACTTGTACAGTATGTAAGGGAACAGGTCAGGTGACACAAGTGCAAAATACCATTTTAGGACAAATGCAAACAAGAAGAACTTGTAGTGCCTGTCACGGAACAGGGGAGATCATTAAAGAACCATGTGAGACTTGTCATGGAAAAGGAACCGTAAGGAAACAACCAAAAATCAAAGTAAAAATTCCAGCAGGAATTGACGATAATCAAACGGTTGTCCTAAGAGGAGAAGGAGAACCAGGAGAAAAGGGTGGACCAAAAGGCGATTTATATATTACAGTTAGAATTAAAAGACATAGTATCTATACTAGAAAAGGAAATAATGTTTTATGTGAGGTGCCAATTACCATTACACAAGCGACTTTGGGGGCAGAACTAGAAATACCAATGGTGGATGGCACGAAAGAAAAATATAAAATTCCAGATGGTACACAAACAGGTAGCAAATTCACAATCAGAAATAAAGGTTTCAAATCAGTTAATTCAAGCAATGCAGGAGATTTTGTGTTTACGGTAACAGTTCAAACACCAAAGAGATTGACGAGGGAACAAAGAGATTTATTGATGCAATTGGCTAAGACAATGAATGAACAACCACCTATCAAAAAACGTGGGTTGTTTGGATAAAATAGAAAAAGTTTATGTGTTTTTTATTCGTAACTTTTAGCGACTGTCAGTCTGTAATTATATAATGTAAAAAATAGACAAGTATAAGTGGATAATAATTACTTATACTTGTTTTTTTCATGAAAACTATGATACAATAGCAAAAAGAAAAAAAGTGAAAGGAATAATATGAAACTAAAAATAACAAAAATAATCATACGGTATCTTACTTATTCTACTAGCAGTTTTATTATCAGTGGTTGCTTATTACCTGATAATCGACATACAAACCAAAGTACCAAAAGAAGTAAAAGAAACTTGTCAGATAGAAACAGAGCAATTTATGGGAAGAAACATATTTATTGTAACCCCAAAAGACAAAGAAAAATCAGACCTCAAAATATTATACTTCCATGGAGGTTCTTATGTAGCAGAAGCAACAGAGAAACATTGGCAATTCATCGAGCAAATCGTAAAAGACACAGGAGCTACCGTCATTTTGCCAGACTATCCATTAACACCTAAATACGACTATAAAGATGTATTCAAAATGGTAGTTCCTTTATACAAAGAAATCATAGACAGAATAGATAGTAATCAGTTAGTTATGATGGGAGACTCAGCAGGAGGAGGACTAGGGTTAGCATTAGAAGAAAGAATAGGAGAAGAAAATTTAACAATGCCAGCCAAAACCATTTTAATTTCACCATGGTTAGACGTTAGATTAACTAATTCCGCAATAGACGAAGTTCAAAAAAATGACAAGCAATTAAACAAAGAAACGCTAAAATTAGCAGGGATTGCTTATGCAGGAGAAGATGGTATCAATAGTTACTTAGTAAACCCAATAGAAGGAGATTTGTCCAAACTAAAAAACATAACCATAGTAACAGGAACCTATGACATTCTAAATCCAGACGTACACTTACTAAAAGAAAAAGCAGAAAAAGTAGGAGTTGGTCATCAGATTAATATAAAAGAATACGAGCAAGCAGGTCACATATGGATCATAGAAAAAAA
Source organism: uncultured Clostridium sp. (assembly GCA_947571515.1). GTDB lineage: Bacteria > Bacillota > Clostridia > TANB77 > CAG-508 > CAG-269. Next base: position 18,004 of record CANOYI010000017.1, on the reverse strand, counting down.
CAGTAGTCAAGAACTGATACAACGAGGGTATCAGGATATTTTAGATACTTTGATGGCGACTTTGGGACAGGCACAAACTAACCAAGTGGCGACTTTGTGCCTGTCCCAAAGTCGCCAAAGAGGAAAGGAACCAAAATGAAAGATAGGAAGAAAGAGAATAAATTATATTGGAGAAGGCTGGATAATTCGGCGAAGATCTTTCCGATGTCTACGGGAAAGAGATATAGTACAGTGTTTCGATTGTCAGCTGTTTTGAAAGAGAGTGTGGAGCCAAAAGTATTGGAAGAGGCAGTGAAGCAAACTTTGGAGAAGTATAAGTCTTTTAAGGTGAGGATGAAAGCGGGATTTTTTTGGTATTATTTGGAGCATAATACAAAAGATCCTATTATAGAGGAGGAACAGGACTATCCTTGTAAGTATATTGATAGCAGACATAATAATAATTATTTGTTTAAGGTTACTTATTTTGCAAATAAAGTGAATATTGATATTTTTCATTCTTTGACTGATGGGAATAGTGGTACTATCTTTTTTAAGGAAATTATTTATACGTATTTAGAGTTGATGTATCCAGAAGTACTAAATGAAGAGGAAAGAAGAGTTAGAAAGATAGAGGATTACGATACAGAAGATAGCTATATCAAAAATTATGATAAAAAGGCAAAGTCGAATGCTTCTGGTAAGAAGGCATATGTTTTAAAAGGTGAAAAAATAAAATTAGGAGCGATTAGTACCATTCATCAAATTATAGATTTAGAAGCTTTGAAACAAGAGAGTAAAAAAGAAGGAGCGACAATTACACAATATTTAACAGCAGTTTTGTTCTATAGTATTTATGAGGAAAATTATAGAAAGGCAAAGGGGAAAAGACCGATAAAGATATGTATTCCTGTTAATTTGAAAAAATATTTTCCTTCTAAAACGATGTCAAATTTCTTTTCTTATATTACAGTGGAAGCACAAATGAAGGAGGAAAAATTAGATACGTTTGAAAAGATTTTGGATTTTGTAAAGAGAGATTTTAGTAAAAGATTAACTGAAGAAGAGATTGTAAAAACCATGTCAACCAATGTAAAAATAGGAAATAATCCGTTAATTCGACCGGTTCCTTTATTTGTAAAAAAAGCACTAGTTCGATTAAGTTATATTGAAATTAGGAAGTACACAACGACTACTTTTTCTAACATAGGAAGAATTGGTATGATAGGAAAGTATAAAGATTATATTGATTACTTTTTAATGCTAATTGCACCTGAACCAGTGGAGAAGATAAAGTGTTCTAGTTGTACGTTTGAAAATAAGATGGTTTTTACTTTTACCTCCATTTTACAAAATAATCGTATTGAAAAGAGATTTTATGAATTTTTAAAAGAAAAAGGAATCAAAATAGAAATAGAAAGTAATGGTGTTTTAGATGATATATCCAGAGAAAATAAAAGCGAAGAAAAGTGATAAAATCACAAAAATATTACTGAGTACATCCATAGGACTTGCTTTTATCCTAGTTGTTATTAATAAATTAATCACACCGAATCTTCCATGGGCAGCTTTGGTAAATGCAGGAATTTTGTATGGTTGGATTGTTGTTATGTATTCGATTAAGAAAAATATTAATATAGCAGGTCATGTGTTATTACAAACAATAGCTCTTTCCATGTTAACGATTTACATTGATTATCAATTAGGAATGAAGGGGTGGTCCATCAATATAGCCATTCCCATTATGATTATGATTGCGAATGTGACGATGCTTGTGCTAACAATTGTTAGTTATAAGAAATATATTAAGTATGCCATTTATCAATTAATGATTGTGTTTTTTAGTATGTTACCAGTTATCTTCGTGACAGAACATATCGTACAAGATAAGACTTTGAGTGTGATTGCGAGCGGTATTTCTGTTTTGAATTTTGTGCTTTGCTTGGCATTGTGTGCAAAAGATGTAAAAGAGGAGATTATTAGGAAGTTTCATATATAGGGATAAAGGTATATAATAAGGAAAAAGGAGAGAAGCAATGTCTAATCTAATGGAAACAAGACTTGTTATCAAAAAAGAAACGATATATGATAAAATCAGAAAAAGTCTTTTCGTTCTAATTTACCGAAAAGACTATAAAATGATGCAAAGATTAGACAATTTGATAAAACCCAAAAGACCAAATCCAAGTAGTAAAATAATCATTCCAAAAGAAATAGGTGTGCAATAGGGATGTTTCTTTTTGCACATTTGCATTCATTGCCAAAAAGGACCGTCCCCTTTGATTTTTCTATGGTGAATATTGAAAAAAAGCCTATTTTGTGATATATAATAAGAAATAGAATGAAAGAAAGATAAATGATGAAAAATATAAAAGATTACAATTTAGAAGAATTAAAAAATGAATTAATAGAAATAGGGGAAAAACCATTTCGAGCAGAGCAGATTTTCAAATGGTTATATGATGAAAAAGTACAATCATTTGATGAAATGACAAATTTATCATTAGAACTAAGAGAAAAATTAAAAGAAAATTACACGATATGTAATTTTAATATTTTAAAAAAGCAAGAATCCAAAGATGGAACCATAAAATATTTATTGGATGTATTAGATGGCAATGCCATAGAAACCGTTTTAATGAAATATCATCATGGAAATAGTATTTGTGTATCTTCTCAAATTGGCTGTAAAATGGGATGCAAATTTTGTGCTTCTACTGGCATTAACTTTATTAGAAATCTAACCAGTGGGGAAATCGTAGAACAAATCATACGAGTGGAACAAGACACGAAAGAAAGAATCTCTAATGTAGTGTTAATGGGAATTGGAGAGCCATTAGACAATTACGAAAATGTAGTCAATGCGATTCGATTAATCAATCATCCCAAAGGATTAGACATAGGAGCAAGGCATATCAGCATTTCAACCAGTGGATTAGTCCCTAAAATATACCAATTGGCAGAAGAAAACATCCAATGTACTTTATCCATTTCTTTGCATGCAACAGATAACAAAAAACGAAGTAGCATGATGCCAGTCAATAACACTTATCCAATTGAAGAATTATTGCAAGCTTGCAAAGATTACATCGCTAAAACCAATCGAAGAATCTCTTTTGAATATGCTTTGGCTAAAGATAATAACGACAATTTAGAAGATGCCAAACAATTGGTAAAATTGTTAAAGGGTATGTTATGTCATGTGAATTTAATACCAATTAACAAAATTGAAAATGGAAAATTTGATAAAAGTTCCAATGAAAATATTATGAAGTTTAGAGATTATTTAAATGACCATGGAATTGTAGCTACGATTAGGAGAGAACTAGGTTCTGATATTGATGCAGCTTGTGGACAGCTACGAAGAAAGAATTTGTGACATGATTTTTTCCTCCGTCCCCAAAATCATGTTACTCATAAAATTTAATATGTTCGCTTGTTTTTTAGAAAAAAATATTATAAACTATAAAACATAGGAAATGAGAATACAAGCAAAAAAGGAGAAAACATGATATTAAAAGATATAAAAGAAATGTTACCATTTGCCAACAAAATAAAAGTATATGCCTTTGTAGGACCATCTGGGACGGGAAAAAGTTACAGAGCACAAATGGTAGCAGGAGAAAAAGAAACTCATTTTATTATAGATGATGGATTGTTAATCAAAGATAATCAAGTAGTAGCAGGAGAATCAGCTAAAAAAGCACCCACAAAAGTGGCTACTGTTAAACATGCACTTTTTTACGAAGAAGAGGAGAAAGCAGAAATCATCAAAGCATTAAAAAAATACAAACCACAAAGTATTTTGATTTTAGGAACATCAGATGGAATGGTACAAAAGATTGCTACTAATTTAGGCTTGCCAGAAATTTCAGAAACTACCTATATTACAGATGTAGCAACAGAAGCAGAAATGAAAACAGCAAGAAGAATTAGAGTAACAGAAGGAAAGCATGTTATACCAGTTCCAACTTTTGAAATTAAGAAGGACTTTTCAGGTTATTTATTAGATCCACTTCAAATCTTCAAATCCAAGGGAAAAGGGCAACAACCCTATATATCAGAAAAGTCAATTATAAGACCAACTTTTAGTTATATGGGAAGATTTACAATTTCCGACTTAGTATTTCGACAAATTATAGAATATCTAGCAATTCAAACACCAACCATTTATAAAATATTAAAGACCAGAGTAGAAAACTATGGTGATGGTGCTAAAATCTATATGGAAGTTACCATCTTATATGGCTATAATGTGATGGAAGGATTGAAAGAGTTTAAAGAAAAAGCAAAAAAGGAAATTGAAAAATTAACAGCTATGAATGTTGTTCAATTAGATGTAATTGCAAAAAATATATATGTTCCAAGGGAAGAGGATTAAATCATATCTTTTTTTATTCCAATTTCTTTTTGAGTAGTTGGGATGTTGATTTTGCAAGAAAGAGGTAGAAAAATGTCATTTATTGTTGCTATTGATGGACCAGCAGGTTCAGGAAAAGGAACCATAACAAAACAAGTAGGAGAAAGATTAGGATTAATTAATATTGATACAGGTGCTATGTTTCGTTGTGTTACTTTAAATATGCTCCAAGAAGGAATAGAAGTCGAGGAAGAAAATAAAATAAAAGAGATGTTAAATAAAATAGAAATTGAGCTGAAAGAAACGGGAGAAGTTTTTCTAAATGGGGAAGAAATAACCAAACGAATTAGAGAAAATGACATCAATCGTTTTATTTCACCTGTTTCTATGATACCAATGGTAAGAAGAAAATTACTAGACCTTCAAAGAAAAATGGCACAAGGGAAAAATATTATTATGGAAGGACGAGATATTGGAACGGTAGTATTTCCTAATGCAGATGTAAAAATATATTTAGATGCTTCGCCAGAAGAACGAGCCAAAAGAAGAGTACAACAAAATCAAGAAAAAGGAATTACCACTTCTTATGAGGAAGTTCTAAAAAGTATAAAAGATAGAGACAAAAAGGATTCTACTAGAAAAATAGCACCATTAAGAAAAGCAGAAGATGCTATTTATATTGATTCAACCAATATGACAATTGAGGAAGTAACAGATGAAATTGTTAGAATTGTAAAAGAAAAGTAAATTTACAGCTTAAAGAAACAAATTTAGTAAAAAAATTAATAGCTGTGAATGGTAACAATAATTTATTGTAGACTAAATGCCAGAAAGAGATGATAAAGTTGAAAAAAATAATCAAAGGTACCATAAAATGGATTGTAAGAGGAGCCATATATTTATGGTTTAAGATATATTATAGAGCAGAAATTATGGGATTAGAAAATATACCAAAAGAAGGAGCAGTTATCTTTTGTGGTAACCATAGAAGCTACCTTGACCCACCACTAATGGTATGTACAGCAAGAAGGGAGATGCGTTTTTTAGCAAAGGAGGAATTAGCGAAAAATCCATTTTTAAATTTTTTAGGTTGGGCTTTTGATGCCATTCTTGTCAAAAGAGATGAAAAAGACGTAATAGCTATCAAAGAATCACTAAAGACACTAAAAAATGAACAATGTATTGCTTTATTTCCAGAAGGTACAAGAAATGGATTAGAAAAAGGAGAAAAAGTAAAAGATGGTGTAGCATTTTTTGCTGTAAGAAGTGGTGCAAAAGTAGTGCCATGTGGTATCAAGGGTGGAACGAAGGAAAATAGGAAAGTAACCATTACTTATGGAAAACCTTTAGATTACAGTCAATACAAAGGAAATAAAGACAAGGAAGTTTTAGAACAGGTAACCAACGAAATTATGGAAAATATAATAAAATTGACAAAATAAAATAGGACATAAAAAGTGCAACGAAAATGTAACATAATAATTATTTACAAAAAACAATTAATGTGATATAACAAAATAGACAGTAATTGCAATGGAACAACATAAAAAGATTAATACTCAATATTTTAAAATTGTTTGAAATTAAGACATAGACAGAAGGAAAAACAAAGGAAAGAGGGACTTTTTTATGAGGGAAAACAAAGGTATCACATTAATTGCATTAGTAATCACAATTATTATTTTGTTAATACTAGCTTCCGTAACGGTTGCCACATTAACAGGCGACAATGGGATTATAACCAAAGCAATGGAAGCCAGAGAAAAAACAGAACTAGCAGAAGTAGAGGAACAATTAGAATTAGCTCGGGTTGAGTGCAAAGTTAAAAAATCAAGGTGGAACGGTTACACTTGACGACATACTAGAAGAACTAGAAAAGCAAGGAGTAGATTTTGAACAAGAAGGTAATACCATTATAGTGAATGGAACCCATATCTATGATTTTGAAGAAGACAGCAATGAAGAAATTATTTGGGAAAATCAAGGAACAACGGCAATGCCAAAGCCAAAAATAGTTGCTATTGAAATACTAGAGAGAACAGATACTACCATAAAAGTAAAAGTAACAACTAGGAGAAATGCTGGAGGGACTTTGCTTTATTCGATAAAAGAAGAAGAAGGGGAATATCAAGAAATAACGAGAACGACACAAGCAACGACAGGAGATCCAATAGAGGAAGAATATACTTTTACAAATTTAGATGCTGATAAAAGCTATACTGAAATTAAAGTAGAAGCTATAGCAGAAAATGGACTAACAGCCAGCAAAGAGATAGATATTGTAAAGATACCAGCTTTAACCAATAAAGATGTCATATTTGCGTACACAGTAAATGGAAAAAGCATAAAAGAGGGAGAATATACACAAGGCCCAGTAACAGTAAAAGCAAGTATAAAAAATGTGGATACCACAGGATATAAGGTACAATATTCACAAGTAGATCCAAAAGTAGGAGCGATTTGGGAAGAATATGATACGAATGGAGTAGAATTTACAACCAAAGGAAATTTATATGTTAGATTAAGTGATGGTAAACAAGGAGGAAGATATGCTACAGCAAAAGTAAACATCGATACCTTACCACCAAAACAATTTACGCCAGAAGTAACAACGGGAATAGATTATATTACAGTAACTGGTTCAACAGTAGATGAAGAAGAAACAACAACGAGTGCAAGTAGCGGAATTGCCAAATATCAATTTAGTAAAGACGGAGGGGCAACTTGGGTGCCAGCAGATGGAACAACCAATACAAGCTACACATTTGATAATTTAAAATCAGGTACTAATTGCAAAATACAAATGAAAGCAATCGATAAAGTAGGAAAAGAAATCATAACAGAGCCAATAGAACAAGCAACAGAAGAAATAGAAATAGCGTATCAATATAGTCCATCTACTTGGACGAATGGAAATGTAGAACCAGTAGTTGTAACAATAGCCACAACGCCAAGCTTACCAGAGGGATATACAGTAGAGTATTCAAAAGATAGATCTACATGGGATAGTAATGCCAATACGATGAGTCAAAAGGGAGAATTATATGTACGAATAAAAAATGCCAACAGTTATGTGATTAAAGATAATATGACAGCCAATGTAGTAAAGATAGATAACGACAAGCCAAAAGAATTTACGATCACACAAGAAAGTGTTACAACCAGTAGTATAACAGTAAAAGTTACAGCAGAAGATGCAGAGGCAACTAGTACTAGTGCTAAAAGTGGAATAGCAGGTTATCGATTTAGTAAAGACGATGGAGCAAATTGGACAGATTATCAAGAAAGTGGTACTTATAAGTTTGACAATTTAATAGGAAATGTAGCTGGGGTAACGTATCCAATCAAAGTAGAAGCAAAAGATCATGCAGGAAATTCAAGAGAAGCAAAAAAAGATTGTACAACTACTATAAATAGTGCATATTATTGTAATACATCTGGTAAGTTATTGTGTAACATTGGAGGTAGAGAGTTCTGGAAAGATAATGATAAACCAGCTGTGGTTGGTATGGCATTACAGCGTGATGGGGGTGCCTATTGGCAGAACCCGATTGTGGTTAGTACAGATGCCGATGCGGTCAAGGTTAAAACTTCATATGATAATTTGGCTTCTCCAGCAGCTGGTTCTTTTGATTACCATGGAATAAAATTTTATTATAGTACTACGGGACGTTCTATGAGAGGTATTTTAGCATCGAATTATCCTTTCTTAAATATCTATGACATCAATTTTGGACAATGGTTTGCTACTGCTGGAAAAGACTTATTGGATCGATATTTCTCAGAAGAAAGACAAGCATTTAAATATTTAGTAAATTATGATGCAAATGGAGGGGTACAAGAAGAAAAACCACAACAAGTAAAGACAGAAGGAGTAGCGTTGACATTAAAAAGTACAAAACCTACCAGAGAAGGTTATACATTTAAAGGCTGGGGAACAACATCTAATGCGACAAGTCCAGCATATCAGCCAGGAAGTTCTTATACAACAGATGCTAATATATATTTATTTGCTTTGTGGGAGGCAGTGCCAACAGAAGTAGAGTTAAAGGATGCAAGTGCTACAGTGAAACAAGCACATAACTTCTATGGTGTTGTAACACAAAGTACACCAGCTTATGGACAAACCAATCTTATTCTTAGCAATGTACCAAATCTTGCCGTTGGACAGATTGTTTACGTTTCAAATACAGCAGAATATAGACCGTATGTTATTAATGCTGGTTACTATAAAATAACTGGTAAAAATACTTATCCAAATGCTTGGACATATGAGTCATTAGGTACTTCTTATAAAGTACAACAGTAAAGTTTATATAGAAGGTGTAATAGTTCATTACTAGTAAGTAATGAATTATTACGCTTATTATAAAAACATAAATAAGCACAAAAAAGAAAGGAAATGTTTTGAGATGAGAGAAAAAGGTATCACATTAATAGCATTGGTAATCACAATTTTGTTCCCTTATGACGAAAAAATAAAATGCAGTAATAGCAAAGGTTTCCTCCTACAAACAATTGTGTAATTTAAAGATTTTCACATATTTGAAAGATGAATTGTAAAAAATATATACAAGTTCATCTTTTTTTGAATTTATAATGAAAAAATTGAAAATAAATGCTATAATACTAATAAATTAAGATTATTTGAAATTTGCAGACGCATCTGCGAATTTGGAAAGGTATAAAATATGAACTATATAGAGAAAATAATAACAGATGAAAAATATAATTAGAATTAAAAGAGCAAGTGAATTTTGATGAACCTAAAAAATACTTGAAGGCAGTTAGTTCTTTTGCAAATGGTTATGATATTGGATATATAATATTTGGAATAGAAGATGGAACTAAAAAAATTGTTGGAGTAAAAGATATAAAGAAATCTTATGAAGAAGTTTCAAATAGAATAAAAACACGAATTGATCCAAGTATTATACCAACAGTAGATATTGTAGGTGTAGAAGGTAAAAAACTGATAGTTGTAAAAGTAATACCAGGACAACATACTCCATATTACTATGTTAATAAAGGTACGAGAACTGCATATATAAGAAAAGGCGACCAAGATTGTGAAACAAATAGTACAGAATTAAATGAGCTTATTTAAAGAGGAAGAAATCAAGGGTGGGATGAACTAGTAACAGATAATTTATATAAAGATTTTACATTTGAAAAATTAAAGAAGTATTTTGAAGATATAAAAGAGTATAAAATAGAAAAAGAAGATTTGGAGTCATTTGGTTTATTGAATGGCGAAAAATTAACAAATGCTGCTCTATTATATTCTGACCAAAATTCAGTAGTTGGTTCATTTATATCTTGCACTCGTTGGGATGGATTAGATAAATTATCAGCTAAAGATGATATTGAATTTTATGGAAGTATTTTAGACCAAATTGATAATGCAATGGAATTTATAAAGAAACATATGTCAAATGGTTGGGTTAAAGAAGGTGGAAAATTAGCAAGAAGAACAATCCCAGAATATGATTTAGATGCTATGCGTGAAGCAATTATCAATGCAGAGGCTCATCGCTCATATTTGATGAGAGGAACAAATGTTGAATTAGCATTTTATGATGATAGAATAGAAATTGTATCTTGTGGTACAATTGGAAATGGTAAAACATTAGAAGAATTACTAAAAAGACCTACTAGTCAAAGAAGAAATCAATTAGTTTGTGACATTTTTTCAAGATTAGATTTTATGGAAAGACGTGGAAGTGGTATTAAAAAGATTCTTCTAGCATACGAAAATGATGAAAAAAAGCCTAAATTTGAAATTATTGGAGATGTATTTATTGTTACTTTTTATAGTAGATTATATAGAAATGTAGAAAGAAATGATGATAATGTAGATACAAATGTAGAAAGAAATGTAGAGAGAAAAATAAAAGGAAAATATCCAGAATTATCTAATATATCAATAAATATTTTGAATTTATTAGAGAAAAATAAGTATCTGAAACAAAATGAAATTGCAGAAAAATTAAATAAAGCTCCAAATACTATTTATAGAAATATAAAGGTTTTAAAAGATATGGGAATTATAGAAAGGGTAGGTTCTACTAAAAAAGGATATTGGAGAATAAATTTTTAATTTCTTATATATTTTTGGTATACAAGAAATCATATAAGAAAGATTAAAAGTTCAAATCATTCAGACATCTGGACAATTTAAAATAAAAAAGTCGTTTTAGATTAAAACTTCTAAAGCGATTTTTTTATGTATTAGGAAAGTCAAATTTTAAGAGTTACTGGTCAGCCTTATTATTTGCTTTCTCTTAAAAAATATAAAAGTAGGCTAATCAGTAACTTTGTAACAGAAATGAAACATAAAGACTATTTACAAAGAAAAATCAATGTGGTATAACTAACAAGAAAGATATATTATAAAAACATAAATAAGCACAAAAAAGAAAGGAAATGTTTTGAGATGAGAGAAAAAGGTATCACATTAATAGCATTGGTAATCACGATCATTATTTTATTAATACTAGCTTCTGTAACAATTGCCATACTAACAGGAGATAACGGCATCATAACCAAAGCCACAGAGGCAAGAGAGCAAACCATAATTGCCCAATATAAAGAGGCAATGTCACTAATACGAGCAGAATTAGAAATCGAAAAGACATATCGAAAATTTACAGCAGAACAATATATGGAAGAATATAAAGAAAGAATAAAACAAGACACAGTATTTGAAGGCTATCAAAAATTAGTAAGAAATAATTTATTAATTGATCTAACCACAAAAGAAGGGTACATTTTTAAATTATCACAAGAAAAAGAGCCACTTTATGTAGGAAAACAAGGAGAAGCTTTAAAAGAGATAACAACCAATATAGAAGTGCAAAATATAGAAAATAAAAAAGTAAGGTTAGTAGGAAAAACAGAAAATGTATTAGGAAGAGAATATACTTATCGAATTATCGCAAATAACAAAGAATGTCAAACAGGAACAACAACAAGTGATAAAATAACCTATGATTATACAACAACCTTTGGAACAACAGAAGTAAGGATGGAAATTGAGTATGACGGAAAAAGTATACAATCTAATACAGCAACAATTGAAGATAATAAAATTAATAGTAGAGCAGAACTAGAAAAATTAAGAGATGAAGTAAATGCGGGAAATTCCTATGAGGGTAAAACCATAGAACAACTGAATAATATAGATTTACAAGGAAGTACAAGTAATAAGTGGACTCCCATTGGAACAACGAGTGGAAATTCTTTCAAAGGCACTTATGATGGAGGCGGATATGCAATTGAAAACATCTATATAGATGCCAATAAAGAAAAATATCAAGGAATGTTTGGATATAATCTTGGTACGATCAAGAATTTAGGACTAGAGAGTGGTAATATAAAAAATGTAGGTGCAGAATCTGGTGCAATAGCGGGAAGAAATCATAAAATAATTGAACATTGTTATAACAAAGTGGATATAACGGGTGCAGGACGGCGGAATAGGAGGAATTAGTGGCTATACATGTATAGGTGCTCTAATAAGTCAATGTTATAATGAAGGAAATTTAACAATACAAATTACGAATCCTTGGTCATCCGTTGCAGGTATTTCTGGTGGTATGGCAGATGAGGGAACTCGTATTGAACAATGTTATAATACAGGAAATATAGAAGCAACATCTACAGTACAAAATGTTAGAGTTTGTGGTATATCTAGTTTTAGCGAAGCACAAGCATGCGGAATAGATTCTTGCTATAATACAGGAGTTATGAAATTAACCGTATCAGGGGAAGGAGAGAGTTGTCCTGTAGCAGCTGGAATAGGTGGTCAGATGCATCCTTCTGGAAAATATATTACTAATTGTTATAATATTGGAAAGTGTAGTGTCATAAGGAATGGCAGTGAATGGAATGTTCCTCGTGTGGGTGGCATTTTAGGATATGCTGATATTGATCGGTGTTTCAAATTGCTATTGGTTAATTGGTACAGCTGATAGAGGAATTGGAGAAGCAGTTGGTGTAACAGATAATACAGTAGGTAAAACAGAGGCAGAATTAAAAAGCTTAGCAACTACTTTAGGTGATAAATTTGTGCAAGATACAAATAACAAAAATGGAGGATATCCTATTTTAAAATGGCAACAATAAAAGAAATAATGGCAATCCTGATTTGACAAAATTAACGAAAAGATGTATAATTTGATAAGTTTTTAAGGGAAAAAGCGACATGACTAATATAATAGTTTAGTCAAATTACATGTCGCATTTTTCTTCGTTTATGGAAAGAAAGGTTACTGCTTAAAATCCCTACTAATTTTTAAAACCAAAAGATATTAGGGCGAAACGGTAACAAAGGAAGATAGGGAAGGAATGAAATAAAAAATGAACAATCAAAAAATAAGAAATATTGCAATCATCGCACACGTAGACCATGGTAAGACCACGCTCGTAGACGCCATGTTAAAACAAAGCCATGTATTTAGAGAAAACGAGCAAGTACAAGAAAGAGTGATGGATTCCAACGACCAAGAAAAGGAAAGAGGAATCACGATCCTTTCTAAAAACACGTCTGTTATGCATGAGGATATTAAAATTAATATTGTCGATACCCCTGGGCATGCTGATTTTGGTGGAGAAGTAGAGAGGGTATTGAAAACGGTAGATGGTGTTTTATTATTAGTAGATGCCTTTGAAGGTGCTATGCCTCAAACAAGAGAAGTTTTGAAAAAATCTTTAGCTTTAGGGTTAAAGCCAATTGTTGTGATTAATAAAATTGATCGACCAGGAGCAACTCCAGAAAAAGTAGTAGATCAAGTCATTGAGTTATTTATTGAGCTAGATGCTAGTGATGAACAATTAGATTTTCCAGTCGTGTATGCATCTGCTAAAAATGGAATTGCTAAAATGGATTTGAACGAAGAAACAGAAGATTTAAGTTGTCTATTTGAAACGATCATTAACACGATTCAAGCTCCCAATTGTGATGAAGAAGGACCAGCTCAAATGTTGGTTTCTAACATTGATTATGATGATTATGTAGGAAGAATTGCCGTAGGAAGAATTGAGAGAGGAATCATTAAAAATGGTATGCCTGTTTCGATTTGTGGCAAAGAAGATAAAATTACACAGGGAAGAATTGCCAAAGTGTATACGCATGTTGGACTAAATAAGGTCGAAGTGGAGGAAGCGAAAGCTGGTGATATTATTGAGCTAGCAGGACTTGCCGATATTGGTATAGGAGACACGATTTGTGATTTTGAACATCCAGAAAAAATTCCATTTGTGGATATTGATGAACCAACAGTATCTATGACATTTAGTGTTAATAATGGACCATTTGCAGGAAGAGAAGGGCAATTTATCACATCAAGACATATTAGAGATAGATTATTTAAAGAATTAGAAAGAAATGTATCTTTACGAGTAAAAGAAACCGAATCACCAGACTCTTTTGAAGTATCTGGTAGAGGAGAACTTCATTTATCTGTTTTGATTGAAACCATGAGAAGAGAAGGTTTTGAATTGATGGTTTCTAGACCAAAAGTTATTTTTAAAGAAGTTGATGGCGTAAAATGTGAACCAATCGAACAATTAGTGGTTAATGTGCCAGATGACTGTGTGGGAAATGTCATTGAAAAATTAGGAAAAAGAAAAGCAGAAATGACTAATATGGAACCAGCAGAAGATGGACATACCAAAATTGAATTCAAAATACCAGCTAGAGGATTGATTGGTTATCGAACAGAATTCTTAACAGACACCAAAGGAGAAGGTACTATGAATCACATTTTTGATTCGTATGAACCATTTAAGGGAGAGATTCAAGCGAGAGTAAGGGGAACGATCATCGCTTTTGAAAATGGAAAGTCTGTAACGTATGGATTATTCAATGCTCAAGATAAGGGAGATTTGTTTATCGGACCAGGTGTGGAAGTTTATGAAGGTATGATTGTTGGATTAAATGCAAGGGGAGAAGATTTAGCAATCAATGTATGTAAAGAAAAACATTTGACCAATACCAGAGCTTCTGGTTCGGATGAGGCACTTCGTTTAGTACCACCAATCCAAATGTCTTTGGAAAAGGCAATTGAGTTTATTCAAGATGATGAATTGGTTGAGATTACACCAGAAAATATTAGATTGAGAAAGAAGATTTTGGATAGTAAGGAAAGAGAAAGAGCTGCTAGAAATAATATTATAAAATGAAGATGAACTTTTGGAACAAAGAGTTTTTAATAAAGAAGGAGTAGTAAGTATGGCTGGAAACAATACAAAGAGAAAACAAGTGGGGATAACAAAATTAGACGACATTCAAATGAATCAAAGAAAAGAAGAGTATAGAAAAAGCAAAGAGAAAGATTTAGATACAATTGAAAGAAAAGAGATTTATGCCGAAATAAAAAGATTAATAGGTTATGGATTGCCTGAGAAAGAAGTGGTAGAAAGATTAACAGAAAAATTTTCTACTTCAAAGTATCAAAGTTTTTTTCAAAACTGGGTAAATGACCAATAAAAAAAAATAAAACCAACGAATCATTCCAAGGAGGATGAATTACAACGATAATGAAGGAACAAGAATTAGAAAAAATTAAGCAAAAAGCTTTAGAAGAACACATCCCAATTATTATGGATGATACATTAGCTGTAATGGAAAAATATTTAAAGGAAAGTAAACCAGAAAAGATATTAGAAATAGGAACAGCAGTGGGGTATTCTGCCATATGTTTTACAAAATTCTTAGCTGAAAATGGGCACATTGATACGATAGAAAGAGAACTAGAAAGAGTAAAAGAGGCAGAAGAAAATATCAAAAAAGTTGGGGTAGAGGATAAAATCTATATTTATGAAGGAGATGCTGTTGAAGTTTTACCTACTTTAAAGGAAAACTATGATGCTGTTTTTATTGATGCTGCGAAAGGGAAATATCCTTTTTTCTTGAAAGAGGCTTTACGAATGATAAAACCAAATGGGATTATTTTTGCCGATAATATTTTGTATAAAGGTTATGTGATGAGCGACTACAACAAGCATAAGCAACGTACTGCAGTTAGAAATTTGAGAGAGTATATTAAAGAGGTTAGCGAAAATCCTAATCTTGAAACCCAAATTTTAGAGGTTGGAGATGGATTGGCTGTTAGTAAGATAAAATTATAGTTAGGATATTTATAAGAAAACACCCCCTGCGAAAATAGCATTGCAGGGGGTGAAATTCATCTTAGAAAGTTTTAGGCCGATATTCGACATGGAGAGAATGTTTTAGACCTATTTTATCATAAATAGAACCATTAACAAGAACACGAAAGTGAGGAATTTTTACTTTTTGGGGATTAAAGCAGATATATTGTGATACTAACTCATCTACTCTATCTTTATAGCTTTCGTGTTCAGAAGAACCAATTTCAGCATGTTCATGCATATCAAGAGTTCTAATTTGAACTTCAAAGAATTCTTTTTCTTCTAAAGTTCGAAAAGCTAAATGAATGGATTGATAATGATTGTCCTTTGGCACTTCAATATAGTCTTTAACTAATGGATCAGATCCAACTTGCTTGTTTGGAGTACAAAGAATACACAACTTATCCTTAAAGAAAGAGATACAGGTTGTTTTTACTTTATAACAGTATTCTATTAACTCATCTTCAGATGCTAATGAATCAATGATAATTCGAAAAGCAACTAAATCATACAAATTGATACTGTTACCATCTAAATAGTTTCGAATGACTTTGCGGACGGTGCTCTGAACACTTTTACGCCGACATTCTATTGTAAAAGAAACTGTATCTGGTAATGTTTCCAATAAAGAGTTATAAAGTTCGTCAATCCAATTTCTAAAGATACAGAAGAAATCCCTGGACTTAACTAAAGAAGTGAAATGTAAAATTTCTCCTAATATAGTTTGAGAGATTTCTTCATTTAAAATTTTTAGATCCTCACAAAATTGTGTTAGAAGTTTTGGAACATTATTATTGTTGTAGATAGCCATCCGATAAAGAGTTCCAATGGTAACAAGTTCCTCCTCTTGTTTTTTTAGTAATGTCTGTTCAGTCATAATATGACTCCTTTCTTAAATTTTTTATATAAAACTTATCTATTACTATTATAACATAATTTAACATAAAAGGAAATAGTTATAGAATTCAAGTTTTGACTTTTTGCAAATTCCCACTAGCGGAGAAATTTGCAAAAAGTCGAAATCTTGAATTATCGAAAAATTGACAATTAGCAAAAACGCTTATATAATGTATTAAATAGAAATATAAAAGGAATTAGAAAAGATATTTTGTGAATTAAGAAGGGAATGAGATAAAAATGAAACAAATAGAACTATTAGCTCCAGCAGGATCATTTGAAAAAGCCAAAATAGCATTCCTATATGGAGCAGATGCTGTATACATGGGAACCAAAAGCCTATCTTTAAGAACAAGAGTTGATGTAGACGATAAAGACGTAGAAAAAACAATTGCCTATGCTCATAAACTAGGCAAAAAAGTATATGTAGCGATCAACATTTTTGCTTGGGACGAAAAATATGATGAAATCATAAAAGTGGCCAAAGAATTAAATCAATTAAAACCAGATGGAATTATTGCATCAGATGGAGGAGTGATCGAAACTTTAAAGCAATATGCACCGAATATTGATATTCATATCAGTACACAAGCTAATGTGATAAGCTATCATGCAAGTAATTTTTGGTACAAAAATGGAGCTAAAAGAGTAATTGTGGGAAGGGAAATGAATAAGCAACAACTTAAAGAGCTAGTGGAAAATAAGCCGAAAGATTTAGAAGTAGAAATATTTATTCATGGAGCATTGTGTTTTGCTTTTTCAGGAAGATGTTTTTTAAGTGAATTTTTATCTTGCAGAAGTGCCAACCTTGGTGACTGTTCACAAAGCTGTCGATGGTCATATAACTTATATGCCGAAGAAAAAAATAACCCAGGAGAATTTATGCCAATTGAAGTAGATGAGCATGGTACTAGTATTTTTTCATCCAAAGATTTATGCTTAATCAATGAGATACCAGAAATTATCGATATGGGAGTAGATAGTTTAAAAGTAGAAGGAAGATTAAAAACAGAATATTATATAGCAAGCGTGATAAATGCTTATCGAAATGCGATCGATGATTATCAAAAAGATCCACAAAATTACGATGCTTCTAAATATTTGAAAGAATTAGAGAAAGTAAAGACGAGAGGGTTAACAACTTTCTACTTCAATGATAGAAACAACAAACATATTCAAGAATATAGTGGAAAACAATATAATGAAAATTATGAATTTGGAGGAAAAGTTGTAGAATATACAAAGGACAAGTCTATTATTGAAATAAAAAATAAACTACAAGTAGGAGATATCTTAGAAATTATTATTCCAAATCAAATAGAACCATTTGAATTCAAGATTGAGAAATTATGGCATAATGAAACAAATGAAGAAATTTATCAGGTAAGCCCAGGGATAAAAGGACAAAAAGTAAAAATGAAGTTGCCAATTCAATGTGAAAAAGATTGGATTTTAAGAAGAAAAAAATAGGATGTGCATCATGATTTTGGGGACGGAGGAAAAAATCATGATTTGTTTCATATATTAGTAAAAGAAAAAAGTATAGAAATCAATAAATAATTATCTATACTTATATGGTACCAAAGTCATACTGACTTTCTAATATATAAAAAA
>CANOYI010000016.1 GCA_947571515.1 uncultured Clostridium sp. | reverse complement strand
AATCATATATTAAGCTTTCTCACAAGAAAACAAATAATAAGACTGACTAGTAACTCTTTAATAACTAAATTAATAAAAACTTTTCCAAAAAACTATACAAAATGAAAAAACTAATGATATAATAAAAGCCAAAGAGAGATAAAAAATACGGAGGAAATATAAAAATGGGAAATATCGTATTATTAGATGAACTAACCATCAATCAAATCGCGGCGGGAGAAGTAATCGAAAGACCAGCATCTGTCATAAAAGAAATGGTGGAAAATTCAATCGATGCAGGAGCAACCAATATAACAGTAGAAATTAAAAATGGAGGAATCTCCTATATAAAAGTAACAGATAACGGAAAGGGAATTGCACAAGATGATCTAGAAATTGCTTTTGAAAGGCATGCAACTAGCAAAATTAGGTCAGCAGATGATTTAAATTTAGTGACTTCTATGGGTTTTAGAGGAGAGGCTTTAGCTAGTATTGCAGCAATTAGTAATGTAGAGATGATATCCAAAACAAAAGAACAAGAAACAGGATATAAAATTGTAGTAGAAGGAGGAGACGTTCTAGAACAAGAAGAAGTAGGATGCCAAACAGGAACTTCTATTACGGTTAAAAATTTATTTTTTAATACACCAGTAAGATATAAATTTTTAAAAAAGGATTATACAGAAGCAGGATATATAGAAGATGTGATTGCCAGAATAGCATTAGTGAATCCAAGTATAGCAATCAAATTGGTGAATAGTGGAAAAACTGTCATCCAAACAAATGGAAGCAGTGATTTAAAAAATGTTATTTATAGTATTTATGGAAAAGATGTTGCCAATGGCATTATGGAAGTATCTTATCAATATGAAGATATTACTGTTTCAGGAGTGATTGGAAAACCAGAAATAGCAAGGTCGAATCGTTCTAATCAATTATTTTTTGTGAATAAAAGATATATTAAAGATAAAACATTAACAGCAGCGACAGAACAAGCATACAAAGGATTGATACCAATTGGAAAATTTGGATTTGTGATACTAAATATGCAAATGAATCCAGCAAAAGTTGATGTTAATGTTCATCCAGCAAAATTGGAAGTTCGTTTTGAAGAAGAAAACAAAGTCTTCCAATCGATTTATCATGCTATAAAAGATACGTTATTAAAAAGTGAACTAGTGGCTACTCCGAATCCTAGAGAATTAAGCTTTGAAGAGAGATTACAGAATTTAAGAGAAACAAAAAAGGAAAATCAAAGTAATGGATTATTTGGATTTAGAAAACAAAATGAAAAGAAAATAGAGAAATATACAGAGGAAGAGAGCAAAATCAAAACAAATCATATAATGGAAGATACGAACCAAGAAGAAAAAACAACAGTGAGTGGTTCAATTAATACGTCAGGATTGGGTGGTCCAATTAATACCTCAGATGTGTTAGAACAATTAAGGCAAATGAAAGGAAAACTAGAGAAGGAATTAAGAGAAAAACAAATCACACCCAAAACGTTGAAAGAACCCGAAGTAGCGTATCAATTAGAAGAAAAAGAAGAGATAGAAAAGAAGCAAGAAGAAGTACAACAAGTTGAAAAAGTAGAAATAATAGGAGAAGAGATAGAAGAAACGGAAAAAGTAGAAAAAATAGAAGAAAGACAAGAAGAACAAGCAGAAGAAGTGCAAGAAAGAGAAACACAGGAAACCGAAAAAGTAGAAGAGATACAAGCAGAAGAAACACAAGAAACAGAAGATATGCCAAAAGAGCCAAGTGTAGAGTTGCAATTAGCAGAAGAAATAATCGAAAGTGTGGGAGATCCAGAAGTAAAAAAAGAATTTGAAGAAATCAAACAGAAAATGGAAGATTTAGATGACAATACACAAGTGGTTTCTAGTGATTTTGATGAGATGTATGCAAAATTATTTGGAACACAACCAATCAAAGAAGAAACGGAACAACAAGAAAAAACAAATGCTGTTGACATTATAAAAGATAATGTATCCATATTTGAGGAAACAGAAGAATTTGAAAAGCCAGATTATAAATTTGTTGGAATTGTTTTTAATACTTATATCATATTGGAAATTGGCAAAGAAATGTACATATTAGATCAACATGCTGCTCATGAAAGGATTCTATATGAAAAGGTAAAGAAAAATTATTATAATGATCGAAATAAAGATTCTCAAATGCTGTTATTACCAGATATTATTACATTAACACATAAGGAAATGGAGATTGCGAAAGAAAATATAAGTATGTTTGAACAAGCTGGCTTTAGCTTAGAAGAGTTTGGAGAAAATACTATAAAATTAACAGGAGCACCTACAGTATGTGTTGATTTAGATACCAAAGAATTATTTTTAGAAACACTAGACGAAATTAATACAGTAGCAAGAACAGCCAAACAAGAAAAAGAAGAGAAATTCATTGCAACAGTGGCTTGTAAAGCAGCAGTAAAAGCCAATATGGCTCTAGATCAAAAAGAAGTGGAAGCTTTGATGGACAAGTTATTAGAATTACCAAACCCATTTACTTGCCCACATGGAAGACCAACCGTAATCAAAATGACGAAGTATGATATTGAGAGGAAGTTTGCTAGGAAATAATTTGAAAAATAAGGCTCATCTTGGGTTAACAAAAAAAGAAAGGAATGGAAAGATAAATGGCATTAGTTATCATAACAGTAATTATTATATATTTCATTTTAATTGCTTGGACTTGGCAAAGTTTAGGTTCGATGGAAAAAACGAAAAAAATGGTTTTTATCCTAGTAGGAATTGTTTTGATGTATCTTGTAACTTTAGTTGTTTTTCGAACAACCAAAGGAAATATTGAATATCAAAATAGGGAAATACAAAAAAGTATACAAAGTGTGATAGTGGCTATTTGTACAGGGATTAATGGGATGATTGTAATGCCACAAATAGGAAAAATAGTCGATAAAATTAATGAAAATGAAATCGAAAAAGAACAAGTAATAAAAAGATGTTTCCTATTAATCGTTGTGTTTATGATATGTCTTATTTTTGAAAGTGGTTATATGAAAGATACGCAGGCAGGAATTTTAAAGGTGTACCATTCTGTTCAATAACATCCCACTAGTTCCCCACTAGTTCCGGGATAAAATGGGGACAAGTTTCCACTCGTTTTGAGAGTGAATGGAAATAAGAGCCAAGAGGGAGGAACCTTTTTGGTAAACTAATAATAGGAAGAGAAAAAATGGAAAAAGTGATTGTAATATGTGGACCAACAGCTTCTGGTAAAACTGGTTTATCAATTGAGTTGGCAAAGAAAGTAAATGGCGAAATTGTTTCTTGTGATTCGATGCAAATTTATCAAGAAATGAATATTGGTACAGCTAAGCCGACGCAAGAAGAAAGGCAAGGAGTAGAACATTATTTGTTGGATTTTATTTCACCAGAGGAAAGATACAGTGTGGCAGATTATAAAAAAGATGCGAAAAAGGCAATCCAAGAAATTATAAAAAAAAGGAAAACTCCTATTGTAGTAGGAGGAACAGGTCTTTATATTGATAGTTTGATTTATGAAATAGAGTATCCTAATATAGAATTTGATAAGCAATATCGTAAACAATTGGAAAGTAGAGTACAAGAAGAAGGATTAATGAAATTATATGAAGAGGCTGAAAAAATCGATGCTTTAGCAATTCGAAAAATTAGTCCCAATGATGAAAAACGAATTCTTAGAATATTGGAAATTTATCATGCGACTGGTAAGACGAAAACAGAACAAGAAATAGAGTCAAGAAAAAATCCGCCAGAATATGATTATCAAGTTTATGCGTTAGCATGGGAACGAGAAATTTTATATGAAAGAATTAATAAAAGAGTTGACAAAATGATAGAACAAGGCTTGATTGAAGAAGTAAAAGGTATTTTAACGAGACATAAAGAATTTCCAACTGCTATGCAAGGATTAGGATATAAAGAAGTGGTAGAGTTTTTGGAAGGAAATGTGACAAGGGAAGAAATGATCGAGAAGATAAAGATGGAAACCAGACGATATGCGAAAAGACAAATGACGTGGTTTCGAAAAAATAAACAAATAATATGGTTGGATGGACAAGCAGATGTGGAAACTAATATAGATATGATTTTAAAGAATATACGATAATAAATTTCATAAAAATAAATAAAATTTGTAGTAATAACAGATAATTTATGAAGGGAATGAGATTAAATTTGAAGGAAGAAAAAAATAAGAAGGTGGCTACGACCAAGACATCTTCGCAGAAGAAAAAAGTGGTGATATATATTACTTTTCTAGTAATTTTATTGTATATTGCTTATGCTATTTATCTTTTAGTGAAACAACCAACAAATGTTTTTACCATTGAAGAAGGAAAGTTGTACCAAGAAGAAACAGATATAGGGTATGTGATTCGAAATGAAAAAGTAGTAAAAGGTGAAAACTATAAAAATGGTATGATGCAAATCAAATCAGAAGGAGAAAGAGCTGCTAAAAATGAAAATATATTTCGATATTATAGTGCCAATGAAGAGTCGCTAAAACAGAAAATAGAAGATTTGGATAACAAAATACAAGAAGTTATGCTGAGTGATACTAATTTGTTTAGCTCAGATATGAAGTTGCTAGAAAATCAAATTGACCAAAAAGTGGCAGATATTAATCAGATAACAGATAGTACAAAATTGACCGAATACAAGAAAGAAATTAGTAATTTAGTAACAAAGAAAGCACAAATTGCAGGAAATTTGAGTCCAAAGGGCTCTTATTTAAAT
Organism: uncultured Clostridium sp.; assembly: GCA_947571515.1. Lineage (GTDB taxonomy): Bacteria > Bacillota > Clostridia > TANB77 > CAG-508 > CAG-269. Next base: position 19,649 of record CANOYI010000016.1, on the reverse strand, counting down.
CAATTGATAGAAGAAAGAAAAACTTATGAAAATCAATTGAATTCTGGCGCAGAATATGTAACAGCACCTGCAAGTGGAATTGTATCTTATAAAGTAGATGGATTAGAGGAAATGCTAACACTGGATAATTTTAGTTCTTTAAGTAAAGAATATTTAGAAAGTTTAGATCTAAAGACAGGAAAATTAGTAGCAACAAGCGAAGAAAGTGGAAAAGTGATTGATAATTTTTCTTGTTATATTGCAACAATATCTTCATCAGAAGAGGCAAAAAATGCAGAAGTAGGGCAAAATGTAAAAATTCGATTATCGAATAATGTAGAAATACCAGCAGAGATAACAAATCTTATTAAAGAAGAGGAAGAAGATGTTGTCATTATATTAAAAATAGAAAAACAAATAGAAGAATTAATCAATTATAGGAAGATTTCTTTTGATTTAATTTGGTGGGATGATTCTGGATTAAAAGTGCCAAATCAAGCAATTGTTAAGATTAATGATTTAGATTATGTGGTAAGAAATAGAGCTGGTTATTTGAGTAAAATATTAGTAAAGATAAAAAAACAAGGAGAGAAATATTCTATTGTGGAAGCATATACAACAGAAGAATTAAAAGACATTGGTTTTTCAAATGAACAAATTGTAAATTATAAGAAAATATCGCTTTATGATGAAATTTTACTCAATCCAAATTTGGAGCATATAGAATAATGTTACAAAAATATTACAAAAATATTAAAATTTAATAACATTCATAAAAAATATTGACAATATAGCAAAAAAAGTAGATACTTAAGAAAATAAACAAAGGAAAGTTTTTAGGAGGGTTTTTTTATGTCAGGAGCATTAATGAACAAAGTATGGGATTTATTTGGAATGGATTCCCAAGAGGAAGAAGAATATGAAGATGAGAATGTATATGATTATGAAGATGAAGAGGAAATAGTAGAAGATAGAAAATTATTTGGAAGAAAAAATAAAGTGGTTAATATGCCACAAGCAAATGCAAATGCTATAAAAATGGTAATATCACAACCTACAACATTTGAACAATCAGATGAAATCTGTAGTTTTTTAAAGGAGAAAAAATCTGTTATTGTTAATTTAGAGTATGTTAACAAAGATGTTGCTAGAAGAATTGTAGATTTTATTAGTGGTGGAGTTTATGCATTAGATGGCTATATTCAAAAAGTATCAAATTCTATCTTTTTAGTAGCACCATCAAATTATGAAATCTCAAATGAAATGGCAAGAGAAGAAATGAAAAGCAAACTTTCTGTTTCATGGTTGAAAAATAACGGAGTTAATTAGTTCGTCTATTTAAGGAGGAAAACGATGATAACGCCATTAGATATAGAAAATAAGAAATTTTCAAAACAAATGATGAATGGATATAGTGTGGAAGAAGTAGATGATTTTTTAGATGACTTAACAGAAGATTATTCAAGAAATTATAAAGAGGCAACAGAGTTAAGAGCAAAAGTGGAAGAATTAACAGAAAATTTAGAACACTATAAAACAATTGAAGAAACATTACAAAGTACTTTGCTAATGGCCCAATCAACAGCAGAAGATGTAAAAAGTGTGGCCCAACAACAAGCAGACCAAATTATCAATGAGGCAAAAGGAAGAGCACAAAAACATGCAAGTGACATAGATAATGAGATTATAGCAAAGAGAAAAGAATTAGAAGACGTAAAAAAACAATTTGAAATCTATAAAGCAAAAATGGAATCGTTATTAATATCTCAATTAGAATTATTAAAAGACATCAATAAAGAAGAACTATAATTTAATACAAAAACACAAAAGAAAAACTATCTATGAAAGAAATAGATAGTTTTTTTGAAATTTTAAAACAAATTAAAAAATAGAAAGAAGCTCTAATAAAGTGGAATTTATTATTTTTTTGACGATAAATATTACAATTTAGGAAGGATATTACAGAACTGTTAAATGTATGTTACATTTCTATGAATACTCTTGACATTATCCAAAAAAAGAATAAAATAGTAGTATCAAAGAAAGGCAAAATATGAGAATAATAGGTGGAAAAGCAAAAGGTACAAAGTTATACACATTAGAAGGAGAAAATACAAGACCAACATTAGATAGAGAACGAGAATCCTTGTTCAATATTCTTCAATATGAACTTCAAGACAGTATTTTTTTAGATTTATTTGCAGGAAGTGGGGCTTGTCGGAATAGAAGCAATAAGCAGAGGTGCGAAGAAAGCTATTTTATGTGATAAAGCAAAGCAAGCCATTAACATTATAAAGAAAAATATAGAAAAAACGCATACACAAGAACAAGTTGAATTATACCAAATGGATTTTAAGGAATTATTAAGAACTAAAATAAAACAAAAACTAGATCTTATATTTATCGATCCACCCTATGAAACAGACTTTGCTTATGAGGCTGTTAAAATATTATTAAATAATAATGAGTTATTAAATGAAGAAAGTATGATAGTAATTGAAACAGACCAAGAAAAAAGAATAAAAGAACAGCTAAAAAATTTAGAAATAGAAATCATGGATGAAAGAAAATATGGAAGAGCACATCTTATCTTCTTAGGACAAAAAAGAAAGGGGTAAACCATGGAAATATTTACATTATTAGAAACATTAGAGGAATTATTAGAAACGAGTAGAAATCTACCATTTTCTTCAAAAGGTGTAGTAGATAAAGATGAAATGTTAGATTTAATCAAGGAAATTCGATTAAAGCTTCCAGATGAATTAAAACAAGCTAAATGGGTAAAGGAAGAAAGACAACGTATTTTGGTAGAGGCTAAAAAAGAAGCAGATGGCATTGTAAAAGAAGCAGAAAATAGAATTATAGCAATGATTGATGAACATGAAATAACAAGAAAAGCCTATGACCAAAAGACAGAAATTATAGAGACAGCAAATGAGATGTCAAGAGAAATATCAGCAGGTACGAAAGAGTATGCAGATAGTTTATTAGCAAATACAGAAGATGTTTTAAATGATACATTAGATAAATTAGGAAGTGATATGACAGAAGCATTAAAACTAATGCAACTTTCATTAGAAGATACGATAAAAACGATACAAAATAGTAGAAAAGAATTAAAATAAGAAATCAAAAGTCAGATGTCAGAAGTCACTAAGCAACGACTTTTGAGTCTGACTTTTTAAATTCTTTTCCAACTGAATTTGTGCCTTGAGGAAGGAATGAGATTAAAATGGCAAAAAAGAAAAAATATAAAAAGAAAAAAAATAGAGCTTCTAAAGCAGATATGACAATAGTTACTTTAATTATACTAAGTATCCTTTTAGCGGTTTTAATTTATACAAAATCAGGAGTGATTGGTGCAAAATTAAATGAATTATTAGGTGGATTATTTGGAATTGTACAATATGTATTACCAATTGGTATATTTGTAATAGCTATTAAATTAGCATCTGAAGGTAGTGAAGAATTACAGCCTAAGTTGATACAATATGGGATTTTATTAGTGAGTTTATGTATTATGTTTAGTGTATTTCAAGTTTCATCTGGCGAATTACAGAATTATAAAGAACTGTCAGAAGTGGTAAAAGATGCTTATCTCCTAGGTTCTCAAAGTAAAGGGGGAGGAGCTATTGGCTCTTGTGGAGCAGTACCTCTTACGAAATTACTAGGAAACATTGGTGCTATTATTCTTTGTTTGGGAATTGCCATTATATTAATAGTATTTACATTTGGAATTAATCTATCAGAATGGATTAGCAAATGGGTAGATGATGCACTAGAGAGAAAAGAAGAGAGATTGGCAGAAAGAGAAGAAATGCGTAAACAAGCAGAAAAAGAAGAAAGAGAGACACCTGCACAACGTAGAAAACGAGAAAGAGAAGAAAGATTAGCACAAAAAGAATTAGCAAAACAAGAAAAGGCTCAAATGAACGAACAAATCAATATTAATTTTGGAGGGGAATTCGTAGATAGCGAAGAGGAAAAAGTTGGTTTGAAGAAATATGATCATAGTGGAGATGACTTAGAACCATTGACAAAACAATCTAAACTACAAGCCAAGCAAGAAAGAAGAAAAATGAAAGTGCCAGATATAGATGATGTTGAGCCAGAAGTGCAATCAGAATCACAACCAGATGTTATTGAAAGTAATTTATTTAAAGATGTAGAAGAACAAAAAGAAGAGAAGACAAAAGCGGTTTTGCAATTAGAACATGCTATGACTGTCGAGGATGAACATTATGAATATCCACCAATAGAAATATTAAGCAAAGGTAGCAAAAAGGCATTAAGAGGTGGAGCAAAAGTATTAACGGATACAGCAACCAAATTACAAAAAACACTACATAGTTTTGGCGTTTCCGCTAAAGTAGAAAATGTTTCGGTGGGACCAGCTATTACAAGATATGAGTTGAAGCCAGCTGAGGGAGTACGTGTTAACAAAATCGCTAACTTGGCAGATGATATTGCCCTTAATTTAGCAGCAGAGACGATTAGAATTGAAGCACCAATACCAGGTAAACAAGCAGTTGGTATTGAAGTGCCAAATACAGAAAGAGAAGCAGTGCATCTAAGAGAAGTTTTAGATAGTGATGTTTTTAGAGAATGCGAATCTAGATTAGCAATCGCACTAGGAAAAGATGTAGCAGGAAATGTGCAACTAGCAGATATTGCTAAAATGCCACATGTATTAATTGCTGGTTCAACAGGTTCAGGAAAGAGTGTGTGTATCAACACAATTATTACTAGTATTATCTACCATGCTAAACCAAGTGAAGTAAAATTTGTCATGGTAGATCCTAAAGTAGTAGAATTATCCGTTTATAATGGAATACCACATTTGTTAATTCCAGTGGTAACAGACCCAAGGAAAGCAGCAGGAGCTTTGGCGTGGGCAGTGCAAGAGATGGATAATCGTTACAATTTATTTGCTGAAAAAGGAGTAAGAGACTTAAAAGGCTATAATAAAGCAATCGAAAATGATGAAGAATTAGGACAATTGCCACAAATTGTTATTATCGTGGACGAGTTAGCAGATTTAATGATGGTAGCCAAAGGTGATGTAGAAGATGCAATTTGTCGATTAGCACAAAAAGCAAGAGCAGCAGGAATGCACTTAGTGATTGCAACACAAAGACCATCTGTTGATGTAATTACAGGATTAATCAAAGCAAATGTACCATCCAGAATAGCATTTGCGGTATCTTCACAAGTAGACTCTAGGACGATTTTGGATAGTGTAGGTGCTGAAAAATTGTTAGGAAAAGGAGATATGTTATATTTTCCATCAGGTGCACCAAAACCATCCAGAGTGCAAGGTGCTTTTGTTACTGATGACGAAGTAGAAAAAATAGTGGATTTCGTAAAATCAAATGGTACAGCAACTTATAGTGAAGATATTTTAGAAAGTATTGAAAATGGCAATAAAGCAGAGAAGGAGATGGCACAAGAATCAGCAGAAGATGACGATACAGACCCATTTTTAATGGAGGCGATTCAAACAGTTGTAGAAACAGGTCAAGCTTCCACATCTTTTATCCAAAGAAGATTTAAAGTAGGATATGCAAGAGCAGGAAGAATTATCGACCAAATGGAAGAAAGAGGTGTTATCTCTGGCTACCAAGGAAGTAAACCAAGAGAGGTATTGATGACTTTGGAAAAATGGAATGAACTAAAAATGGGAACTAGCCAGGAAACAGAGCAGACAGGGAGCTGAGACAAGAGGGACAGGTTCCAATTGTCTCAAAAATCAAGTAGAAAAATGTCGAAAATATAGCGGGAAATGACAAAAAACGACAAAAAATATGATACAATTGAAACCTGTCCCTCTTGTCTCAAATTAACTGAAAGGAGAAAAATTTTGCAAAAGAAGAGCGATAAGTTTTTAGATAAACTTGTGAAAAAAGATTATAACAATGAATTGGAAGAAGTTTTAGAGAAGAAATATTTTAATGAAAATACAAAAAGTATTCTTCTTAGTATTTTGTACAAAATAGAAACTGCTTACAAAGATTATGAAAAAGTCAAGCCAAATGTAAAAGACAAGGATGCCTTTATCCAATCTATCATTGATAGTATAAAAAACAATTGTAATGATATAAAAGTTATAAAATTAAATGCAAAAGAGAAAAAAATATTAGGGGATAAAACTTTTTTAGTAGAAAAAACAAGAAAAAGAATTATATGCTATCCCATTGAAAGAAAATTGTTATATTGTATTTCAAAAATTGATAAAAATGAAAAAATTATCAAAGACAATTATTATGTGATTGATAAAACACTATCTGATTTAATTAATGTAGGGAATAATATTGATACTGTTGAGCCAATGCGTGACTTTAATGGTTATTCGTGGACAACTATTCCAAGAGAAATCGAAAGTATTTATCATAATATTGTTTATCAAAATATCAGAATATTAGTAGGACATCAATTTTTAGAGCATTGGATTAAAAATACAGAATATATTATGGACTATTTTGAGTCTTTTAAAGATAGATTAGAGAAACAATATGGGCAAAAAGCACAAGAAAAATTAATAGAACTTTTAAATGTTGTATCTGTGTTGTTAGCTGTTCGATTTAATCAAAGATTAAAGAGTCAGCTACAAAAAGAAAAAAGAGAAGTGGAATCAAAGTTAGGAAAAATAGAAGATAACCAAAAATTTGTACAAGAAATTACGAAAGAAAAACTAAACTTAACAAAAGAAATTAAACGAATGGATGAAACACTAAATAATAAAGAAATGTTACAAGAAGAATATGAAAAGAGAAATAAATATTTACCAGTGCAAGAAAAGATTTTTAGTGTTAAAATATTGTCTAAGTTGATGGCAGATGAACGAGAAGAAAAAATAGAAGAAATAGAAAAATTAAATACTATCCTAAATCCCCATAACTTTGTAGAATATAAAAAAGAGCTAGAGGCAAAAGAAAAATATTTGAAACTATTAAATACAAAAGATTTACAAAATGCAATTGATATGATTATAATAAAAATACAAAAAGTATTTTTATTATGCTACCAGACGAAAATAAAGAAAGTAGATACAAAATCAGAATTAATGAAGCTTATTTATGAGTTTCGATATTACTGTTTGTTACCATTTAACGATAAAAATTCAATTGGACAAATGGAAGAAATCAAAACACAAATGAAAAAGGTAGAAATGTCATTATTAAAAAAAGCACAAGAGTTAAAAATAGTTGATGTTTTTTCAAAAGAAAAAGAAATTGATTATCAAATTTTAAAAAATATTTTTTATGTTAGAGTGATTAATCTAGAGGATTTGTATATTAAATTAATAAAGGAAAATGACAAATACTATGTTCAACTATTTGATGAAAATGTATTTGAAGAAAAGATAGAAATGGAAGGGATAGAAAATCTAAATAAAAAAGATTTAACTTTTAAAATGAATAGGAAGGTTAAGATTTTTAATTAAGAGAGTTTGAAAAATAAAGTTACGATTAGCCTAAATAAATTATTAATAATAAATTTATAATACTGTGAATTATAATAAAATAATCGCGATTTGGTGTTGTTGCACTCGATAGAAAGGATGGTAAGTGAATGAAAATTACATTTTTAGGAGCAACTAGAACGGTTACAGGTTCTAACTTTTTAGTGGAAGCTTGTGGCAAGAAATTTTTAGTGGACTGTGGAATGTGGCAAGGTAAAGCGGAATTAGAATCACAAAATGCCGAAGAATTTGAGTTCAATCCAAATGACATTGATTTTATGCTATTGACGCATGCTCATATCGATCATTCAGGAAGAATACCCAAATTATATAAGCAAGGTTTTAGAAATAAGATTTATGCCCATAAAGCAACCTGTGATTTATGTGCTTTAATGTTACCAGATAGTGGACATATTCAAGAAATGGAAAATGAATGGAAAAACCGAAAGAGAAAAAGAAAAGGGGAAAGCGAAATTCCACCATTATATACAGCAGAAGAAGCAGCAAGATGTTTAGAGATTTTTGAACCAATACAATATGATGAAATTGTAGAAATTACACCAGATATCCATGTTAGATTGAATGATGCAGGACATATGCTTGGTTCTAGTATCATTGAGTTATGGACAAAAGAAGAAGGAAAAGAAACCAAAACGATATTTACAGGAGATTTAGGAAACAATGATATCCCACTATTAGACTCACCAACCATGATAGAAAGTGCTGATTACGTAGTTATGGAGTCTACCTATGGAAGTAGAATGCATCTAAGAAATGACGAAAAGGCAGAACTTTTCTTAGATATCGTATCAGAGACATTAGATAAGGAAGGAAGTGTCGTAATCCCTTCTTTTGCTGTTCGGAAGAACACAAGAAATTTTATATGAAATCAATAAATTAAAAGAAACAAAAGATGACCAAGAATTTAGAAGAAAATATAAAACCTTAATGAAGTCAAATGTTTATGTGGATAGCCCATTAGCTATATCAGCAACAGAAGTATTTAGAGAAAATACTAATCTTTTTGAAGAGCAAATTCAAGAAGAAATCATGAAAGGAGATAATCCTCTTGAATTCCCAGGATTAAAATTTACACAAACAGCCGAAGAATCTAAAGCTCTAAATGAAGATGATACACCAAGTATTATCATATCAGCAAGTGGTATGTGTGATGTCGGGAGAATCAAACATCATCTAAAACATAATCTATGGAATCCAAAATCTACGATACTATTTGTTGGCTATCAAGCACCAGGAACTTTGGGCTATAGCATTGTAAATGGTGCTAAAACCGTCAAAATATTTGGGGAAGAAATAGCTGTAAATGCTAGAGTAGAATATATTGAAGGATATTCAGGTCATGCAGACCAAGAAGGACTTATGGACTTTATCTATTCTTTTATCAACAAACCAAAACATATCTTCCTAGTACATGGAGAAGAAGAATCACAAGATATATTAGCACAAAAAATAGAAACCGATGCACGGAATCGGAGTTACCATTCCAGAATTTGGAGAAACCTATGAAATCAATGGTATCGAAGACAAAATAGAAATGACTCATAAAATAGAAAGAAAAATAAACAAAACATTAAGAACAGAAGTCATAGGAAGATTAGAAAAATTAAAAGAGGAAATCAAAGACATGGACAGCTATGTAAGACAAGATATCGATGACAATAACTTAAAAGATGCAGACATCTTTAGAATTAACGAAAAAATCAAAGACTTAGAAAAACAAATTTTAAATGTAATAGAAGGATGAGTGGCGAGTTTGGGACAGGCACAGACTCGCCATGGATCAATCAAAGGAGAAAAAGATGGAAAACAAGTATTTTAATGAAGCAATGATTGGGAATAAAAATATGTTAGCAACTTTTACAGGGAAAGGAGAAATGCAGAGAATTTATTTCCCAAGTAAAGATAGTAGACAATATATAGATTACTTTCATACAGGAGTCAAAATCAACAATTCAGACTTGATTTATTTGCATGATGATATCAACAATGTTTATCAACAGTATTATGACACAGATACTAATGTGTTGAACACAGAGGTGACAAATACTTATTTTAATCTAAAAATTCTTCAAACAGATTATGTAATGATCAAAGAAAATGTATTAGTAAAAAGATACGTTTTCTTAAATGATGGGAAGATTGATTTAGAGACAGCGTTTTATATCCATTCTGAATTATTATCAGATTATAATAATCATGTAAGTTGTAAAATAATAGATGGAGGTATGATGCAATATGCCCATGATTTCACTTTTTCAACTTTTGCCAAAGGACACAAGATTTCAAAACATCAAATTAATGGAAGTAAAGAAACCATCAAAAGAGGAGAAATTTATGACAAAGATTATATAGGAATGTCAAAGGATACCAGCATTTGCTATGATTTAGGAGTGATTCGACCACAAGAAAAGAAAACGTTAGAAATTTGTATAGCAATTGGTGAAAATAAGAATATATCAGAAATCGAAAAAGAAATTGAAAGAATTAAAAAGATAGATTTGAATAAAGAATATAGCAATACAAAAGCCTATTGGAGAAAATATGTAAAATCGCATAATGGTTTGAATTTAGGAGAACCACAGAATAGTTATGAAGAAAAAATTTATGATATTTATAAAAGAAGTATTTTGCTATTTCCACTTTTAACAAATCCAGAAACAGGAGGAATGATTGCTTCAGCAGAAGTAGATGAAAACTTTACACAATGCGGAAGATATGCTTATTGCTGGACAAGAGATGCCGTATTTATGACAAAGGCAATGGATCTTTTAAAAATGGAAAAAGAAACAGATAAATTTTATAAAGTATTTTGCAAAAAAACACAAAGTAAAAATGGAATGTGGGAGCAAAGATTTTTTACAGATGGAAAATTGGCACCAGCTTGGGGATATCAAATTGATGAAACAGCAAGTGTTGTGTATGGTGTATATGAACACTATCAATATACCAAATCAGAAAAATTTCTAAAAGACAATTTGCAAATGTGCGAAAAAGCAGTAGACTTTTTGAAAAGATATGTAAAAGACTGGCTAAGTATAGAAGGTCAGGATGAATATGATAAAGACAAAGTGCAACAAGAAATGGAAGCAAATGTCAATCACCAAGGACATAAATATCACGTAAGTTATGATTTATGGGAGATGAATGAAGGAATTCATTTCTATTCTTTAGCTAGTATCTATGCTGCTTTTGAATGTATGATGAAGATTTATAGAGTGCTAGGAGGGAAAACGTCTGACTTTGAAAACAATCGATTAAAAGACGAAAAAATAGTAAAAAGTGAGAGAGAATTAGAAAAATTACAAACTGAGATCAAAAAATATATCAATCAAAATATGTATGACGAAGAAAAGAAAACTTATTTAAGAAATACGGAAGACCAAAAAATGGATATTAGCATGATAGGAGCTGTTACGCCATTCCAAGTATTCAAACCAAAAGAAAAGAAAATCGTAAACACAATCGAAAGAATCAACTTATCATTAAGAACCTACACAGGAGGTTATCAGAGATTTGAAGGAGACCATTATAGAAATGGTAATCCTTGGCCAATTGCCAATTTGTGGATGACATTATATTACCTAGAAATAGGCGAAAAGAAAAAAGCAAAAGAAACCTTTGACTTCGTCGTAAAAACAGCAGGAAATCATAGCTTTTTAGGCGAGCAAGTAGACAATAATACATTGCAACCAAACTGGGTTTTAGGCCTTGGCTGGTCTCACGCTATGTTTGTTATAGTGTTAGAGAGGGTGGCGAGTTTGGGACAGGCACAAACTCGCCATCCCAAAAAATAAAAAAGTACTTGCAATGTATTCTTTTTTGGTATAGAATGGATTTGCTCAAGGAATTTGGGTAATACTATAATATAATGAAAAGATGCCAAAAGCGAAATGTAATTTGTCGTGATTTTAAAGCATCGAAAGAAGGAGGAAATTTTATGTCAGTAAAGATTGGAATTAATGGATTTGGAAGAATTGGAAATTTGTCTTTCCAAGCAGCATTAAAGAAAGAGGAAGTAGAGGTTATTGCGATTAATGACCCATTTATAACAGCAGATTATATGGCGTATATGACAAAATATGATACAGTTCATGGAAAGTTTGAAGGAACAGTAGAAGGAAAAGACAATGTTTTAACTGTGAATGGAAGAGATATAAAGGTATTTAATGAGATGGATCCACATAATATCCCATGGGGAGATTTAGGTGTTGATTATGTGTTAGAGTGTTCTGGTGTGTTTACAACTCTTGAGAAGGCACAAGCTCATATTGATGCAGGGGCTAAAAAGGTTATTATTAGTGCACCGTCTAAAGATGCACCTATGTTTGTTATGGGTGTTAATCATACAGAATATGACCCAAGTATGAATATTGTTTCTAATGCATCTTGTACAACAAACTGTTTAGCACCACTTGCTAAAGTTATTAATGATAATTTTGGAATTAAAGATGGATTAATGACAACAGTGCATAGCACAACAGCTACACAAAAAACTGTTGATGGAGCATCAAAAAAAGATTGGAGAGGTGGTAGAGCAGCAGCGGCCAATATTATTCCATCTTCAACAGGTGCTGCAAAAGCAGTTGGAAAGGTTATTCCAGCATTAAATGGAAAATTAACAGGTATGGCATTTAGAGTTCCAACTGTTGATGTTTCTGTTGTTGATTTGACTTGTAATTTAGAGAAATCTACTACTATGGAAGAAATATGTAATGCTATGAAAAAAGCTTCTGAGAATGAAATGAAGGGAATTGTTGAATATGTAACAGATCCAGTTGTTTCTTCTGATTTCACAACAGATCCACATACTTCTATTTTTGATAGTACAGCAGGTATCATGTTAACAGATACTTTTGTGAAATTGGTTGCTTGGTATGATAATGAATGGGGATATTCAAATAAATTGGTTGATTTGGCATGTTATATTGCTAGTAGAAATTAATAAAATATAAAGAGATAGTAATTCAAAAACCAGTAGATTGTAAAAATCTGCTGGTTTTCAGGTTACTACGGAGCAACTTACAGACTAGTAATATTTTATATATTAGGAAAGTCATACAGACTTTCTAATATATAAAAAACATTGTACACAAATTTATTTCATAAATTTGGCACACGAACAAATTAACGGAAAGCCAAAGAAAAAAGTTTAAATTATGCTAATCTTAAGGCTTTCCGATTTGTTCTTTTGGAAGTTGCGACATACAAGGTATGAAAAATTCTACAAAACTATTGCAATTTAGAGTCAAAATTTGTTATAATATGAAAGATATAATAATAGAGGAATACAAAATGCTAAAGCATTTTGCATAAGTTATCTGTAACAAGCAAAACTTGAACAGCTAACTTAAAAAGAAAGGATGTTAATAAAAATGAAAAGAGATGTAAGAAAAGCAAATTCAATAGCAATGCTAAAAGTTTTCTTAATCGTTGTTTTATTTTTATTTGCATAATAAATAAGGATTTGTGTTCCTTATTTTTTTTATATTCTAGGAAAGTTATCCGAACTTTCTATAATATAAATATATTCCACAGAAAAATTGCTGGGCAATTTTTCGCAGGCGAACAAAGACGCGGACTTTGCAATGCTTAAAACAGAAAAAATGTTATTAATGTCCGCTTTTGTTCTATTCTAGGAAAGTTATCGTTGCTAAATAACTTTTAGTAGAAGATAGATGTGGTCAAAGCTAAATTCTAGTTTTGATTTATGGAAGGAGTATCGTATGAAAGAATTCAACAAAAAAATCGTATTAGAAGATGGAGAAGAATATTATGGATATAGCTTTGGAGCAGACAAAGAAGCTATTTGTGAAATTGTATTCAATACCTCTATGGTAGGATATCAAGAAATTGTATCAGATCCATCTTATACCTATCAAATGGTGGTTATGACGTATCCGCTAATTGGAAATTATGGAATAACAGATGATGATTATGAGACCAAGCAACCAACCATAGGGGGAATGGTGGTAAGAGAATATAATGATTTACCAAGTAACTTTCGCTATACGAAAACCTTGTCTGAATATTTAGAGGAAAATGATATACCAGCAATAGCAGGAATTGATACCAGAAAATTAACAAGAAGTATTCGAGAAAAAGGAAGTAGAAAGGTAATCATAACAGATATTCAAACCAGCAAACAAGAAGCTTTAAAAAAATTACAACAAACTGACATACCAAGAGATGCGGTAGCAAAAGTGAGTTGCAAGAAAAAGTGGTATTCTAGAACCGCTAATGCAAAATATAATGTGGTAGCAGTTGATTGTGGTATTAAATTGAATATCGTAAGAAGCTTGAATGCAAGAGGATGTAATGTAACAGTAGTTCCTTATCATACAACAGCAGAGGAGATTATAAATTTGAAACCAGATGGCATATTTTTATCCAATGGACCAGGTGACCCAGAAGATGTAACAGAGGTAATACAACTTGTGAAAGAACTAAAAGGAAAATATCCAATCTTTGGGATTTGTTTAGGACATCAAATGATAAGCCTAGCTTATGGTGCAAAAACTTATAAATTGAAGTTTGGTCATAGAGGTGGCAATCACCCAGTTATCAATTTGGAAAATGGTAAAATAGAAATAACAAGTCAAAATCATAGTTATGCGGTAGATGATGAATCTTTGAAGAAGACAGATCTAACAGCGACTCATAAGAATATTTTGGATGATACCATTGAAGGAGTAGAGTGCAAAAAGGATAAGGTGTTTAGTGTGCAGTATCACCCAGAGAGTGCACCAGGTCCACAGGATAGTGGGTATTTGTTTGATAAGTTTATTACATTATTGAATAAATAGTTATACCAAAGTTAATATATTTTTTAGATATTAACAACTTAAACTATGCTAAATTTTTAAAAAGTTTGTTCAAGCTAATTTTTTAGAGAAATTCTAAATCAATTTTATGGCTCCCTTCCACGTCAAGCATGAACTTCTTACGAATAAGTTATCTGTAATTCGCTTTGCTTCATACAGCTAACAAATCTTTCCATAAAATTAATCAAGAATTTCTACTTCAATTACTTTCAATTCACTTTTTTAAAATTTAGCAAGTTAAGTTAATAGAATAAAGTATTTAATAGTCATAAAATTAAATGAAGAAAGGTGAAGAAAAATGCCAAAAAGAAAAGATATCAAAACAGTACTAGTAATTGGTTCAGGACCAATTGTAATTGGACAAGCAGCAGAATTTGATTATGCAGGAACACAAGCTTGTCTTGCCTTAAAAGAAGAGGGATATAAGGTCATATTAGTAAACTCGAATCCAGCTACCATTATGACAGATACATCGATTGCAGATAAAGTTTATATGGAACCATTAACATTAGAATATGTTGCTAAAATTATAAGGTATGAAAGACCAGATGCCATTCTTCCAGGAATAGGAGGGCAAACAGGTCTTAATATTGCCATGCAATTATATCAAAAAGGGATTTTGCAAGAATGTCAGGTAGAACTTTTAGGAACGAGTAGTGAAAGTATTGAAAGAGCAGAAGATAGAGAAAAATTCAAACAACTATGTCAAGAATTAGGAGAGCCAGTATTAGATTCTGTTATAGCAACCTCTATTGAAGAAGGAATGGAAGCTGCTAATAAAATAGGTTATCCAGTAGTTTTAAGACCTGCTTTTACCTTAGGAGGTACAGGTGGAGGTTTTGCTGATGATGAAGAAGAATTAAAAGAGATTATGAAACATGCTTTAAAACTTTCCCCAGTAGGGCAAGTTTTAGTGGAAAAAAGTATCAAAGGTTATAAAGAAATAGAATATGAGGTAATTCGAGATAAAAATGATACCGCAATTACCGTATGTAATATGGAAAATTTAGATCCAGTAGGAATTCACACAGGGGATTCGATTGTTGTGGCACCAAGCCAAACTTTGACCAATAAGGAGTATCAACTATTAAGAGATAGTGCCTTGAAAATTATTAGAGCCTTGAAAATTGAAGGAGGATGTAATGTTCAATTTGCACTAGACCCACATTCTTTCAACTATTATTTAATTGAAGTAAACCCAAGAGTATCGCGTTCATCAGCATTGGCTTCTAAAGCAAGCGGATATCCAATCGCTAGAGTATCTAGCAAAATTGCAATTGGTATGAGGTTAGATGAAATCATGTTAGCTAACACACCAGCTAGTTTTGAACCAGCATTAGATTATGTGGTTTCAAAAGTGGCAAGATTTCCATTTGATAAATTTACTCTTGCTTCTAATAAATTAAGCACGCAAATGAAAGCAACAGGAGAAGTAATGAGTGTAGGAAGAACTTTAGAAGAGAGCTTGTTAAAAGCAATTCGTTCTTTAGAAATTGGTGTTTGTCATATTCAAATGGACAAATTTAACGAAATCGAAACAGAAGAATTAATGACTTATATCAAAGATGGAACCGATGATAGAATCTATGCGATAGCAGAATTGGTGAGAAGAGATGTAGATTTAGGCTTGATTTATAATATCACAAAAATTGATATGTTTTTCTTGGACAAGATTAAAAATATCATAAAAGCAGAAAAAATATTAGCAGAAAATAAGGATCATATAGATGTTTTGAAATATGTGAAGAAAATGGGATTTAGTGATAAATACATTGCTAAAGTATGGGGAAAAACAGAAGAAGAGGTTTATTTACTAAGAAAGAAAGAGAATATTTATCCTGTTTACAAAATGATTGATACTTGTAGTAGTGAGTTTGAAAGCTATGTGCCATATTTCTATTCAACCTATGAAGAAGAAAATGAGTCTATCATCAGTAACAAAAAGAAAATGATTGTACTAGGAGCAGGGCCAATCAGAATTGGACAAGGTGTGGAATTTGATTATTCTACGGTTCATGCGATAAAAACCATTAAAGAAGCGGGATATGAAGCTATTATCATTAATAACAATCCAGAAACGGTATCAACCGATTATACGACGAGTGATAAGTTATATTTTGAACCACTAACGGTAGAAGATGTTATGAATATTATTGACCTAGAAAAACCAGAAGGAGTAATTGCAGCATTAGGAGGGCAAACAGCTATTAACTTGGCAGAACCACTTTCTAATTTAGGAGTTAAAATCATTGGAACAGATGTAATAGCGATAGAAAAAGCAGAAAATAGGGATGCTTTTGAAAAGGTAATGAAGGAACTAAAATTATTACAACCAAAGGGACAGGCAGTAACCAAAATAGAAGACGGCATTAAAGTAGCAGAAGAAATTGGGTATCCTGTTTTAGTTAGACCAAGCTATGTATTAGGTGGAAGAGCGATGCAAATTGTTTCCAATAAACAGGCTTTAGAAAAATACCTAAAAACGGCTGTAGAAGTCAATACCAAACAACCTGTTTTGGTAGATAAATATATTACAGGGAAAGAATTAGAAGTGGATGCAGTATGTGATGGAAAAGATGTATTTGTACCTGGTATTATGGAACATGTTGAAAAAACAGGAATTCATTCAGGTGATAGTATTAGTATTTATCCGACCTTTAGTGTGAGTGAAAAAGCAAAACAGACAATTTTAGATTATACGATAAAATTAGGATTAGGAATTGGCATTATTGGATTATATAATATTCAGTTTATTGTAGATAAAAA
Source organism: uncultured Clostridium sp. (assembly GCA_947571515.1). Taxonomy (GTDB): domain Bacteria; phylum Bacillota; class Clostridia; order TANB77; family CAG-508; genus CAG-269. The sequence goes on along the minus strand of CANOYI010000016.1, from coordinate 2,600 downwards.
CGAAGATGTTTATGTCATTGAAGTAAATCCAAGATCTTCAAGAACGGTGCCATTTATCTCGAAATCAACAGGATATTCTTTAGCTGATATAGGAACATTAGTAATGCTTGGAAAAACTTTAAAAGAGCAAGGAATTACAGAGGTTTATCCAAAAGAAAAAGAAAAATGGTATGTCAAAGCACCGGCCTTTTCGTTTTCTAAATTGAATGGTTTAGATGCATGTCTTTCGCCGGAAATGAAGTCAACAGGAGAAGCAATTGGTTATGATAAAAAATTGACAAGAGCGTTGTATAAAGCACTTCAATCTTCTGGTATGCATTTAGCCAATTATGGAACGATTTTTGTAACAATTGCTAATAAGGATAAGGAGGAAGCACTTCCTCTAATTCAAAGATTTTATAATTTAGGATTTAATATAGAATCCACGGAAGGAACGGCTAAATTCTTAAAAGAACAAGGTATTCGAACTAGAATTAAAAAGAAGATTAGCGAAGGTAGCGAAGAAATATTGGATTCTATGAGAAAAGGATATGTAAATTATGTGATTAATACAAGAAATATTGATTCGATTGACCAAGAGACAGATGGTGCGATGATTAGAAGATGTGCGGTTGATAATAATATTCCGATTTTTACAGCACTAGATACGGTTAGAGTGTTATTAGATGTGCTAGAGGAGATTACACTTGGAATTTCGACCATTGATGAGTAAAGAGTAATTTAATAAAATTTTCCGAAAAGGATTGACAAAAACTAAGAAACAGATTATGATATAGACATAATCTGTTTCATTTTATATTATAGGAAAGCTCTTCGAATTTCCTATAATATAAATACATTCTACAGAAAAATTGTAAAGCAATTTTTCGCGGACGAACAATTAAACGTGGGCAGAACTCTACATATTAATTTTTATAAATATTAATCAGCCCACTATTGTTCTATTATAGGAAAGTTCTCCGAACTTCCTATAATAGAAAGCATTTCACACAATTTTACTTCGTAAAATTGGCGAGCGAACAAAGACGAGGCATGAAGAGTAATCTAAAAGGTCAAAATTTTTCAATCATGCCTCTTTTGTTCTGTACAAAAAATTTCGATAAGATATTAATTCAAAAATTAAATTTCATTTATTTATATCAAAAAAATCAAATCAAGTAAAAAATAAGAAAAAAAGAGATAATAAAAGAAAATCAGCACAAGCCAGAAAATACAAATGTTTTTACTATAAAATAAAAATTGACTTCAACATAAAAAAGAACTAAAATTAGGAAAGGAAAAGAATATGGAAAAATTTACATATCAAGATTATTTAAAGTACACAAGAGAGGAACGTAAGTATGCTAAGCTAATGGAAGAAAATACAGAATACAATTTTCAAAAGATACATCAATATAAAGACAAAGGATACAAAATGATTTTAGATGATAAAACAGAAGCTGTTCAATTTATCAATAAAGTGTTGAAAATAGAAAATACGGAATATGAAATCCAAAAAGAGGAAATTGAGAAATACAATAGTAGTTTTATAACACAAAATTTCAAATCAAAAGAATCAGATTTAGTTTATAAGAAAAAAGAAGAAGATATATTTTTCTTAATTGAACAACAGTCGCAAGTTGATTATTCTATGGCTTATCGAATATTGAATTATTGTTTAGAAATTATCAGAAATACAGTTGATAGAGAAAAGTTAAAAAATAAAAGTTATAAAATGCCAGTTGTTTATCCAATTGTATTATATACAGGAAAAAGAAAATGGAATGCCCAAAAATATTTTGAAGAATGTCAGATGAGATTAAAAGGGGTAGAAAGAACAACATTTGCTTCTTACAACTTAATAGACATTAATTGTTTAACACAAGAAGAATTATGGCATCAAAATAATTTTTTATCGAAAATGTTATTATTAGAAAAAGTGGAAAAGGAGGGTGAGATAGAAAAATATTTTGCTAGGATAGAACATGAAAATTTTACAGATAAAGAAATTAATATAATAATACAAATGATGTATGGTTCTTTAAAGAGAAAAATGGATGAAAAAAAGATAAAAGAGTTTATTCAAAAAATAAAAAGTAAAGAAGGAGGTAATCATATGGGATTAACTGCATTAGAAAGATATTGGGATAGAAAGTTCGATGAAAAAATGGAACAAGGATTGAAAGAAGGTTTAGAAAAGGGAATGAAACAAGGAATTAAGCAAGGAATTGAGAAAGGAATTGAGAAAGGAATTGAGAAAGGAATTGAGAAAGGAAAGAAAGAATATAAAATGTCAATTATCTTAAAAATGCTAGAAAATAGTATAGATGAAGAAACCATTAAAATAATGACAGAAATCACACAAGAAGAATTAGAAAAAATAAAAAGAAACAAACATAAAATATATGAAAAGAATACTTGAAAAGTATTCTTTTTTGGTATAAAATGGTATTGGTTTGAGAAAAAAGGCAATACTATAATTGTAAGATTAAAAATATTTTAAGGGAATATAAGTTGAAAAATAATTGGCATTTGGCGTTGTTAAATTTCGATTTTAATTTAATCAACGTAAACAACGTACGTCTCATAAATTAAAATCTCATTTGCCAGCTAACGCATAC
>CANOYI010000015.1 GCA_947571515.1 uncultured Clostridium sp. | reverse complement strand
TCCTATAATTTAATAATTGTAAATATTGCTATAACAAGATTTTATATACTTTTGCTTTAAAAGTACATTTTAAAAAAATTTTTTAATATTTTCTTGCTTGCCTTACAATCTCAAAGGTTTCATACAAATCATAGATAAGCCATAGTTGATCCGCTAAATTTTTTGGAGTTATTTCAATGTGTAATGCTTGTAAAAAATGCAAAGCTACTTTAGCATATGCTACCCCTTCAAATTTTGTAATTTTTTCTTTTTCCCTTTTCTTCCTAAAAAATATCATACTTTTATGTATAATGGGAAATCTCTAGGCTTTAGTGCTTCATTAGTATTAAATTCATAACATTTTTTATCTTTATTGTAATTATATAAGCTACACCATCTTCTAAGTGTTTCATTTCCTAATGTTCTTCCTTTTGACATTTCTTTTGTAGCTTGTTCATGCAATCTTTTCATTGCTTGATTTTCAAGTAGTCTTTGTCTTGCTTTTTCTTTTCTCTGACTATAAATTAATTCTTTTTGTTGCTTTTTTCTTTTAAGTTGATTTTCTTGTTTCCTTATTTCTTGCTCATCATGATATTTTTCATTATCTCTTAATAGTCTTGAAACATAACTAACTGATACTTTTAATTCTTTTGCTATATTGGTTAAAGACATCTTTTGTATAAAATACATTTTTTCAATTTTTTCTCTTTTTTCCACACTATACTTGCCTCCTTCCATTTTAATAGTTCAAAATCTGTTTACACAGTTTTTTCCATGATGTTAGATATAGGAATCTATAAAAAATCCCTATATATGTTGATTTTCAAGGATATATATAGTATAATTTGGAAGATGAATAAAGGGGATTTTATAATTATACTATATATTTCCTTTTCAAATTACAAAGACAGCTACTGTTTTAAAATGTCTTTGTAATCTATAAGTGAATTATAAAATTCCTTTTATCTAAAGTCAATAAAATTGGCTCATTATTGCTAAAGACAGAATTTCATATTTTTTTTATTTTCTGTCTTTGTAAAAAAGAGGTATAAAAATGTTAAAAGACCAGTATTTACAAACTATAATTGGTAATCTTGGTATTGCTATTAGTCCTGAAAATAATAGTGAAATTATTATAAAATTAGATATTTTATATGATAAAAAAAGTGATGTTTTTACTCTATCTAATGATTATAAAATTTTCTATCAAGACTATGGTACTATTATTACTGATTTTCAAAATACAGATTTTTCAAATAAAAAAGATTTTATTAATTTTTTTAATAAATACTGCTTATTGGGATTAGAAAACAAAAAGCTAATGTCATTATTTAAAGATGCTAAATGTCCATCTTCTATATACAATTCTTTTGTAGAAAAGATAATAAAAAAATATAAGAAAATACTGATTTCCTATCAAAAAGATATTAATAGCATTTTAGATTATTGTGTTTTCTCTCCTAATAAGAAAACTGCTAATTTAACACCATTTGAAAGACTATGTATTTTAGAATATTTGCCTGATAATCCTAGTTTACTACAAAGTAATTCATTTCAAATAATTCGCTTAAATACATTGTCAGATGTTGATGATTCCAATTGTACTGAACTTGAACTTGCTAACCTTATAAAAAATAAACAATGTACCGCTTATTCAAATTCCTTATATATTCCTAATGATATATCTTCTCTTTTAAAGTTTGAATTGAGTGAAATCATAAAAGATAATATCATTTTAAAAATTTGTAATTATTGTGGTAAATATTTCATAACTTCTAATCGTAACACCAACTATTGTAATAATATTGCTCCTGGTTATAATACAAAAACTTGTAAGCAAATTGGTAGAAATAAAAAATACTTGGAATCCAAAAATAATGATGCCGCTCTTTCTCTATTTACTCAGGTTTATAATAATAAAGCATATAAGGCTTCTAGGTATAAAGATATTACAGATTATGAATTAGATTATAAGCATTTTCAACAAATTGGAAAGAAAAAGGTCAATAGTTATAAATCACACAAAATTACACAAGAGGAATTTATAGAATGGATTAATAGAAATAAATAAGATACAATACAAAAATGGAAGATTTCTCATTGATCTTCCATTTTTAAATAATCTCTTTTTCCATATAACACTCTATAAATAACAACTTGCTTATATGTTTCTTCTACTTCATATAATGCAATATAATTATCTATGACTAATTTTCTATATATATTATTGTGAGGTTTAATATGTACTTCTACACAAGAATATGGATTTTGTTCTAATCTCAAAATACTTTGTTCAATTTTATCCATTAATCTGTTAGCTGCTCCTACTTCTAATAAGTGTTCTGAAATATATTCATAGATTTCTTCAAGTTCTTCTTTTGCTGTATCTGTAAAGACAATTTCATAGGTATTAGTATCCATATTTTTCTCTCAACCCCTTAAAAACAGTCCTAGCACTGTGAACTTGACCTTTTTCATATTCTTTTTTGCTTTTTTCTAGTTTGTTTAAAAATACTTCTTTTTGATATTTCTCTAAACTAATTACTACTAAATCTTTTTTATTATCTCTTTTTACAATTATTGGTTCTTCTATATCATCTACTGCACTAACAGTATTTTCAAATTCTCTAACAGTTATTTCTCTTTGCATAATATCACGACCTTCCTATATTTTATATTATACCACATTTATTCAAAAATTTACTAGCTTTTTAAAAATTTTTCTATAATAATGGAAAAGTCCCCATCAATTAAACATCAATGGGGACCGGCTGTTAAGCCAGATTCGCAAGGTACTCATACTCGGTCATCAGCTCAAAGCTTTCATATTGACCAGAAGTCGTATTGTGCTTGTTTGTCAGCCCATTCTTGCCATTGCAGTAATATCCTGCTGGAAGATTAAGCATAGTACAATCTGAACATCTTGCGATGATGATTGCAGGGTAGCTGTCTGCTTCAAAGCGAATATTAATGTTTGGATTGAGTTTTTTTAACTCTTTTGTCAGTTTCTGAATACCCATATTTTCCATTTTTCTTACCTCCAAAAATTTAAAAATTTTTACTAAGTTGACAGGTTTAACAGTAAACACGAGATTTACTTAGATATTGGCATTTAGCACTTAATCTATTTATATTATAATCTATTTTACATAAAATGTCAATTCTCTATTGCTCTTACATTTTATTTTAAAACTATACTTTTTTATACCTTTTTATACTTTTCAATTTATTTTTACAACTTTTTCTATATAATTATAACTATTAGTACTTTTCCAGTATTATAAGTATTTCTATCATATAATGCTTACCAGGTGGGAAATATGATAATTAAGCGAAATACTTATAAAAACAGAAAAGAGAAAAAAACTGATTTAGAAAAAAGAATTTCTTATATTCATCTAAAATATAATTTAGATCAGACATTACAAGAAATTAATAAAATCAAATCTAAAAAGAAAAAGCCTTAACTTTATTAATAATTGAAGTTAAGACTTTTTTATTTAATCTATATCTATATAATATTGTGCCATTGTTATTACTTTTTTAGGCGACATTTCTTCTGTATATCCTAATTTCAATTTTTCTATAATATGTTCTTGATTTCCTAAATTCCAAACTGCTCGTGTTGAAGTATGTATATTATTTTTTACTCTATAACTTGGAACTTGGTTTGTACTTGCTACCATTTTAAACAATTCTTTTACTTTGCATTCTTCTTCTCTTTTTAATAAAAATATACGAATACAATCTTTTAAATATATCGTTCCTTGTTTAGATGTCGAAAAGCCCAAATCTAACAAATATTCTAATATTTTTTGATTGATACTCTTTCCCCCTATATCTTGTGCTATTTGCTTTATTCTCACCCCTATTTCTTCAAAACATAGTATTTTTGTCAGATAACTGATTACGCAATTATAGTTTTTAGCTTTAGCAATATAATTCATTTCTCCTGAAAATACAACTACTTTTGTTTCTATTGAATCATCATTTTCTATATCTTCTATAATTTGTAATCCATTTCTTCCTGGCATCTTTAAATCTAAAATAATGATTTCTGGTTTTAATCTCTTTATCTCTTGTATCACTTTTGTACCATCATTTATCATTTCAAGTACTTTCATTTCTTTTGTAACATTTAGCTCATTTGCTAGTGTCATACATAAATCTTTGTTATCATCTGCTATAATTGCATTAACCATATAGTTCCCTCCTTTAGAAAAACATATAATCAATATAATTATAGCATTTTTTATAAAATTATGTAAACAACACTATTTTTTAAATAATTTTTCTAATCCATTCAAACTTTTTATTTTCTATTAATTTTATATATTCTTCATAATCAATAGCAATCTCATTTGCTGATAATTCTATATTACATGATGATGTTTTCAATTTATATTTATCTACTTCAACTTTTTTTGAAAATCCTATTGTTAAAATAATAAAGCAATATTGATTAAATATGGTTTTGTAAAATTCATCTATTGGTATATTTTTATCTCCATTTTCTTTGGCTATTTTTGTTAAAAATTCAAGATACTTTTTATCTCCTATCAATATTTTGATAATATCTGCAAAATTAATATTTTCTTCCATATGATTCTCCTTCCTTTATTTTTATAGGCCTATGTCTATATTTTAGTCTTTATTATTTTAAAATTACAATTTCAAAAAAAATTTTTTCTATTCTAATAATAAGCATAGAAAAATACACTATTCAATGTACTTTTTTATGCTTATTATTAGTGTTAGTAGGAGAAAATATCTCCTACTAATTTTTAAGCTACCTTTTGTATTACTTGTTTTTCCCACAAGTTCAAAAAATTTTTTTGTTCTTCTGTAACTAGCTCATTTCCCCCTTGATATTTCTGTCTAATTTTATTATTTCGTACTTCAACTGTAACTAATGATTTTTTGGGACTTTTTAATTCTCTTAAAAAATATATATCTGTATCTCCCCAAGCATAACTTTCACTATAATTTGTATAAACACAATTGTTTTGTTGCTTTGCTTCATCTTTTATATCATTTAATGTTTTAGCTGGTCGTATAAAGAACATATCATTGTTATATTGATTCTTTTCCAATTCATTATATCTTTGTTTAATTTTCTTACACAAGACTTTACTTCCTACAATTTTAACTTTACTTACACTTATATCATGTGCTTCAATAAAGTTTTCAGGAAGTAATTTCTTTTTAGTCAGTGGTATCTCCAATTTTTCCAAATTTCTAACATAATCTAAATAATTATGAATTGAAAAATATTTCTGTGTTTTTGAATATTCTTCTAATTTGATTAAATCAATATATTGACTTGTCCTTCTAAGATCTTCTATATTAGAATGTGATATTTTTAATAATCTTTGTATTTTATCCATATTAGCTCTTTTTGTTAATTGTAGCACTTGTAATTCATTATATGAAATATCATGTTTTTTCATAAAGTTGTAAAACTCTTTTTCTATTCCAAATCTTTTCTCAAAATTTCCTTTCACATTAAAGTTTTCTGGGCAATCTAAAGCTAATTTTTTTAATCCCATTTTCATTAATAATTCAAAACTAGGATATTTTGCTTTTTCTAATACTTTTAAAAAGTCTGTTTTATTATTCCCTAAATACATTACTGCTTCTGTTAGTGGTGCATATTGATAAATTGTTCCTTTTATTTTCTCATCCATATTTTCTAAATAGATTCCTTTATAATATTGACTTAATCCATACATTCCTGTAAAAACTCTCCACTTTTTTATTTTTTTGGTATGATATACTCTTTCAAATGCCATATATTTAACAAATCTATCATTTACTAACTCAATATCTAATTCTGGAACAATTCTAGCATATTCTACAACATTATCCTCAAATCTTCTTTTTTTATAATTATAGTTTCTTTTTACTTCAAAATATCGTAATACTAATTTATTATCTATATTATCTACCATTGCTAAATCATATAAAAAGAAGTAATTTTTTAGATTACTCCTTCTTACATCATATTGATTCTGACAAAAGGGACATATATCCCAACATCCTTTACCTTCAACTTGCTCACTATAAAAATATTTACCACAATTAGTGCATTCATATTCTTTTCCATGTTTTATTAACAAATTATATTCTACATCATATTCGTGTATAAGTTTTCTCCAATGTTTAGGTAGTTTCATCTCTTTAGGCATTTTTTCCATAAATTCTCTTATTTCTTTTCGTATATACATTTATTTAGTACCTCCTATGCTGCAAATAATGAAATTTGTTCAATTTCATCTTTCTTTTCTTCTATATCTTCTGTTATAGTTCCAAAAATTGATCCAAATTCATCATCTTCAATTTCAACTTTTGTTACATCTCCATGTTTTCCTTTTTCTAGTTTAGTTTTCTTGATTCCTAGTTCTTTATTCGACTTAGTAAAATATTCTCTAGCCCAGCTAAATACTATTTCATCTTCTATTATTGCTACTCCATTAACCGCTTCTTTTTTTGCTAATCCTTTTATGTATTCAGCCATTTCCTTTAAGTCTTTTTCTTCTTTTAAAAAATCCTGTTCCATATCTTTTTGTAACATAAGATAACTAACAATTTTTATTAAACTTTTATCTTTTTGACCTTTTATCATTTCAGCTAGTCTTTGTATTCCATCCATATTATCGTATCCTTTCTTTTATTAAATTTTCCATTCATAATTAAATTCTTTACTATATTCTTTAAGTTTTTCTATATCTATCTGGCAAAAATCAATTGTTTCACTATCTGATGCTCGTGGATGACTTTTTCTTCTACTATAAACTTCTTCAATTACTCCTAATTTTTGTAAAAATTTTGTCATTCCACTATTTTCAGAGTAATTCTTTATTGTTGCTGTATCAGGCATATACAAATAATCTGGCATATTAACTGTAGCAGTATAAAGGTCTCCATATTCCTCATTTTCTATTTGTATAAACATTGATTGGGAATTATAAGCATAATTCCCAACCTCAAAATAACAATCTTTATATTTTTTATAATTAAATTTTTTATATTCCATATCTAATCTTCCCTTCTTTTTTATATTTTTTATTTATGCTGATAATTGCAATAAATCATTGCTTTCTACAATAAAATAATCTGTATTTGACATAGTTTTTTCATAGCTTTCTTTGCCTTCAAATTCATCTATAACAGCTTTTTCTTCTTTTGTCATTTCATTATATTGTACCTTTCCATATGTTGGTGGTAACCAATTCTTTTTTTGACTTCCATATATATTGAATTTCTTTAGCAAATCTAAATTTGTAAACTCTATATGGCATGTACCCTTTTTATAAAATGTTACATTAAAAAACTTTAAAGGTATTTTTTTAGTTTGCCAATTTTCTTCAGCTAATTTAAGTGTAGCTTCTAAAGATACATTTTGTGTTAAATTGCCATCTAAATAATTAAACACTTTTTCTATATCTAATAATTTATTTGATACATTGTAATTATAATCTGGTCTTCCATCCCAACTTGAAAATGCATTTAATGGAATTATAACTTTCTTGTTTACAATCCATGCTTTATTAGTCTTCCATCCATTATAATAATGAATATTTTTACTCATTTCATCATACCAATGATGCTTATTAGAAAACTCTTCAAATAAATTTAGGATAGTATCTTCAATTCCTTTTACTGTTTTATTTTGCATTTCACATCTAATTGTATATATATTATAGAGTGAAAAATCATACTCTTTTAACTCACTAACTCTATTGTAGTAATCATTTTGTAAATTATTAGTCAGTTTACTTATAAATTTCTTATTACTAAATAATGCTTTCCAATATTTTCTCCTTATTGATTTTACAAAATCATTAATTGTAACTTCTTTGCTCTCATTATATTCATTTAATGTTAGTTTCAACATTGGAGCTTCCTTATCATAATCTCCCTCAATGTATTTTAGAATAAATGGTTTTATAGCATTGTGTTCATTGATTAGTTTTATTCCTGCTTTTAGTTCCATATTGTATCTATCAACTATTTGCTTTAAAAAGTCATCTTCTATTAAATCTTTATATTCTCTTTCTTGGTATTCATCTATGATTTCTTCTTGTCTTAATTCTCTTAAAATAAAAGATTCTTTTTCTGGTGGTAGAATACAAATTTTAACTAGAGCTATTTCAACATTTGTTTCATTTTCTGCATACACAAAAGCATTTTCTAAAAACTCAATTTTAGCTTCTAATTCTGTTAATTTTCTTTTTAAGTCTTTTCTCGTATTGCTATATGGATTTCTAATTGTTTCTGCATTTAGCAAACATATAATTGCTCCTCCATCTTTTTGCATTTCTATTGCTTTTAATAAATGTTTATCTCCACAAGAAAATGGAGGATTCATTACAATTAAGTCATATTTTTTGTATGTATTAAATTTTAGAAAATCATTATGTACTACCTTATATTCTTTTCCTTTTAATAGTAATCTTAAATTATCATCAACTTCTATTGCATCTATATCAACATCTGATTTACTATATCTATAACCATAACAATTGTCGTATTTTTCTTTTATTTCATCAATAATATCCCCTTTTCCAGCTGATGGCTCTAATATGTACTTTACTTTTTTTATGTCTATGCTATCTAACATTTTCTTTATTAACCATTTAGGAGTAGGATAAAATTCTTTATTAAACAATTTTTTCACCTCTTTTTATTCAAAAAAAGATGGAATTATATTGTTCCACCTTTTACTTTATGCAACTTTTTCAAATGATTTATATAAATCATCTTTTGCATTTTTTATCATAAATTTTTTATAGTTTATTATGCCATATTTTTGGACTTTATCGATTTTTTCCTTTTCAATATCTGTAACCAATTCATCTGTATTCTCATAATTGTAATACAACCTGTTATATCCTCTATCTAATACTTGTTTTGGTCCTTTGTAACTTTTTATAAGATTAAATTTATATCTGTATTTCTTTTTGCCTTTATGATCGCTAATTCGTATTCCTCCACATACACCATAATCTAATTTTATATAAATACTTCTAGTCGTTTTAGCATAATATTTATTAATTTTAAATCCTTTATTCTTTAGTATATTTATTACTTTATTTGATATTTCAATTTCCTTTTTTCTCTTCAATAAGCATTTCCTCCTTTATGCTACTTTCTCTTGTATTTCATTTAATTCTTGTAAGACATTTTCAGTATGTGCATCAACTAAAGCTACTCTAAAATTAACTTTTATTCCTTCATTTTCTAATTGCTCGATTATATTTCTATATATAAATGTGCTAGTATGTAATATTGTATAATTATCAACATATAAAAATATTTCTGTTGCTTTCATTGTCTTTACTATGTTTAGTATAATATCTTTATTAATATTATTAGGAACTCCTATTACTGTTTTATGTGTATTATTAAATAATTTGTGTGCTAATATAATTTCTGTCGCAATTATAATGGTATTATTAACTTTTGAATTATACATGTCTATCCAATTAATTGATTTTTCTTTTAAAACAATAGGCCAATTATTTGCTTTTGTTCCATTATATAAATTATTACTAGAAAACCATATATTTTCAGTATCCTTTTTGTATTTATCATCTAAAAATATTCTCAAGCCTTGTATTTTGTTATTAAAAAAAGCTGGAATAAATATACCTTTATGTGATTTATAAGTCCACTTAAAGTCAGTATCCTGAAAAAAACCTGATATACCATCTAATTTTAGCCCTTGCTCTTGTAGTTTTTTACAGATTTCTTTTTTCTTGTTTTCTCTATTTTCAATACTTTTAAATTGATTTTCTAAAATATAATCATCTGTAAATTTCATTTTCTTTAATTTTTCTCTGTGTTTTTTAGTTAGCTGTTGCAAATCTAAAAACTTACTATAAACTAAATCTCTATAATACTCATCTTTTATCGGATTATTATATACATATGGTATATTATCTAATATAGGTTCTTCCCTTAATAATCGTTTAAATGCTTCTTTTGTAGATATGTATTTCATTTTTGCATATAATTCTATTGAAGTTCCAGTTGATTCACAATTATCACATATATATAAATTATTGATTGTATTAATTTTCATATATCCATTTTTTTCATTCTTATTTTGACAAAAAGGACATTTCACATATATATTATTCCCTATTTGATGTACTTTTTCTAGATTTAATTTATTCATTACATTACTGATATTAATACATTCATATACATTATTTTGCATTTATAAATTCCTCCTTATGCGACTTGTCTATCTTCAACTTTCATATATTCTTCAATTTTATTTATTAACTTATCTGAAGCCTCTTGTATTTTAGTTCCTAATTTCAATAATTCTTTAGTGTCTCCCTTACTCCATTTTGTGATATATGAAAAACTACATTTACTTGTATCTAATCCAAAATAATCAGCTGTTATGTATGCTATTGATTCTACAAATATTTCACTTAAATTTCTTTCTTTTGAATAATCAAAATCATCATACAAAGCATGGCTTATTTCGTGTAATAGTGTAGCTGTCATATCATCTGCTGATTGGTTAGGCGATAAAACTATTCTGTTTCCTAATTCACTATAATATCCATCTGATCCATTTCCTGTGCTTTCTATATCAACTTTTACAGGGCTTATTTTCAATAATATATCATATAATTGGTTACTACTGCTTGTATTTAACTTTATATCATCAAATAATGGTACTTCTTTTTGATTTTCTCTTATATAAGTATCATTAATATCATATACTATGGTCCATCCATATTTCATTAATGTAATTGTTTCATCATCATTTTCTAAAAGTTCATTTTGTTTTTCTTTTTTTATTTTACATGGAATAGGTTTTAGTATAAATATTTTTTTAGGATTGGATTTTACTCCTCTTCCTAATTCTTTCCAAGTGCAATATCCAGCTACTCTTGTAGCTTCTGGATTTTGGGCGAATATAAGTAATCGATTATTAAAACTATAATGGTGAAATTTCTTCATAAACTTTAAAAATTCTGTATATTTACCACTTTCTATAATATTTTCAATACCTTCTACTAACTTCTGGTATGCACTTATTCTTTTTTTCTCTTCCATAACAACTCACCTTTCTTGTATTATTAAAAAAAGAGGATGTTTTACTTTCCTCTAGTTATCTAATTTTTTTATATATTTATAAAGCCATTCACTAACTTCATATACATATAACTTATTTACTAATATTTTATGTTTATTTTGTATGCTTATTTCATTATATGATTTATCTTTAATCTTTAAAGTATCTACTATTTTACCTTTTTTATAAATTAAAATCATTGTTGTTATTGCATCTCTATCTATTGCTTTAACCACAGTATTATTATCATATAACTCATTATTTAATCTAATTAAATCTTTTCTTATTTTTGCATTCATAGACAGTTTGTCATTTGCTAATTCATAGCAAAATTGTTCTAAATAACTTCTTTTAAAACTCATCTCTATCTCCTATGCTACCATTAAATTTTCTTCTTCATCCTCGTATGCTGGTGTATATAATCGCATTAGTTCTTTATTTGATTTTTCATCAACTAAAATTACTGTTGCTGCTATATCGAAAAACCACATTTGAATATAAGTCATAAATACATTTATAATATCAGTGTCAATTGCTGTTACTTGTAAATCCTTTTTATAATCTAGTTTAAACATTTTTAGAGTACTTGCATAAGCAAGTATCATTGCTCCACTACCACAATTTACCTCTATCATATTTCCGTTATTAGTCTTTTTATTTATATTGATTATTCCCTGTAGCTTTTTACCAACTTCTTGTAATGGACTATTATTATTTAACAATTTCAAGTAATTACTTTTTGTAATTTTTTGATAAATATCTCCTAATACATCATATGGTTCTTTTTCATTACAAAATATTCTTGTTAATTCTGTTGATAAAGCATAAAAATAAGGTTGTTCTTTTTTTTCATAACTTTGATATATTTCTTCATACTTATCACTATTTTTCTTGTTAAAAACTACTTTATTACTTAAACTAATAGCAAATAATGATATGAAGTCTTTAAAAACTTTTTCTGTTGAATATTTCTCTTTACTAAAATTTAATAAATTTATAAACAATTCGTATTTCTTATTTTCCATTTACTTTATTTCCCTTCTTTTTATAAAATTTAAAAAGTAGATATATTTCAATCTACTTTTTCAAATTTTTTACTATCATTTTTATTTTCTCTAAATCCTTTGCTATTTCATTTAGGGCATCTATTCTGTCTTGTTTTATATTTTTAACTTTGAATAATTCAGGCAAATTTTGCATATCTCCTTTAAAATTCCACTCTGCTCCACAATTATTAGCAAATAGTATATCATTAAAATCTACTATGTTATCTAAATCTATTTTATCCCATATTCTTTGATATGCTTTGCCGTTGTTCAAAAGCTAATTGTACTAATAGTTCTATCATATTTCCTCCCATCAAAAAGGCAAATCATCTGAAGATGAGACTTCAAAATCACTTGTTGTATTTGTTCCAAAAGGATTGTCAAAACCATCATTTTCTTTTTTACTGTCAGATAGCGATAGGTAAGATTTTGATATAATCTCTATCTTTTCCCCCGCTCCACACCGTACATGAGACTTTCACCTCATACGGCGTTCCATCGACTATTATTTCATTTTATTACATATATAATTTTCAACAAAAATTTTAAAACAAGATATAAATTATATATATCTTGTTTTGACTGTATTAGCTATTTTATTTCGTATTATTACAATACTTGTTATTCATTATCTTTTAAAAATTTTGTTATATCAATTTGTTTTGTTCCCTCTAAAATTAATTTCATTCCGTCAAGTACCCCATGTTTGTACATTAGCTTTTCACATAAATATCCACTTTCCCATGAGGCGTCTTCATATTTCTCTAATTCTTGTATTATTTCCCAATTGTTTACAAACTTGTTTCTTATTTCCTCATCAACTTTTTTAATTTTTTCATCATATTTTTTAAATTCCTTGTTTCTCCTAACTACCGAATGTATTATTCTACTTCTTCCTTCAAATAATTCTTCAATGATATTTTCGTCATCTTCTAAATTCAATTTTTTCTCTAATATTTTAATTAATTGTTTGTAGTTTTTTTCCATAATACTTCTCCTTTCGTTACCGATATGTCGTTATTGTACTATAATTTGTTTTATTTGTCAACAACGTGTCGGTAATATTGGGTCGTTAATATTGCTATACTTATTTATGGGAGGTGGTATTATGGATTTACAACAGGCTGTAAAGTTACGTGTTCTTGAATTATGTGAGAAAAATAATTTGACTATCAATGGACTTGCAATGCTTTCTGGTATGTCTCAATCTACTGTAAACAGTTTAGTTGACGGTACAAGTCAAAATCCTAAATTATTAACAATTTTGCGTTTATGTTTAGGACTAGGTATTGAAATTAAGGATTTTTTTGATAGTGATGTTTTTATTGGTTTAGAAGATTAGTATTTATTTGGGCTTGTATTTTGCAATACCAATGTATCGGTAATGTTGTGTCGTTAATTTTGTTATATTTTATATAGGAGGTATTGCTATGGATTTACAACAAGCTGTTAAATACAGAATTTTGAAATTATGTCAAAAGCAAAATATATCTATTAATGGATTGGCAATGTTGTCAGGAATGCCACAATCAACTGTAAATAGTTTGATTGACGGTTCAAGTCAAAATCCAAAGTTGTTGACAATTTTAAGGTTATGTTTGGGTCTGGATATGGAATTAAAAGAATTTTTTGATGACCCTATTTTTAAGAATTTAGATGATGAATAGCTGATATTGCTGGTAATTTTGCATTTTTTCTTAATCTATTTAATCTTTCAATTTGTTTGCTATTGAGTTTTAGCTTTTGCATATATTTTGTTATAAGTTGATTATTATTTGCGTGTATAAGTCTATGTACATTCATTGTTACAAATGTTAGATTGTTATAGTTATCTAACCCACCATTTTTTACAGGTTTAATATGATGACAGTGCATTTCGCCAATTTTTAGTGTTTCTCCTGTTATATAACATTTTCCATTTTGTGCTACATATACAGCTAATCTGTTGTCATTGTATTCTATACTTTTGTTAGGTATATAATTTTTCATTATGTATGTCAATGTGTATGGGTTAATATTGTTAAGTTCTTTGTGTATTTCCTCTCTGCCTTCCTTTGTATATTTGTTAATTTTTGATTTTTTGTACATAGGTCGTTTGTGTTGAACATACCCAATAGGTAAGATTACATGATTAAATCTATATCTTATTTGTTTACTTTTGTAATATTTAATGGGTAAATATTTTAATTTGTTATTTTCTTTTGGCGTTTTGCTAATACCTTCTATTTTCTTAAGCTCCTTGTTGGCTATAAAGGCAATTTTATTTATTTGTTTTGTTATATGTGTTGCCATGTTGTAGTAATTATGAACTCCCATAACGTAAGAATTATAGTTATTGATTATTTTATAGTTTTCAGTGCAATCAGTAATTTTTTTAATTTCTTTGATGTGTTCTTTTACTTTGAGTTTTATTCTTTTATATGCTTTGTCGCTAATATAGGATTTTATGGTGTAGTTATCTTCTCCATTTTTCTTTTTGCCCTTTTTTCTAGTTGTTATTTTTATTCCTAGAAATTCTGAATAGTGTCGGTGAATGTTGACAATTTTTGATTTTTCTTCACTTATTTCTAATCCTAGTCTTTCTTTTAGCCACATTTTTGTCGCTGTGAATATTCGTTTTGCATCGTTTTTATTATTACAAAATATTTTAAAATCATCTGCATATCTTACAATATAACACTCTTTAAGTTTTGTAGAAGTTCTTAATGCTCTGTATGTTCCGCCTCGTCCAGTTCTGTTTCCTGTGCTATATGTATGTCTTGTTGGGATATTTTCCCATTGACTTGTTATCCACCAGTCCAGTTCATTTAATACAATATTTGCAAGTAATGGCGATATTATTCCTCCTTGTGGCGTTCCTTTGTCAGGGAAACCAATTCCTGCTATTTCGGCTTTTAGCATTGTTGATATAATACTTATTAGTTTTTTGTCTCTAATGCCTAATGACCACATTTGTTTTAATAATTTTGCATGTTGAACATTATCAAAGAAACCTTTGATATCAATATCAATAACATATTGTAAATTATTTATTTGTATATGTCTATATGTTTGTGCAATGGCATGTTCTGCTCCTCTACATGGTCTAAAACCATTGTTTCTTTCATGGAACTTTGCCTCACATATTGGCTCTAATACTTGTAAAATACTTTGTTGTATAATTCTGTCTATGATTGTTGGTATTCCTAGCGGTCTAGTTTTTCCATTTGGTTTTGGGATTTCAACTCTTCTAACTGCTTTTGGTTGATACCATTCAAGTTTTTTCCTAATATGTTTGATTAAGTTTTCTGTTTTCCATTTCGAAATATCATCAATGGTTAGTTTGTCAGTACCTGCTGTTTTGCTACCTTTATTCTTTTTTATATTTCGATATGCAAGTAATATATTTTCTTCAAGTGCGATTATATCGATTAGCTTTGTGAAAATTTTATTATTCTTACTTTGTTGATATAGTTTATCTTGTATGTCTTGAAAATTGTAATATTCTGCATTTCTTAATTTATTAACTTTGATTGCTTTTCTTTTTGTTGTCAAAGTCGGCTCCTCCTTTCGGAATTGCCTTTTTTAGTCATACTCGAACCTTTGATTATTATATATTAATTGTTTGACAATGTTTAGTCGACTTGTGTCCTTCCCTCCACTACTTATTATCATAGTTTCATAGGTACTATGACACTACTATCAGTTAGATAAAAGTAAGTTATATTATTTCTAACTTTCCTTACTACCATTTCGTAGCGTGTAGTCGCTCCATGTCCTAACCTTTCAGCGTTCCAATAATCTTATCTTTACATATATTTTTAGGTGTACCCTCTAGTCCTGTATGCTGGATTATGCCTTTAACATAATAAGGTATTTCATATCTTCGAATTTTACTTTACCTCACATACACCAATTTAATGGCTATATCATTTCTAATATGAAGTCTTTTAGAACCGTACATTCGGGTATTCGTCAGTAATATATACATTCTCACCATGAATATTTTATAGACCTCCGGCATATAGGATACATCTTGTACCTCTACAAAACTTTCCTTAATAGTCAATAACTATTACTAGGGTATCTCTCTGCCGACTTCCACGAGCTCTAGGACTGTTTGATAACTACATATCATTCCGCCCTTCGTAGGCTTAAGGTAGGCGTTTCGTGGCGTTACCCATTCATTCCACCTATCAGATTATTAGTTCTATAAATTATAAAATATAATTTATGTCTAATCTTTTCAATTAAAAACGCTTCGCACCAAAATATACCTCTTCTGCTATAACTTCTGTAGCATAATGCTTTTGACCTTCATCATCTTCCCAATTTCTTGTTTGTATTCTTCCACATATACCAACCTGTTGTCCCTTTTTAAAATAATTAGAGCAAAATTCTCCTGTTTTAGACCAAGCAATAATTGGTATAAAATCTGCTGTTATTTCATCTGTTTCCTTTTTGAATCTTCTATTAACTGCTACTGTAAAATTTGCAACTAATGTATTATTTGTTTGTGTGTATCTTACTTCTGGATCTTTTGTTAATCTTCCAATTAAACATACTTTATTCATATCTTTTCATTCCTTTCATGCAACTAATTTTATTTCTTCCATTATAATGCTACTAACTCTTTCTTCTTGCTCATTTTCTTCTTTATATAAATCCACCCAATTATTATTTTTAAATGGATTTCTTTTGTTTCTTATATCTTCATCAATATATAAATGATTTGATTTTGCATGGTTCATTAATTCTTTTGCTTTTTTTACTGCTTTTCTTTTATTTTTATATCCACATTCTATATAAACTTCATCATCTAAACCATTCTCAAAATCAGCATAAAACTTTTGATATACTATGTAAATTATCATCTTCTAATCCCTCTTTACTATTATAAATTTTATGATTTCTTCTTGTGTTCTAAAGTATCTTTCAATACTTGCTATGTCATCTTCGCTATTTTCATTTTCTTGTTTTATTTCAAATTGATGCACTACATAATAGCCTTCTTTACATTTTTTAATTTCATAGGCTAATTTCTTTATTCCTATTTCTTGCTTATTCGTAATTTTAGCCACTTTTTGGATTGTTTCTTCCACCTTTTCAAGTATTTCTTTTATTTCATCTTTCATTAAATTAGGTTTTAATATTATTACACTTTCAAATTTTTTCATATTTACAATTTCCTCCCTATAAAAATAAAAAGCTATCTACTTGATAACTTACTTTTCTATGCAGCTTGTTGTACTACAAAGCTACTATTTTCTTCAACTTCTCTTTCAATAGATTTTTTCTTTCTATCTAATACATCTGAATAATCATAAAGAATTTCCAACGGATTATATTTTATAACTAATGATATAACCATTTGTGTATTTATCATTTTTTGTATATCTGTTGTAGATTCTCCATCATCAAAAAAGACTGGTGCTTTTATTGCAGATAAATTATTAAATAAATTTGATATTTCTAAACATGCTCTAGCTTGTTGTGATTTAGATAGTTTTTTATATTCCCTACCTTCATAGTAAATTTCACAACATTCTGATATTTTGTCATTTGATTTATTTATTTTGCTAAATTGTATATCTACTTTGTTTAAAAAATTATCTATTATTTCCTTTTGCTTTTCTATTACTAACCTTTTTAGCTTATTTGCTATTTCTTTTTGTTTTTTATTTTTTTCAATAGAATCTAAAATTTCTTGTTGTGTCTTTTCTAATAACTCTATATTATTTTTAGCATCTTTTATTTGTTCTTGTTTTACTTGTGTTTCTCTATTTTGTAATAAAATATTGTTTTTTTCCTGTTGTAAAATATCAATCTGTAATTTTATTTCATCTTTTTCTTGTGTTAGTTTTTGCATATCTGATGTATTTAGTTTTTCAAAAATCTCTTGTTTTGATTTTCTTTCATTTGCTAACTGTGTAGCATCTTCTTTTAATTTATTTGCTTTTTCTTGCCATTTATCAAGTTGCTTTTGATAAAAACTTTTTAAATGTTCCTTTGCTTCACTGTCTTTTATTTCTTGTCGACAGGAAGGACATATAGATTGCTCTTTATCAACATCTTTTAGTTTATTACTTTCTTTATTATAATTTTCAGTTATATCAACTAATTTGTCTTTAAATATTTCTTCTAACCTTTCGTTTATTCTGTTAATGCTTTTTTGTAAATCTTCTAAACTAGAATTTCCTAAATCCATTGATAAAACATCATATCTTTTTTGTAGGTCTTGTAACATTTCTTCTTTTTCAAACTCTGATGTTTCTCCAACTTGATTTAAAGCTATTGTTTTATATGTTTGTAACATTCCAGAATTTCTGTCATATTCTTTTTGCAATCCATTTATTTCTTCGTTTCTTTTATCTGTATAACTGCTTAAATATTCAACTGGATTTTCTATTATAGTTTGTTCTTCTTTTGTTAAAAGTTCAAAAGATTCTTCTGGAGATATTGCTGGTACAATTTTTCTTATCAGATTTTTTTGTTCCTTTGGTTCTAATGATGCAAAGTAATATGGATTATGAGATACTAGGAAAATATCTTTGTCTTTATAAAACCATGCTAACATTTCTTGCTGTATTTCTTTTCCATCAAGAGTTAAATTCATTTGTTTTCCCTTATCTCTAACAAGTCTATGTTCTATTCCATAATTATCTATAAATGTAATATCTACTATGACATTTGATGTTTTTGTTTTGTCATTTGCCACTTGTTCTCTTTCATTTCCATATAGACTTGTACCAGTTAAACACCAATTAAATAGACTGCCTGTTGTAGTTTTTCTCTGAAAATTTGCTCCTACTATATAATTCATATTTTCACTAAAATCTGCATTAAATCCATCTGGTAGGTCTTTATAACCTACTACATTATTAATTTTTTTTATATACATAGCATTCTTCCTTTCTACATGGCTTTTCCACCTAATTCAAATAAACTGTTAAAATCTTCGACACTTGGATCACCTAATATGCTTTCTATTTTATTTTCGTTTAGTCCTCCACCATCTAATATAGATTCTTCTGTTTCTTCGTTTTCTGTTTCACTGTTATTTGTTAGTTTAGATTTTTCAGCATCATCTAGTGTTGGAATAGAAAAAGTTTGTGTTATAGCATACTTATATGCACCTGATAAAGCTTTATATATAGCCCATCCTTCTTTGTCGCAACCTTCTCCTGCTATATTAACATCAATATATTCATTCTCATCTTTTTCATTTCTTTCAGTATCATAAAATCTATAAATCATACTAATTGTTATATCATTTCCTTTTTGCACTATTTGTTCTACTTTATGCGGAATCATTATTATTTTTTCTTCAATCATAGCTTCTCTTGCTTTTAAAATAATATTTGCTAAAGATGCATATTCAAAGCCTTTTTCTTCGTTTGTTTTATCTTTTATGATTGGTCCAATTTTTGTCATTACATTTAATATTTTATTCGCTATCATTTTTTATCCTTTCCTACCACTCAAATGGTGGTTTTTGTTTTAAATTTTTAATTTTTATTTTTCTTTCAATTGAAAATACTTCTACATTGTTGTCATTATCTGTAAATTCGTATATTTCGATATCTGTGATATTTTCTTCATTCATTACAATATATTGAAATGGTATATCTAGCTTTTTAAAAGTCTTTATTGTATTTTCTATGATATGAATGCTTTTATTACTCACAGGCCAGAAAACAGAACTCCAACCTACTATAATATAGTCTTTTCCTTTTTTGCTAAATCTTTTATATATGTTTATTTGACCTAATTTGTTATTGCTTATTGGCTCGTTTTCTTGTAAATTATGTTTTATTAATTCATATCCATCTACAGTAGTACATAATCTAATTTGATATCTTTCTACTTTGTTTTTCTTTTTGCCTAATATCCTTTCAATTGATTTTTCTTTAAACCAGTCTTTTTTACCAAAAATTAAATCTATATAGTAATCTGCATAATAGCTGTCTTTTTCAATTATAAATCCTAGTTTATTTTTTACTTTTCCATAAATTTTCCCTATACCATTTACTTTAACTAATTCACCATAGTTATATTTATTTCTCATATTCCACTTTCCTATTATCGCGCTAATTCTTCTTTTAGTTCAATATAAAAACTTTTTGCAATTTTTTCTATTTTAGACTTGTTTTTTGTGTAGAATTTGTATATACTTTTACTAATAAAAACTATAGTACCTATAGTAATAAGTAATAATATGATTAGGGATTTTTTTATTAACTTTAACATTTTAAAAATTTCCTTTCATTATTAATATAAAAAGCGGTTTAATCTCCATATTAAACTGCTTCTTTCATTTCATTATTATTAATTTCTGTTATACTTCCATCAGCATCTATTCTTTGTTTTATTTCATATTTACAAAGAATATTTCTATCTGCTTCAACTTTAGAACTTATCATTTCTATAACAGTTCCTGGCATACATTTTATTAAATCTTGGTTTGCTTTTGGATGTAATACATATTCAACATCTTGAGAGTTAATATCTTCAAAAATAATTTTGTCAAATTTTGCATTATTGATTATTGTAGGCATAAATTTTTTAACAGTTAGATAATTTGAAAAATCCTCTTTTGGTTGTTCTTCTTTTTTCTCTTTTGTTTTAGGTTTATCAATTACTTCAGGTTCTTTTGCCTTTTCTTCTACTTTTTCTTTTTTAATTTCCTTTTTAGTTTCTTTTTTCCCTTCTGTTAATTGCTTACTTTCTTGTTTATTAGTTATTAACTTTTCTTCATTTTGAGGTTTTTCTCCTGTTAATTGTGGCTTTATATCTAAACGATGTAAATCTATACTGTAATATTTTCCATAGGCAAGACTTTCTTGTTCTGTTAGAGTTAGTTCAAATGGAACATCTACTATACTCATTCCAGCCTTTTTATATTTTATAATTTCTGATGCAATATTAGATAAAGAAATTCCTCCAGATGTACTTAAATTCCATACACCACCTGCTTCAATTCCATCTAATACAAACTTTAGACTACCTTTTAATTTGCATTTACCATTTTGTCTATGTTGACATTGTTCCCCACAGTCTATTTCTACCTGTGCATTATTCCCTCTATCATCTTTTCCAACTGTTATTGCTTTTGTATCATTTCCAATACATACTGCTTTTCCATTTACATATCTTTTAAATTTAAAATTAAATGGATTTTCAGATGTAAACCTTATTTTTAAAGATGTTGGTTTTCCTGGATATAATTGCTTGAAAATATCTACCATTTCATAAGTTGTTCCTTTATCTTCTTCTACATGAAAATAAGATAATTTTTTAGGCAATCCATTTTCTCCTTTCATTCCTGTTTTTATATTTCCAATTACTCTTTCTCTTACTAGATTTTGTATATCCATACTTTTTTCTCCTTCCATTTTAAGCAGCTTCTTCTATTTGATATTCTGTATATTCTACAAGTTCTATTAACTGCTTTGTTATTTTTTCTTTTAATTCATTATAATCTTTTATATTTATGTACGAATCTTCTCTTTCAAATTTGTTTTGCTTTGGATCTTTGTTATTAATTTTTATGTCATTATCACATAGTAATTGTTCAACTTCATATAATATGTCGTTTGCTGTTTCTTCACACCAAGAATGACTAACTAGCATATCGCAAGACCTCCTTATCATAACTATATTCTTTTAGTTTTTCTAAATCAATCTCTACTACTGGCAATGCAATAAGTTTAATACCTATTCTTCCTACAATGCTTTTTACAATTCCTAAATCCATTAGAAAACTTATTAAATTGCTATTTCCATAATTGTCAATTACAATTTGATTTTCTAATAAATCATCTTCTACATCAACTGTTACATTAGATATATGAGATACCTCTTTGTCATCTCCTACATAGCCATATATAGATAAGCTAATTCTACCTTTGCGATATTCTCCCATATCAAAAAAACAATCTCTGTATTTTACACAATTTGATTCATAGTTAAAAGTTTTCAAATCTTTTCCCTCCTTTTTATAAATTCTTTTTATTTTTGTATTCAAAAACTATTAATCTATCCTCCTTTCACTTTTTTAAACAAAAAAATAACAAGTTTGATTTTTTATCTTACTTGTTAACTTTGTTTTATTTAATTTTAAGCACAATTCCCCCTATAGTTGTGTTTTAACTATAAGTGGCATTATTAAAAGTGCTACTTACTTTACCTTTGCTAAAAAGCAAAGTCATGCTGAATAAATCAGCTTACCCTGTTTCCAGGTATCACTAATAAGATTTTATCTTATAGCGACTAATTTTGAATACATTTATATTTTAGCACATTTATTTTATAAAAAAAATATATACACTTAAATTTTTTTCTTCTTACTCTCCCCTACTTTTTAGAGTTTTTTTATATCCACTTCTCCATATTTAGTTGATTTTTTCATATAAAATGTTATAATCATAATACAATTTTGTTTTAAGAGGTGGCACTTATGTCAGAAATATTAACTACTTGTGATAAAATAAACGAATTACCCAATAATACATTGGCTATTTTAAGGGATACAAATGATATTCCCTGTTTTGTTTTAAAAGATTATAATACAAGAAATTTAGATAATATTAATGTTATTCATTATTCAATACCTGATTCTTCAGAAGTATTTTTGTTAAAACTTTCTAATAATAAAATTTATAGATCTAATTTTGATATTAATGAAACAAATAAAAATATCTTTTCAACACTATTTTCCTTACCTTTTATTAGTGTTTTTTTATTTGCTAATGAGCCTAATGCTCATTCTATTAGCAAAGTTGCTTTAAAAAGGGTTAATTTTAAAAAGGAAATCTTTGATTTATCTGATAATAATGAAATATGGAATTTACTAACTACATAAAACAAAGTTCATTCTAACATTAAAATAGAATGAACTTTGTTTTAATTTTATCTACTCATATCTTCCATAGAAATGCTTTTATCAACTTGATGTAATTGTTCTAATTGTTTTTCAGTAATGTTTATAACCTTACCACAACAGGGTTTAAAATCTTTATTTCCATAAACTAACCAAATAATATTTTCTCTTTTTAAATCCTCTTTTGGCATAGTTCCAGGACAAGGATAGCCATCAGTAAAAACAATTTTGTTTATTTCTCTTTTTTTAGTAAATGATCTAACTGCTAAATCCCAATCTTCTGTCCATGCTGAATTTCCTCTAGCTCCTCTAGGTATCGTAAAATTATCTATATCTCTTACATTTTTTATATCTACCAGTCCCCAAAATTGCTCGTTAAAACATCCTACTCTTAATTTTGATTGTTCTAATAATGGTTTTAGTTGTCTTAAAAATGATTTTACTAATTCTAAATCTACTGACCCAGAAACATCAATCATAACTTCTGTTTCTGCATCATCTTCTATATCATTTTCTTCTAATCTATATGCATAATTATTTTCTGCAATGGAACGCCTTTGACTCCAAATTGTTTCACTCTTTTCTATTTCTTTGCGTATTAGAAGTTTCCAATCAATTTCTTCTTTGCTTTTTCCTATATTTCCTAATTCTATTTTTCCTTTATCAGTATTTCGTATATCTTTTTCAGTTTTCTCGCGTCTAGATTTGAATTTTTCTCTTTTTTCTTTTCTATTATCTTCAAATTCTCCTCTTTCATCAAAATCTATATCTGTCTGTTCTTCTTCAGTTGGCTCTTGTTCTTGTTTCTCTACTTGTCTTTGTGAATTCTTATCTTGTCTTTGTCCTTTCTTCCCAGAATTTTGCTGTTCTTTAAATGCTTCTTCCCATAAACTATGGTCATCTCCTTGATTTTTACCTTCACCTGAATTTTGATTTTCAGTTTGTTCTGAATTTTCATTATCGCCATTTTGTTCGTTATCTTGTTCTTGATTTTGCTCATTCTGTTGTTTATCATCTTGCCCATCGCTCTGTCCATTCTCTTGCTGATTATTTTGTTCCTGTTCTTGTCCATCTCCTCGTTCTTGGTTTTGATTATTATTTTGTTCTTGCTCTTTTTTTTCTTTTTCTTGTAATAATTTTTGATAAAATTCTTCTGCTGAATAATCTAATGCTTCTGGCATATTTACATATCCTTCTTTAATTGTAAATCCATCTCTTTCTAAATTAGCATTTATAATAGCATCAGTCGCTATATTCCAAAGTTCTGAATCTCTTTTTACTCCACTTTTATCCTTTAATCTAAACATATGCATAAATTTTATATGCATTATTTCATGTGCTATTGTAAATAATCTATCATTTTCACTTAAAGCTGCAAAATAGTTAGGATCAACATATATATTTTTTCCATCAGTTGCTGCTGTATGATATTTTAAATTATCTTTAAATTCAATATTAGCTACTGCTATTTCACTACCAAATCTAGGATATTTTGCTAACATTTTTCTCTTTACATCATAAATTAAATCTGTATTAGAACTCATTTATATGCTTCTCCTTTCTTAAAATTAGCTACTACCACTTTTTTATAATCATTCTCTTTCATGTTCTTCATTCATAACTTCTTTAGAATCTCTTGTTAAATACGAACTATACATTTGCCCTATATCTGTATATTTTTCTATTCCATCTACTACATACTCTCTTGTTTCTTTTCCAGTATGTAATGATAAAGACATTTCTTGTAGTTCGCTTATTTTTTCCATTTTCCTTTCATCGTTTCCTGCCCAATATATATCAAATACCTCTAAATATTCTGGATCACAATGTTTCCTTATAAATTCTCTGCATGACTCTACTTGGCTTTCATCAGCTGTTATCAATGCTGTCATATATGCAAATCTTTCGCTTATATCTCTTGGTAAATCTGCTTGTGTATATCCCTCTCCCATTCCTTTTGTTACTTCCTCTGGAGTTAATGTTGGAAGATTATAAAAATCAAAGAATTCTGCTGACCATTCTTCTCTAAGTTTTGAATTTATTGATCTTTGTATTATATCTTCAACATCTTTTCCTTCATATTTTCCTTGCTCTAAATTTCTTTCAAAATTATATAATGTATTTGAAATTGATGTCCAACCACGAGGGTCGTTTGTTCTTCCTTTACATCCATTTCTGTCTAAATGTTCTTCTCCTACCTCTGGCTCTTCATAGAAATATCCTATATCTTGTATATCTTCGCTTTTCCCAGAATTGTTGTATTTTGACAACATATATCCTATTACTGATGGGTGTATTTTTTGTGGAATTGCATATTCTGTTATCCATTCTCCTACTTTTGGCTCCA
>CANOYI010000014.1 GCA_947571515.1 uncultured Clostridium sp. | reverse complement strand
TTCTAAATATAGGAATTCGTATTTGAACGTGAAAGAGGCTCATTTTATACAAATAGATTTTCTGCGAAAGCTTAGCTTATCCAAAATCTGTAATGCTTTTTAATAGCAAATGCCCACTAGCGGAGAAATTTGCAAAAAAGGCGAAACTTAAAACATATTTTTTAATTTTGTGAATATAGTTTATTAACAATTGGAGGGATGATTATGCGTAAAATAAAATTATCAATTTCTTTATTACTTATTCTGGCACTTATATTTTCTTTTGCCTTACCTTGCTTTGCAGAAGAAACCACCTATGTATGGTCTAGTAATTCAAGCCCTGTCAATGCCAACAACATCAACAATACTATCAATAAGATGAATACTAACACTAATAACACAATTGCTACCAACGCAGAAAACGAAGAAAAAGAAACTAGCTCTAATGGTCTCAATTTAGAATCGGCATCTGCTATTTTAATCGAGCAATCCACTGGTCAAGTTTTATATGAACACAACTGTCACGAGCCATTACGACCTGCCTCTGTTACAAAAGTAATGAGTATTTTGTTAATCATGGAAGCCCTTGATGAGGGAAGAATTTCTTTAAGTGATTCCATTCCTTGTAGTGAAACAGCTAGTTCTATGGGTGGTTCTCAAATTTGGTTAGACCCAAGAGAAACCTTGACTGTTGACGAAATGTTAAAAGCAATTTGTGTTGCTTCTGCTAATGATTGTGTTGTTGCAATGGCAGAGTACATTGGAGGATCGGAAGAAGGTTTTGTACAGATGATGAATGATAAAGCAAAAAATTTAGGTATGAAAGATACTACTTTTAAAAATTGTCATGGATTAGATGAAGATGGTCATGTTACTTCTAGTTTTGACATTGCCTTAATGTCAAGAGAACTATTAAATAATCATCCTCAAATAACAAAGTATACTACTATTTGGACAGATTCTTTACGTAACGGAAAATCAGAACTTGCCAATACCAATAAATTAATTCGTTCTTATAAAGGAGCAACTGGTTTAAAAACTGGATCTACTGGATTAGCTTTATACAATTTGTCTGCTAGTGCCACACGTGATGATTTATCTTTGATTGCTGTTATTATGAAAGCTCCTTCTACTAAAGTTCGTTTTGCTGAAGCTCAAAAACTTTTGGATTATGGCTTTAATACTTTTTCTTTTAAACAATTCGGAAAAAAAGATGAAGTGGTAAAAACAGTAAATGTTACGAAAGGTGTTCGTTCTAGTGTTGATGCTGTTTTATTGGATAATGCTGGTACTTTGATACAAAAAGGAAAAGATAAGAATATAGAGCAAAATTTAATTTTAGATGAGAATGTTTCTGCCCCTATTACTGCTGGTCAAAAATTGGGTGAGGTTTCCTTTTCTTTAGATGGGCAAACATTGTCTACAGTTGATATTGTGGCTAAAAATGATGTGGAAAAGATAAATCTGTTTACGATGTCTAAAAAGGTGATTTATTCTTGGATTGATTTGTTAAGAAGTTAGAATCTTTATAAAGGAAAGGTATTATCTAGCACAACCGTAATAGATAATACCTTTCATCATTTTGTTTCATTTTTCTCCGAATTCTCCTTGAGAATCCATTTGCTTAACTTTTATTTGACTTTTAAAAGTTTTAGCAAAGTTAACAAAATAGTTTTCTACTTGCTCTACTGTGGTTTGCCCATTTACTGGCATCCTTAAAAATACAGATTGTAGTGGATATGCCTCTCCATACCCCAGTACAATATGTCTCTTTTCAAATTCTACTAATCTAGAATCCACCTCAATTCCTTTAGGAATTTCTTCTACTGGCATGATTTGTTTTAAAAACTCATCATCATATTTTCCAATTTTTAAATCAAACTCTATATTTCCCATTTCATAGGGATGGACAAACCAAATTGCTTTTTCTCCATTCTTTTTTTCTTCTAAAGCAAATAAGTAATCTTTATTTTCATCAGAAAGTGAGTCAAAATCAAGCATAATCCACGCATAACCTCTCCCTGCATCTTTAAAAGAAGGTCTTGTAATTTGCAATTCTTGGTGATTTCCATAAACATCTTCTTTTTCAGTTGGTGCTGTGCCAGTTGGTAAAATATTATCTTTATTAGCACTGCTCATTACTGTTTGTATCTCTTTTTCAGCAAATATCTTACAAGCTTTACGTAACGGTAATTCAATTATTTGATCAATAACTGTTTCTGCATTTCCTCTTTTTAACAAATTAATTCCTACTTTATCTATTGGTTTGATTTCACTTATTAACATTTATCCTCCCTCAAACACTATCTAATATTTTTCAAGAATCATTCTCAAAACGAAATAAACTTATAAACTGCTTCTGCAAAGCCACTATCGTCTACACTATTCGTAGTTGTATAATTAGCCACTTGTTTCACAGCATCATAAGCATTAGCTACAGCCACTCCCACACCAGAATTCTGAATCATATCAATATCATTCAAATTATCTCCAATTGCCATTATCTCTGACGAAGAAAGTTTTAAATATTTTGAGAGAGTTTCCAATGCCTCACTTTTATTTGTCTTGCTTGGCGTAATATCTAAATATTCATATTCTTTATTAATAATTTTATCTTTATATTCATGTGATTTATTAATCCTATAAATTGTTAAATTCACTTTCTGTGCTAGCTCATCTTGCAAATTTGATAAACTAGAAGGGCTAGAAATAATTAGTTTAAAAACAGTTGGTTGGTTTTGGTTGATGTATTCTTGTATATTAGGGACAATCTTAAACTTCAAATCACTATGAAATAGAGAATCTTTTAAAATAAAATTTCTTAAATCCATATATTGTAATTCTGGCGTAATTACTTCATTTTCTGTATATAGATGGATATGTAAATTTTCTTTTTTTGCCAAAGAAATACAAGTATTCATATCTTCTTGTGATAACGTTTTTCGATAAATTTCTCTTCCTGTTTTTAAATCTATAATTTGATTTCCATTCCCAAAAATACCATAACTAGCATGCAAATTTTCGCAAAAATTTTTCACCATAGAATATGGTTTCCCCGTACATATGGTAAAATCGATATTGGATTGTCTCATATCATGGATGGCTTTTAAGTTTTGAGATGTTATCTTGTTGTTTTCTCCTATAATGGTTCCATCAATGTCACTTGCTACCAAACGAATCATAGCTCCTCCTTATATTGATAATTGCTTTCATTTAAATTTATTATATCACTTTCGTTTTTATTTGTCTATTAGAACTTTCTCAGTATGACTCTCTAATATAGAACAAATCGGAAAGCCTTAAGATTAGCATAATTTAAACTTTTTTCTTTGGCTTTCCGTGAATTTGTTCGTGTGCCAAATTTATGAAATAAATTTGTGTACAATGTTTTTTATATATTAGAAAGTCAGTAGACTTTCTAATATATAACATTAAAGCAGAAACTTCAGTTTGATTAAAAACTAAAGTTTCTGCTTTACTTTCTCCTAATCTATTTTATTTAAATTCTATTATTCATCTTCCAAAGTGTCATCATATTCAAACTCGAAAGTTTCCTCTACTTCTGGTTCCTTCTTCCTTCTAGTCTTCTTTACTTCTTTCTCAATCTTTTTCTCAATTGCTTTTTTATCTTCTTCTTCCTTTTTCATACTTTTATCATGTTTATTTTGCATTTCCTTTAAAATCTTTTCTGTCTCTTCTTTCTTATTCTTCATGCAATGGTTCATCATATGATTCGTTTTCTCTAATAAATCTGGGATATAATCTAACAATTTATCTAAAGAAGAAGTATGATTAACTGGCATTAACTTCACATTATCACCTTGAATGACAAGAAAAGCAATCGGATTAATTGTCACACCAGCTCCACTACCACCGCCAAAAGGCAATCGGTATTGAATTTCTTCCTCCCTATCCTTTTTTGTATATTCATCTATCGTTTCTCCTTTAAATTCACTACCACCTGCTGCAAAACCAAATGATACCTTTGATATAGGAATAATAACAATATTGTTAGAAGTTTCAATCGGTTCGCCAATAATCGTATCAACATCTATCATATCTTGAATACTATTCATAGCTGTAACCATAAGACCTTCTATGGGATGTTCGCTCATATTCCTTCACTCCTTTTTTCTCTTTTCTATTTAACATATAAATGATATTTATAATATGGCTCATTTTTATTTCAAATATACCTGAAACAGATATATTTACCAAATTTTGATTTTGATAAATGGGATTAATCACAAATATTTGCTTGTCAAAATCCTTTACTTTTTTGTGTAATACAACAGCAATAACGGTACTAATGACCGGAACCAGAATCGCTGTTAAACTCGCATTTTCTGTTCCAATATCAACATACAATTCAAACTCTTTAATGCCAATATCTATATTTTTAATAACTGTTAAAATTTTTTGATCCAACTTGCGATTGTCTTTCAATTCTTGGAAATTAAAATCTTTTATTTTTTCTTTTAATTTCATTTTTTCTAACTTTGTTTTCGTAATATTCATCTTGAAAATAGGGATAAAACCAAAGACGCATAATTTTACCATTATTTTATAATCTTTATTCAAATGCCTTTTTGTTCTTGAACAAAATCGAAAATTAATTACCTCTATTTTTATTTTTGCCAAAATCAAACTAATTAATACTATCAAAATAATAATACATACAAAAAGAAAAACCAATATACACGCCTCCTTTTTGAAGCTTTTCTATTAGTTTTTCCATTTTTTTCTTTTTTAAACATCTATTAATTTATTTCCTTAGCCTTTTCCACAGTAATATCACCAAAAATTTCCTTTTGGCTTGTCTCCACCTTGCTTCTCCTAGACAATTCCAACAATCCAGAAAAAGCAGTAACCACTTCTTCTCTATCATGCTTTTTTGTAGAAAATAATTGATTAAAAATAAATCTCTTTTGTTTCACTAAAACTTTAAACATTTCTCTTACTTTACTTGCCACTGTATAATGATCCGTAATTGCAATCTTTTCTATATTTTTAGCATTTTGATTTAGCTTTACGCTATTTCTCTCCACCAACTTTTTATAAATATCTGGTATCAAATTACTCTCATAATCTTTCTCTAGTTTTTGTTTTGGTAATTCAATTTTATCTTGTTCTTTAAAAAATCTCCTAGAAAAATCAAGATAATTTTTCTTAAACACTTTACTAATTTCTTTAAACTTCTTATACTCAATAATCCTACGAATCAATTCCTCCTCTGTCAATTCCTCTTCTTCCTCTTCCTGTTTTGGTAATAAATTTTTAGACTTCAAATATAACAAAGTAGACGCCATCACTAAAAATTCACTAGCTATCTCTAAATTCAGTCTTTCTTGTTCCTTCAAATAATCAATATATTGATCTGTAATCTCACTTAGATGAATATCATAAATATTCATCTTGTTCTTATCAATCAAATGGCACAACAAATCTAGTGGTCCTTCAAAATTATCTATTCTAATCGCATATTTTTTCGTTTCTAATGTTAAAATTGCCATAATTCTTTCTCCTACCCCTGTATTGCTTTGTTAATGTTCTCTGGTTTATATCCTTTTTTTAATAAATACTGTTTTATTTCTTCTTGCTCCATTGATATGGATTTTTTATATAAAATATTTTCTGCTGATTTTATTTCATATTGTTCTAATTCTTCTTTGTTTTCATGTAGGTAATCTTCTATCTCATTTTTACTCAATCCTTTTGCCATTAATTTATATTGAATTTCTTTTATGGATAGATTTTTTAATGCCATAAAGTTATTGATTGTTTTTTCTATGAATTCGTGG
Organism: uncultured Clostridium sp.; assembly: GCA_947571515.1. Lineage (GTDB taxonomy): Bacteria > Bacillota > Clostridia > TANB77 > CAG-508 > CAG-269. Next base: position 21,228 of record CANOYI010000014.1, on the reverse strand, counting down.
TCGTCGATGTATTTAGCTTCTTTTAAATATTCTATGATATCTTCTAACATATTTTCATCAATAGTGCTTGCAAATTTTTTACGTATTTCTTGCTCTGTTCTTTTTTTGTATAAAATGTATTTTAATATTTTTGTTTTTTGTTGATCAAATTCTTCTACTGTATACATATATTTACATTTTTCCTTCCTTTTGTTTTCTATTTTACTATAAATGATAAAAAATAACAAGATAGCTAAAATTTAAGTTTCGATTTTTTTGCAAATTTCTCCGCTAGTGGGCATATTTTATTCTTTTACATCATCCTCTTCAGCACTTGGTAATTCTTCTCCAAGGCTTTGTTCAAAAGCTTTAGCAAAGTCTTCTCTAACTTTTTCCTCCACTTCTTCTAGTATTTCTGGATTTTCTTTTAGATATTTCTTGACATTTTCTCTACCTTGTCCAATTCTCTCACCATTATAACTAAACCATGAACCAGCTTTTTCTATAATGTCTAAATTAACAGCCATATCTAAAATGTTTCCTGCTTTGGAAATTCCCTCTCCATAAACAACGTCAAATTCTGCCTCTCTAAAAGGTGGTGCTACTTTGTTTTTGACTACTTTGACACGCACACGACTTCCTTTAAATTCTCCATCTTGCTTAATATTTTCTATTTTTCTAATATCCATTCTGACAGATGCATAGAATTTTAATGCTCTACCACCTGTTGTAGTTTCTGGATTGCCAAACATAACCCCAATTTTTTCTCTTAATTGATTAATAAAAATTAAAACTGTTTTAGATTTATTGATAGCTCCTGCTAATTTTCTTAAAGCTTGTGACATTAATCTTGCTTGTAATCCCATATGAGAATCTCCCATATCACCATCAATTTCTGCTTTTGGAACTAAAGCAGCAACAGAGTCAACAACAATAACATCTAAAGCTCCACTTCTGACTAAACTTTCTGTAATTTCCAATGCTTGTTCTCCTGTATCTGGTTGAGATACAATTAAATTATCAATATCTACTCCTAATTTCTTAGCATAAACTGGATCTAACGCATGCTCTGCATCAATAAAAGCTGCTTCTCCTCCCATTTTTTGTGCTTCTGCAACAACATGTAAGGCTAATGTTGTTTTACCAGAAGACTCTGGTCCATAGACTTCTATAATTCTACCTCTTGGAACTCCTCCAATTCCTAATGCAATATCAAGACTTAAAGCTCCTGTTGGTATGGATTCTATTTCCATTGCTTTAAATTCTCCTAATTTCATAACTGACCCTTTACCAAATTGTTTCTCAATTTGACTCATAGCCATCTCCAATGCTTTTTTCTTTTCTGTATTTTCTTCCATATTTTTTCCTCCTTAAATATTTGAACTTTTGTTTGATATTCTTATTATATATCAAAAATTTGTTTTGTCAAGACTTTTTAGGCAATTTAATTATATTTTATTATAATCTTAACTGTTTATTATATTTTTATGAAGTAACAATTCGTGGGGACCAACAAGTTACAGTCTGTTATGCAATTACAGACTGTTAGCAGCCTAAGAGTTACGAATAAAAATATAATAAACAGTATTATAACTATATCTTTATTTATAGGATTAATATTTTACTTGTACCATCCCTCTATGCCATAAAACTGATAAAACCAATTTGGTGTAATCTCACCCACTAATCCTGAATTATAAGCCACCATATACTTATTATTATACAAACTGATATAAGGAATATCAGTTTTATAAAGTTCAGACAATCTCGCATACTTGTCCTTTAAAACTTGTTCATCTGTTGTATTCTTAACTTCATTCATAATAGAAGAAACCTCTTCATTCGAATAATTTGCTAAATTTCCCTCTCCAAAATAAGTTGTAAGATTTGGGCTTGGTGAAAGAGTTATGCTACACAAAGCGATATCATATTTTTTCGTATTAACACTATTGTTATATTGTTCATCAGATGCTTGAACAATATTAATTCCAATTCCTTGATTTCCTAATTGCTGTTTTAAATTTTCGGCAACAGCGACTTTAGAACTATCGCTAGCTCTTACTAAAAGACTTAATGTTATCGCTTGTGTTTTACGATTTTCTGTCTTTTGCCAAGTTCCTGAACGATAAACCCATCCATTGTCTACTAAAACTTGTTTTGCTTGTTCTAAATTGTATCCACTACTAGCATCTTGTCCTTGTGACAACCAACTTCCATAATCCAATGGAAAACTGCTAGTAAAACATTTATTATTAAATATACTTGACACCATATTTTCTTTGTCAATAGAATAGGCTATTGCTCTTCTCACTTCTTGTTTTGCTAAAAAATAGTTTTGTGTATTAAGTGCTAAAAAAGTATGTTCTCTCCCTTTCAATTCTTTTAAGCTATATCCTATTGTTCCAATATATTCTTGCAAATTATCATTTTCCGTTGCCATCAAATCAATATTTCCTATTTTGAAACTATTATATAGCTCTCCGATTGAAGAATATAAATTTACCGTAATTTTTTCAATCGTTAAACTAGATTGCTTATTCCACCATCGTGTATTTTTTTCTAAAATAATATAAGATGGTTGTACTTCTGCAATTTTGTATTTTCCAGTTCCAATTGGTGACTTGTTTTTTTCTGTATTGACAAAATCTTCTGCATCATAATAATCTTTTGACAAAATCGGAAAAGTCAATTGATATTCAAAAAACGGTATTTCTCTATCTAAATTGATTTTTACGGTATAATCATCTATGATATCTACCCCTGTGACATATTGTACATGATAAGAATAAATAGAAGATACTTCTTTTAAACGGTCAATAGTAAACCTAACATCTTCTGCTGTAAATCTTTGCCCATCTGACCATTTCACATTTTCTTGCAATTTGATAAGATAGGAATTATCACTTTGTTTTGCCCATTCTTTCGCCAAACAGGCTTCTGCTTTGTAATCTGCGGTTAAAGTAACTAATGGATCATAAATCAATTTTGAAATGTCTTGTACATTTTTATGGTTGCTAAGAATTGGATTCATGGTATCTAACTGTGCAATTCCTAATGTTAATTCTGTTACTTTTTCTTCTTGAGTAGCTGTATGTTCTAGTTCTTGCTGTTTTTCTTCTTCCTCTTGTCTAATTTTGAAAATCGCAAATAATAAGATGCCCACTATAAAAATGATAAAAACATATTTAATCCAATTTGATTTCATATTCCACCTCTATTCTCTTTTGCTATCATATCTTAAATGAAAGGATTTTTCAAGATATTTATTGTAATTTTTCTGTGAATTTTGTATTAAGGATGTGCAATAGGGACGTTTCCTTTTGCACATTGATGTATAATTGAATCCATGTTTTGTATGTTATCAAAAAGCTAATATTTATTACAAAATAAATATTAGCTTTTTTGAGAATAATTATGAAAGAACAATAGGGGGCTGATTGATATTTTATAAAATTTAATATGTAGAATTCAGCCCACGTTTAATTGTTCGTCCGCGAAAAATTGCAAAGCAATTTTTCTGTGGAATGCTTTTATATTCTAGGAAATTCAGAGAACTTTCCTAGAATATAAAATAGAATGTGCAAAAGGAAACGTCCCTATTGCACACATCGCACACATTTATTTTAACTTTAAGTTCTTGATTCTACAATTAGCTTCATACCTGTTCTGTCTTCTCCCTCGACTTCCACTTCTGCAAATGCTGGTATACAAACTAAATCCACTCCTGCTGGTGCAACAAACCCTCTTGCTATTGCCACTGCCTTTACTGCCTGATTTAACGCTCCTGCTCCAATTGCTTGCATTTCTGCTTTACTTGATTCTTTCACTAATCCAGCAATTGCTCCTGCTACTGAATTAGGATTTGATTTGGATGAAATTTTTAAAACTTCCATTTTTTTGCCTCCTATAATTTTATTTTTTGTTGCAACTTTTACGATTGTTATTTTATATTATCTGGAAATATTTGTAAAGTATTTTCTGGAAATTTTTAGGTGATTTCATCGCAATCTTTTTCCTATTTCGACAGCCATCTTCAAATAGTCTATCGGTATAATCTTTTTATATTTTTTACCCTATTATTAGCATCATCTACATCAAATACAACAGCATTTAAAATACATTCTCCTGTTGCTATTTTATATCTTTCAGGTAAGCTAGTTTCAAATCTTTTTAAAGAAGCTGAAATGTCCATTCCTATTACAGAATATTTTGGACCAGTCATACCAATATCAGTGATATAGCCTGTTCCGTCTGGCAAAATCTTTTCATCTGCTGTTTGTACATGGGTATGGGTCCCGTAAACAACTGTTACTTTTCCATCTAAGAAATATCCCATGGCTATTTTTTCAGCTGTTGCTTCTGCATGAAAGTCAACAAAAATCATATCTACTTTCTGCTGTATTTTTTCTACTATTTCTTTAGCTATGATAAATGGATTTTCAGTAAGTACATTAATATCAACTCTACCGATCAAATTAATGACAGCTATTTTCTTATCTTGACAGGTATAAATGTTGTATCCTTTTCCTACAACACCTTTTGAATAATTGGCTGGTCGAATTAATTTAGGGTGGTCAATAAATTTAAAGATATCTTTTTTTCCCCAAGTATGATTTCCCATTGTGATAACATCTATATTTAGAGCTAAAATGTCATTGAAGTTTTGCTGGGTTATTCCCATTCCTTCTGCTGCATTTTCTCCGTTTACAATGACAAAATCGATTTGCTCTTCTTGCTTTATGGTTGCTAATTGCTTTTTTAATTCCTTAATTCCGCTATTACCAATTAAATCTCCTACAGCTAAGATTTTCATTTTATTCCTTCTTTCTGTCTTTGTTTTTTCTATCATACTATATTTTTTTGAAATTAGCAAGGAAATATAGCTTTAAGTTTTGGCTTTTTTATTTGACTATTTATGTTAATTGCTGTATAATTAGATTGTAACCTAATAGCTAAACGCTATTTATAACTGTTTTTTTGAATCTTGCATACTGCAAGTAGAAAGGAATTTTATGGGATTATTTAGCCGTAAAAAAGATAAGGAAAATCCTTATTCTAGTTATCACCAGTCTGAAGATAATTATGATTCATGTAAATCAGATGAAGATGCGTTGGAAGTTGGCATTAAATTTAAAAAAGAACTCTCTAATGGTTCACTTGTCTTTTTGATTGTTGATGATGATTTTGATTGGATAGGTAGCTATATAGTTGTTTCTGCAAATGGAGTTGCTAACATTGTTGATAATAAATTTGAAGATTATTCTGATCAACTTAATGACATTGTTTGCAGTAGACTTAAAGAAACCGCTGAAGCTTTCTATCAAGCTACTAAATAGGCTAAACGCCTCAAGTAGTCTCAAGACTTCTTTTGGGTAGAAACAGAAAAAGTTGTGACTTTTACATCACAACTTTTTCTTATTTTGCATAATCAATGACTCTAGTTTCTCGAATCACATTTACTTTTATTTGTCCTGGATAATCCATTTCGCTTTCAACCTTTTTCGCTACATCTCTTGCTAAGATTGTCATCTTATCATCTGAAATTCGATCTGGTTTTACAATAATTCTAACCTCTCTACCAGCTTGAATCGCAAATGATTTTTCAACGCCATCAAAAGAATCTGCAATTTCTTCAAGATTTTGTAATCTCTTGATATAGGCTTCTACGGTTTCTCTTCTTGCACCTGGTCTTGATGCAGATACAGCATCTGCTGCTTGTATCAAAACAGCCTCTAATGTTTTTGGTTCTACATCTCCATGATGTGCTTCTACTGCATTAATCACAGTAGGATTTTCTTTATATTTTTTAAGAACCTCTACTCCTATCTCAACGTGTGTTCCTTCCATATCATGGTCTAATGCTTTTCCAATATCATGTAGTAATCCTGCTCTTCTTGCTATTTTAGGGTCTAATCCCAATTCTTCTGCCATAATTCTTGCTAAGTTAGAAACTTCAATCGAATGATTTAGTACATTTTGTCCATAACTTGTCCTATATTTTAGTTTTCCAATTAATTTTACGACATCAGGATGAAGTCCAATGACTCCTGTTTCTAGTACAGCTCTTTCTCCTTCTTCTTTGATGGTAGTATCAACTTCTTCTTTTGCTTTTTCTACCATTTCTTCAATTTTAGCTGGATGAATTCTTCCGTCATCAATTAATTTTTCCAAAGCAATTTTAGCAACTTCTCTTCTTAGAGGATCAAATCCTGACAAAACGACTGCTTCTGGTGTATCATCAATGATTAGGTCAATTCCTGTTAAGGTTTCTAATGCTTTTATGTTTCTACCTTCCCTACCGATAATTCTTCCTTTCATATCATCATTTGGAAGTGCTACAATCGATACTGTAGTTTCTTGTGAATGGTCTGCAGCACATTTTTGTACAGCATAACTTAAGATTTCTTTGGCATTTTTTATGGCACTTTCTTTCGCTTTTTGTTCCTTTTCACGAATTAAAGCTGCCTTCTCAGCTGTTAATTCTTTATCCATTTCAGATAATAATTTGGCTTTTGCTTCTTCCTTTGTCAAAGATGCAATCTTTTGAAGTCTTTCCATTTCTTCACTATGTAATTGTTCAATTTCTTGTTTGTGTTTCTCGACTTCTTGTAATTCCCTTTCCACTTCTCGTTCTTTTTTTTCAAAGTTCTCTTCACGTTTTTCTAGATTTTCTTCTTTTTGAATTAATCTTGATTCTTGTTTTTGTACTTCGCCTCTTCTTTCTTTAATCTCTTGATCTAACTCTTTTCTGCTATTCATAATTTCTTCTTTCGCTTTGAAGATTTCTTCTTTTTTCAAATTTTCTGCTTCTATTTTCGCTAAATCAACTAGTCTTTTTGCTTCATTTTCTGCTCCTTGTATTTTAGACTCTGCAATCTTTTTACGATATGCCATTCCAATTAAAGCTCCAATTGCTAATGAGATTAAGATAGTGACGATAATGATTACAATGTTCATAATCATACACCTCTTTCTTATTTAATTTTCAATGTTCGAATAAAATATATATCAGTTTTCTTTCACAATATATTTTTTCCTTCCTATTCTATTTTAGCTTTATTATTGTAAACTGTCAAGTCATTTGAAAAAAAATCTAGTTAGAGTTAGAATATTAGGCACTGTTTAGTCTTATAATCTAATTTATATATTAAGCTTTTTTGTATTTAATCTAATTATGGATGAACAGTAACGAATATTATTATAATCTAAATGTCCCCACTTAATCCCGGAACCAGTGGGGACATTTAGGCTTTCCGCTTTGTTCTTAATTTTTTTCAATTTCAATGGCTAAAATTTCTTCTAATTCTTGTGATGAAATAGCATTTGGATTTTCGATTTCAAAATCCACTACACTTTTATCTGAAATTTCTGACCATACATAAGTCATTTCATTTTGTACTCCGTTTTCTTCATCAGCATACTGGTAGGAAAGCATAGCACGATAAAAAGTTTTTCCTTTTACCTCCATCGTATTTATGTCTGATAATTTAACATTTTTATAGTAGGATTCTTTTTCGTAGTATTTTTTCTTTTCTTGTAAATCTTTATAATATTCGTCTTTATTTCCATAGGAAGTTGATACCTTGATGGATCCGTCTCCTCTTTCAAATGATTTATAATTATCTGATGCATAGGCTGATTGATACCCTTCTGGTATTTTAAAAGTTATCTTTTCTTTCCCATCATAAGACATAATTTCATTTTCTTTTGTGCTAGTTGCTGCATTATCATCACTATCGTCACTATCATTACGAGTAGCACTGTCGCTGTTATCATCATTTTCATCTTCTTCATCGAAAAGGTCTGGAGTTGGTTGATTTTTTGTGCTACTTCCTGTTAAGTTTGAATTACTTGCTCCTGAAAAACTTTCTATTAATTCATATAATTTTGATTTTTGCAAGTTTGTCATTAACTCTTGTTGGTCAGCATTTGTTAATTCATCAGATTTTACAGCATCTTTTACCTCTACTTTATCAATATCTTGATTGATTTTTTGGCTGTATTCTATGTTTAACCTTAATTTTCCAAAGTCTTCTACTTCAATCTCTAAATGAATGGTTCCTTCATCTTTATTTTTTTCTTCTACCTTTATGGTTCCTTTGCATAACGTATTATTTTTTTCTGTCATTTTAAATTCATAAGCATTTTTTTCTGTCTCGGTAACTGCCATTGTGACTGTTTCTTCACTTTCTTCGCTATCAATTGTTACTGTAAATTTTTCTACTTTTTGCATCATTCCTCTTGTATAGACAGCTATTTCTATTGTTGTTTCATCATCTTCCTCTATTTCATCCATCAAATCTAGTAAAGATTCTAATGAATCAGATACTTCGTCTTTGTCTTCAAAACAGTCCATAAATTGTTTGTTATCTTTTAAATTTTTAGATATCGTTGTAACTTCTTCTTTTAATTGCTTTGTATTCATTTTTATTGTATTTTTTGTAGTAGCAACTTTTTTACCATTTACTGTAATCTCTTCTTTTTCAGCTGCACAATATTCATCTTTAATAGCACTTGTTAATTCTTTTTTTAGAATGTTAGAAGCTTTTTGCAAAGATTTCTTTTGGTCTCCTGTCATTTTTTGTTTCTCAAATATTTCTTTGAAATAGGTGTAAAATTCATCATCTAAGTCTTCTACTTCAATATATTTGTCTAAGAAATTTTTAAATTGCATATAAGTTTTTTCTTTGTCGACATCAGAGTACATTTGAATATCTAATAATTCTTCTTGCTCATAATCAGCTTTTAAATTCATGACAAATTTTTTGTCTTCATTATTGGTTTGTACATCCATTCCTATGTTGATTTTATTGATTAAATCTGTCACATTTTTATCGATTTTATCAGTATCTAAGTCAGCATCTAATTTGAAAGATGTTTTAGATGTTTTGTAATTCATATTTTTCATTTCAGCAGTATAAGAATCGATTGAATTTCCTACTAATCTTTTATACATTTGGTCTGGCCTTGTATAACTTGTAAAATAATAGATAAGACCAGCTATGATTGCCACGATTAATACTATGGCAATGACTAGTAATCCCATTTTCTTTTTTCCTTTGTTTTCCATACTTTCTCCTGAACTCACATTAAATTTTGTTGCTTGCTTATTTGAATTGTCATTTTGGTTTGGTTGGTTTTCTTCTCCCATTTTTATTCCCCTTTCACTTTATATTACTATTTATATATCATAATATATGCTTTTTTTCAAGATTTTTATAATTTTAAGTTTCGACTTTTTTGCAAATTTCTCTGCTAGTGGGCATTTGCAAAAAAATCGAAACTTAAATGTTTACTTATCTTATTTTTTATGCTACTATGTTAAATGTAACAATTTTTTTACAAACATATATTTTTTGTTGATATATGTGATACTAGGAGGTATTCCAATGGAACTTTTAAAAAATTTTATAAGAAAACGGTCAATAACTGCTATACTAAGGAACTATTCTAAAATATTACAATGTGATAAAAGAATACTAGCTAATCTAGCACAAGCAAAAAATTCTGTCTCTAATTCAAGTGATATAAAAAAAACAATTGAACGGATACAACAATATGAAAATATCCATACTAATGAAATAGATGAGATAATTCAATACTACAAAAAAAGGATTGAATTAGATAATGTTAAGATAGAATTTTGGAAAACACTAAAAAATAACATGTAGTTGATGAAAAACCGTTTTCTTGATTTACCAAAAAGGATTTCTTATCTGTCATTTGCTTTCGCTTAAGAGACCGTTGAGAAATCCTTTTTTACTTTTCATATCAATGAATTTTCAGAACCAATAATTGAAAATATTTTAATCATAGACCTGTTCCCAAAAACACCTCTAGAGATAATTTTTTGAAGAATCTACTTGCATCCAATTTATTTTTAAACCATGATTTATATCCTCAAAGTCACAAAAGCGTTCAAAGAATATAATTCTTTGAACGCTTTTCCCTTATTTCTCTACTTCCACATCAATTTTCAAACTCTCTCCATTAATATTCATTTCTGTATAGGAGTTTCTATCTTCATTGTAAATCACTTCAACAGCTAATGTATCATGTTTAATCAATGTTTCGTTCTTTTTGATAATGTCTTCTAACATAGTATTTCCTGCTACATAAAGATGAATGTTATCTAATACTTCAAACCCTCTATCTTTTCTCATGTTTTGTACTTTGGATAAAATTTCTCTTACATAGCCTTCTTCTTTTAATTCTGGAGAAATGTGAGTATCTAATACAACACCGATTTCGCCTTCTCCACTAAAGGCAAATCCTTCTTTTCCTTGCATAGTAACTAATAAATTTTCTGCATTTAGACCAATCTGTGTGTCATCAATTTCGATGTATTCTACTCCACCATTTTTTACTTTATTTGCTAAGTCCATCTGATTTTTATTAGCGATTTCTTGTTTAATTCTTGGAATTAATTTGCCGTATTCTTTTCCGAAGCACTGGTAAGTTTGGCTTAATTTCAAAATTCACATAGTTTGACATTTCGGCACCTAAGTCAATTTCTTTTACATTTAATTCTTCTTTTACAATGTCTGCATAATATTCTGGTAATGTGTCAATGGAAATTAGCATTTTAGAAAGTGGTTGTCTATTTTTGATATTAGCAATGTTTCTTGCTCCACGTCCTAATTTTACGATTTTATAAGCTAAATCCATCTCTTTTTCTAAGTTTTTATCAATTTCTATTTGGCTTACTTCTGGCCATAAGCATAAGTGTATACTTTCTGGTGCTTTTGCATTTAATCCTACGACTAAATTTTGATAGATTTCGTCTGCCATAAATGGTACAAATGGTGCTACTACTTTTACTAAGGTTGTTAATACTTGATATAAGGTACAGTAGGCTCCGATTTTTTCGTCATTTAATTCTTGTGCCCAAAATCTCTCTCTGTTTCTACGAACATACCAGTTAGAAAGTTCGTCTGTAAAAGATTCTATTTGTAAGGCTGCTGAAGTAATATCGTAATGTTCTAATTTATCATCTACCTCTTCTATTAAAGTATTTAATTTTGATAGAATCCATTTGTCCATAATATTCGTTGGCTTAAAATCTTTGTATTTCAATGGATTGAACTGGTCAATTTCGGCATATAGCACATAGAAAGAATAAACATTCCATAAAGTACTTAGGAAACCTCTCCCGAGTTTCTTGTACATTGGTTAGTCCTAGTCTAGTTGGAAGCCAAGGGCTACTACATGTATAGAAATGCCATCTAGTTGCATCTGCCCCTACGGTATCTAGTAATTCCATTGGGTCAACACCATTTCCTTTGGATTTTGACATTTTTTGTCCTTTTTCATCTAGCACATGACCTAATACAATACAGTTTTCGAATGGCGTTCTGCCAAATAAAGCAGTTCCAATGGCTGTTAAGGTATAGAACCAACCTCTCGTTTGGTCAACCGCTTCTGAAATAAATCCAGCTGGGAAATTGTTGTCAAACATCTCTTTATTTTCAAATGGATAATGCCATTGTGCAAAAGGCATAGAACCAGAGTCAAACCAACAGTCAATTACTTCTTTGGCTCTGTGCATTTTCTTACCACATTTTGGACATTTTAAATCTACATTGTCAATATATGGTTTGTGTAATTCAATATCTTCTGGTACATCAATTCCTTTTTCTTTCAATTCTTCAATCGAACCAATACACTCTTGATGACGGCAATTTTCATCTTCACAAGTCCAAACTGGGAGTGGTGTTCCCCAATATCTGTCTCTTGAAATTCCCCAGTCAATTACATTTTCTAAGAATTTTCCAAATCTTCCTGTTCTTATGGTGTCTGGATACCAATTTACCTTATTGTTATTAGCAACTAATTCATCTCTTAGTTTGCTCATAGCAACAAACCAACTTTCTTTTGGATAATAAAGAAGTGGCGTATCACATCTCCAACAATGAGGATAAGAGTGTAAATGTTTTTCTTTGCTAAATAATTTGTTTTCTTCTTTTAACCATTTGCAAATATCTTCGTTACAGTCTCTTACAAATCTGCCGGTCCATGGTTCTACTTCTTTTACAAACTTTCCTGACTTATCTACTAAATTGATAAACGTAATGCCATTTTGTTTGGATACCAAACTGTCATCTTCTCCATATGCTGGTGCAATATGAACAATTCCTGTACCATCGTCTAAATTAACATAGTCCCCATGAATCACTTCAAAGGCTTTGCCTTCTACTTCACCAAAAGGCATTAATCTTTCATATTTGATACCAAGTAGTTCTTCTCCTTTAAACGTGTTGATTACTTCATAAGGTGTTTCCTTTAAAACCGTTTCTAATAAATCTTTAGCTAAAATGTAGTTTTCATATTGTGGTTTTTCGTCTGTTCCAATATTTGCTTTTACTTCTGCATATTCATAAGACTTGTTAACACAAAGTGCTAAGTTAGAAGGTAATGTCCATGGTGTTGTTGTCCATGCTAAGATATATTTATCTTCGTTTACCACTTTGAATTTTGCAATACAAGTTAAATCTTTCACGTCTTTATATCCTTGTGCTACCTCATGAGAAGATAAAGCAGTTCCACATCTTGGGCAATATGGCATAACTTTATGACCTTCATATAAAAGACCTTTTTCCCACATCTGTTTTAATGCCCACCAAACAGACTCAATATATTCATTGTGATAGGTAACATATGGATTTTCCATATCTACCCAAAATCCTACTTTGTTTGTCATTTCTTCCCACATAGAAACATAGGTAAATACACTTTCCTTACATTCTTTAACAAACTTTTCTACGCCATATTCTTCAATTTGCTCTTTCCCTGAAATTCCTAATTTTTTCTCAATTTCAAGTTCTACTGGAAGTCCATGAGTGTCCCAACCAGCTTTACGGATTACTTTGTAACCTTTCATAACTTTATATCTTGGAATAATATCTTTCATTACCCTTGTTTCAATATGTCCTACATGTGGCTTTCCATTGGCTGTTGGTGGTCCATCATAAAAGGTAAAATGTCTTTTTCCTTCATTCATGGCAAAGTTCTTTTTGATGATGTCCTTCTCCTTCCATGTTTTGGTCACTTCTTTTTCCATTCCTACAAAGCCATTTTTTAATTCTACTTTTTTGTACATATTTCTATTCCTCCTCTTCATGATTTTGGGGACGGAGGAAAAAATCATGATTTATTTTATCTATTTTTCTAAATTGATCCATATTATTATTTTTCAGTTCGAAGTAGTTATCCCTAGAAAATTTACCTCGTAGTTGTGAGACAAAAAATAATATCGATTAACTTAGAATATTTTATTTGATTCATGTCATGATTTTTTCCTCCGTCCCCAAAATCACCGTCCCCAAAATCATGACTACCGTTCTTATTTGTTTACACTTTCGATTTCTTGTAATTCAAATCTGTATTTTTGTTTTACATTAGGATATTTTTCATGGTCTACTTCTGATAAAAACATCTCATATGGTCTGGCATACAATTCATTGTTTCCATATAAGCCACGATAGATTACCATTTTTTCTTTGGTTTCACTGTAAATGGCAACATCTTCTACGATATAATAGTCTCCTTTGAAGTGTTTGTAAATTCCTTTGATTTTTAATTCTCTCATTTTTGCTCACCTTCCTTTCTCATCGTGTTCTCCTTTGCTTAAAAAGTTAGATAAGATCGTTTTTAGTCTTACTTTTCCTCTTTTTTATCAATATATATTTTTTGATTCTTATCATTTCTACGTGATATCTTTCAACAAAAAAACTTTCCATCCTAATTTAACTTAGGACGAAAAGTTTTATCTTTCCGCGGTACCACCTATCTTAGCAAATCTATGTAAAAAAATATATACAATCCACTCTCTTCATTTTCCTTTAACGCAGGGTGCTACGGTTAAACTTAGTCTTTTTTATTTCAGTTTAACAACAAACTAAGGTGATAATAAATAACTTTTACTTACCAAATTCACAGCTTTCTTTGGCTCTCTTTAAGATATTATATTATTTATCTTGTCCTTGTTACCGTTTTTATCTTTTCTATTGCTTTTTATTATACCACATCTCCTCATTTTTGCAATACTTTTTTCTTATTTCTTATAAATTCCTCATCTATTATTTCATTTCTTACTTCTTTTTATTACTACATTTATTGTTCCATCTGTTATTTCTTCTTTTTATTATTTAAACTGCTGTGAATTCGCCCATGTCAAACTGTTCTTTCCATTCTTCTAGTTTATTAATTCTGGCATTATAAAAATCAAGTCTTCCTTGATGGGCACAAACTAATTTTTTGAATTCAGCATGCTCTGCGTCATTTACTTTTTGTGAAACAAAAACCTTTTCAAATTTAGCATCAAAATATTCTCTCATTTCAGTGAATTGATTGCTAATACTTTTTTCCATGGTATCCAATATATCAATTAAGTCTAATCTATCTTTTTTACGTCCTTCCTCTAAATCGGTTAATCTTCTATTTATTCCTTCTAGAATTCTTGTGTTTTCATTCCATTTTTCATCATTTGCTTCCCATTTTTTGCTGTTTTCTATCAAAAGTTTTTGATTTTCATTCCATCTTTTGTTATTTTCTTTCCATTTCTTGTTATTTTCTTCCCAACGTTGTTGGTTTTCTTCCCATTTCTTGTTATTTTCTTCCCAACGTTTTTCATTTTGCTCCCATTTTTTGTCATTTTCATCCCAACGTTTATCATTTGCTTCCCATCTTTTGTTATTCTCTTCTCTAAACTCTCTTAACTCTGTCAATATCACATTTGCCATAGCATCTTCCATACTCTCACCACCTTTCCTTTTTCATTAAAATATAAGATATGTTGTTGAATTAATATGTAAATTTTTACCATATTCATATCTTAGTCAATATTTAATCATAAGTTTCATTTATTGTCAAGAAAAAAAACAAAAAAATTTAAAATTTCCTTGCTTTCTTTGTTATCGTTCAGCCCTAAACTAATTCTCCCTTTAAATTTTCATTCATAAGTTCAGAGAAATCTTCATATTTATATCCTTTTTCAAATAAATACGCCATTTTACACCACATAATAGGTAAACTCATTCTATATGCTGGTATAACTCCGTGTTGTCTTGCTAATATTCCTGGTTCGTTAACATCCATAGATGCTGAGCCAGTTTTTATTTGCGTAGTCATAATAATTGGTATTTTTCGTTCTTTAAGAATATCAAAAATCTCTAGATATTCTTGACTAGGATCACCAACTCCATATGAACGCCAAATTACACCCTTTACTCCATTGTCTATAACTGCTTTTAAATATTCTTTATTAAGTCCTGGGCTTTCTGTAACACAAAATATTCTATCAACTGGAAGGTTAGTAATACATAATGGCTTTTCTCCAGAAAAAAGTTCATTGTTCATTTGTATTAGTTTCTCATCTAAAAAAATACTTATCCCTATACTCCCTATAGGCTTTGTTCTAGATCCAAACCCACTAAAAAATGCTTCACTAATTTTAAATAAATTTGCTCCACTAATAATTTGCGAATTAAATACTACAAAAATACCTTTTAATTCTTTATATTTACTATGAAGTAAACGAATTGCATTTCCTAAATTTGTTTGTGCATCACTGCCGTAATACTGTAAGTGGTAACTGAGCTCCGAGTTAATACTATTGGTTTATTAAATTTTTCTAACATAAATGTTAATGCAGCACATGTATAATCTAGTGTATTTGTTCCGTGTGTTATAATAAATCCATCATAGGTATCATGATTTTCCATTAAACATTTAACGATTTTTTTCCAATGATTTGGTGTTACATTTGAAGAATCACAATTGTACAAATTTTCAAAAGTGATTTCTATATTTTTGGGAATTAAATCACTTGTAAAAAAGTCCATTGAATGATCTATATCTGTACTTATTGATACATTATTTTCGTCCTTTTCCTGACCTATAGTTCCACCCGTCGTTATAATTAAAATTTTAATCAATTTTATTACCTCCTTAAGTTTTTACCAAAGTATATGGTATCTATTTTGGTTCCATTTTCTAAAATCCTATCCAACCAACCCACTATAATAAGCATTATACAACTTACTATAATAGCCATCTGGTCGATTCACTAGTTCTACATGATTTCCCTCTTCAATAATCTCACCCTCATTTAGAACAATAATCTTATCCACATTTACAATGGTAGACAATCTATGAGCAATAAAAATCGAAGTTTTTTCCTTTGAAATTCTATCAACAGACTTCTGAATGAGTTCTTCTGTTTTCGTATCAATATTAGCTGTTGCTTCATCTAAAACAAAAATAGAAGGATTATGAGCAAAAATTCTAGCAAATGCCAATAATTGCTTTTGCCCAGAAGAATATGAGCTTCCTCTTTCTTGTGAAATTTCGTCAATTCCATTTGGCAAACTATTTACAAATTCTTCTGCTGAAGCCAATTCAATTGTCTTCATAATAAATTCATCTGAAAAGTTTTTATTTAGCTGAATATTATCTTTGATACTCCTTGCAAAAATAAATGGATCTTGCAAAATAATGCCAATCTTTTCTCGCAAAGAACGTAAATTAATATCCTTAATGTTAATACCATCTAGCAATATTTCACCTTTTTGTATTTCATAAAATCGATTGATTAAATTTGTAATCGTTGTTTTACCTGAACCTGTTTTTCCAACAAAAGCAATACTTTGACCTGGTTGAATGGTAAAGCTAATATTTTTTAATATCCAGTTTTCTCCTTCATACGCAAACCAAACATTTTTAAATTCAATTTTACCTTCTACTTTTTCCAATACTTTTCCGTCTTCAAAATTTTCTAAATATTCTTTATGTTCTAATATTTCATAAATTTTATCAATCGAAACCAAAGCCTCTTGAATGGTTTCAAAATTTTCTACTAATCGATTGATTGGGTCAAATATCTGCTTAATATAAGTAACAAATACATATACTAAACCAACATCGATAGAAGTTCCTACCCAATAATTAATACTTGCCCATGTAATAATAGCTACTCCTAGATTTTCTAATATTGTCATAATACCTGGTAAAAAAGCCTCTGTAATCCCCAATGGTACTCTAGACTTCCAAAAATCTGTACACAATTCCTCGCACTCTTTTTGCTTTTCATATTGTCGGTTAAAAATTTTGATTAATTTTACACCATAAATAGATTCTGCTAAAAAAGTATTTAATTTCGTTTTAACCATTTTAGAATATTGTTGTAGTTTATTACTAATCTTTGTAATAATAAGTGAGGTCAGAATCACAAAAGGTATAATAGAAAGGGCTAAAAGAGCTAACTTATAATTAAGGGATAACATCATAATGATAAAAGCTACAATCATTATAATATCTTTAATAAAAGTAGTAATAACCTCTTTAAATAATGTTGTGATATCCTCTACATCACTCGTTATTCTAACAAAAAGTTTACCAGCTGGTGTTCGATCATGAAATGGAATATTGGCATATTGTGCATATTTATAAAGCTTATTTCTAATGGAATAGATTACATTTTCTCCCATCATACTAGTAGCAGTTGTAACAATGAAATTTAAAATATTTCCTAAAATTACAATTCCAATATAAATAGCTCCTATCATTCCAATGGTCATAATGCCTTTTTGATACAAACTAGCTGTTAAATAATCATCAATAACGATCTTAATTAAATATGGTTTTACGACTTCACCAATATTGATTAAAATCGCTAGAATAGATATGATTGCAATGGATTTTGCTTGTGGTTTTAGCATTTTATACATTCTCTGTAAAGTTTTGTTTTTCATCTGTTTTTCCTTGTATCCTATATTTAGGTTTTTCAATAAAGGATTTACCTATAAACCTATTGCCTTATAGTTATTCTTTCTTCTTTACAAGCATGTGGCGACTTTGTGCCTACACAGCATAACTTATTTCTAAAAGGTACTTCGTACCTTAAGAACTAAGAAATGTCCCAAACTCGCCAATCTCGCCATCTGCTTTGGTTGATTGCTGTTCATAAAATTCTTGGTAAATTCCTTCTTTTTGTATCAATTCATCATGAACTCCTTGTTCTACAATCGTTCCACTATCTAATACAATAATCTGATCACTCTGCTTTACATCTGATATTTTATTAGAAATAATGATACAAGTTTTATCTTTGGTTAAATCTTTGATGTTTTCTAATAAGGCTCCGAGAAGTTCGATTGTCTAATGCTGAAAAGGTGTCGTCAAAAATGATAATACTACTGTTTTTTAAGAAGGCTCTTGATATGACTATTCTTTGTTTTTGTCCACCAGATAAGTCAGAACCTCTTTCTCCAATCTCTGTTTGTATTCCTTCTGGCATTTGTTTAATTTCATCATAAATAATCGCCTTTTTGGTACTTTCTTTAATTTCTTCTTCTTTGTATTCGTCTTTAAATAGACTGATATTATCTTTTAACGTAGAAGAAAATAGGAAATTATCTTGTGTGATATAACAAATATTTTCTCTTAGGGTTTCAATATTGATTTCATTAATGTCTTTTCCATCTATCATAATTTTTCCATTTGGAATATTATATAGCTTGGTAAGTAAATTCATTAAAGTTGTTTTTCCACTTCCAATCGTTCCTATGATTCCTAAAGTTTCTCCCTTTTTGATTTCAACATTGATATTTTCTAATGCTTTATCAATCATTCCTGGATAATTAAAATTTAAATTTTTAATGCTTATGTTTCCTTCTAATTTTTCTTTTACTGTACTTTCTTCTACTGTTATCTTTTCTTTTTCTAAAGCAAATACTTTGTCTAATCTATGATACGCAATTTGTGCTCTTTTAAATCTGGCTATTAAGGTTGGCATCCAATTGACTGGATTCACAAATAAGGCAATATAAGCATTAAAGGTAACCAATTCACCTACTGTAATGGTTCCTTCTAAAACTAAATGAGAACCATAAATAAAAGAAATCGCATAACAAAGCCCAAAACAAATATCAATACAAGTTGTTAATAAGTTAGAAAATACATCTACTGTATTATCACTTTGTCTTACTTTTCTATTTTTAACAATAAAATTCTTTAATTG
This sequence comes from uncultured Clostridium sp., assembly GCA_947571515.1. Taxonomy (GTDB): domain Bacteria; phylum Bacillota; class Clostridia; order TANB77; family CAG-508; genus CAG-269. The sequence continues at coordinate 2,231 of CANOYI010000014.1, read as the reverse complement.
ACTTCCTTCACAAGAGTAGGCTTTTGTGGTTCGAATACTATCTGTGCTTTCTTGGATATATTCTGACATTTCGGTAAATCGTTCTTGTGCTTTTTTGAAATTAATTTCAACATATTTTTTTATTTTCACTACTAGCAAAATTGCAATTATGATTGGGCATAAGGTAGCAAGTGTTAAATTTAAATTAACTCCTTTTGCCATTTGATAAGTCGCAATCATAAATATTAATACGGTTCTTCCTCCATGTGATACAATTCGATATACAGCACTTCTTATTTCGTTGGTATCTTTTACGAAATAAGACATGATTTCTCCATTTTTTATGTTTTGTATTTCTTTGACTTTTAATTTCAGAAATCTTTCAAATAATTTTGCTTTAATATCTCTTTCAAATCCCCTGCTTATATAGGTTTCAAGATACTTCCAAGCAATTCTTACAAATAACAAAACAATACATATGCCTAATAGATAATAGGTATCGTTTAAAATAATCTGCTTGTTTGCTTCTATATCATATAAATGATCGATAATCTTTCCTACAATTTTAGCTGGATAGGTTAATAAATAGATATTAACAGCACTTATCATAATTTGTAAGACTATTTTCCATTTGTATTTCTTTAATGTATCTATTATAACTTTTTTCATAAATTACATCCTTTTCGTTTGTTTTACTTTTCTTCTATCTTATGATAGATACTATCATTATTAAATCCTATACTAGGATTTATCTCCGTTTTTATTTGTTGATGTTCCATTTGGTAATTTAAATTCATAAAGTTGATTTCATCTTGAAAACTGAATTCGTCAAAATCAAATTTCATATTCCTTCACAACCCCTTTTAATTTTAAAATAAGACAAGAGGGACAGGTTTCAAATGTCTCATATTTTTTGTCGTTTTTGGTCGTTTTTTGTTGTTTCTATTTTTCGACATTTATCTGCTTGATTTTTGAGACAATTAAAACCTGTCCCCATTGTCTCATTTTGTTAATCTTTGTGTTTCTTTTGCAATCATCAATTCTTCATTCGTAGGAATCACATATATTTTTACTTTAGAACTTGGTTTTGAAACTAATTTTTCTTCACTTCTAATGTTGTTTGCCTCAGTATCAATCTCTACACCCATAAATTTCAATTGTTCACAAATGCCTTTTCTAATGTTAATTTGATTTTCTCCAATTCCACCTGTGAATATGATATAATCAATCCCATTCATTGCTACTGCATATTTTGCAATATAGCTTGCTATCGCATATTTGAAGCTATCTAATGCAATTTGAGCTCTTTGATTTCCTTCATTACCTGCTGTTTCAATTTCTCTAAAATCTGGTACTAAGCCCGAAATCGCTTGCACGCCTGATTGTTTATTTAGGATATTTTCCATTTCATCTGCTGATAAGTTTTCTTTTTTCATTAAATATAATAAAATAGATGGATCTAAATCCCCACTTCTTGTAACCATTGGAATTCCACCTAATGGAGTCAATCCCATACTAGTATCAACCGATTTTCCACCTTCAATGGCACAAATACTAGAGCCTTGCCCTAAATGACAAGTTACCATTTTCATATCTTCGATTGGTTTATTTTCTATTTCTGCTAATCTTTGTGAAACAAACATATGGGATGTTCCATGGAATCCATATTTTCTTACCGCATATTTTTTGTAATATTCATATGGGATTGGATACACATATCTTTGTTTTGGAATGGATTGATGAAAAGCAGTATCAAACACTCCCACCATTGGTTTATTTGGCATTACATTTTGGCAGGCTTCAATTCCTAAAATACATGCTGGATTATGCAATGGTGCTAAATCTGAGCATTCTTTTAACACATTAATCACCGAATCATCAATTATTACTGATTCTGCGATTTTTTCTCCTCCATGTACTAAACGATGTCCAATGGCATTGATTTCATCTAAACTGTCAATTACTTTGTATTCTGGATTTGTTAATTGTTTTAAAGCAAATTCAATCGCTTCTGTATGGTTATAAGCTGGATTTTCGATTTGCTTTTTTTGACCATTTGCCTTATGGGTAAGAAAAGCCTCTTTTTCTCCTATTCTTTCATATTTTCCAGAAGCTAAAACTTCTTCTGTCTCCATGTTGATTAATTGGTATTTTAAAGACGAACTACCACAATTTAATACTAATATTTTCATTTTCAATCTTCCTCGTATAATATATTTACAATCAATTTTATAAGTTTAATTTACATTAAA
>CANOYI010000013.1 GCA_947571515.1 uncultured Clostridium sp. | reverse complement strand
ATGACGACAAAGACTATGTTATGTTAGTAGATATTCAAGGGTTAGAAGACTTTTTTGGCGATATGGATTTCAAAGTTGGTGGAACGGAAAAAGGTATTACAGCCATCCAAGTAGATATCAAATGTGATGGTCTAACTTACGAAATTATCAAAGAAGCTTTTGAAAGAACCAGAAAAGCAAGACAATATATTTTAGATGACATTATGGCACCTGTTATCAGTGAACCAAGAGATGAAATTTCAAAATATGCACCAAGAATTGTAGGTACCCAAATTAAAGTGGATAAAATTAAAGACGTAATCGGACCTGGTGGAAAAATGATTAATAAAATCATTGATGAAACTGGTGTGAAGATTGATATTGAAGAAGATGGACAAGTATTTATTTATTCAACTGACAACGAAAAGGCAATGCAAGCATTAGAAATGGTAGAGGACATCGTAAGAGAAGTGGAAGTTGGTGGCATTTATTACGGAGAAGTAGTTCGTCTTATGAATTTCGGAGCTTTTGTTGATTTGGGTTGTGGCGGAAAAGAAGGTTTATTACACATTTCAAAAATATCAAAGGAAAGAATTAAGAATATTGAAGATGTTCTTCATGTTGGTGATAAGATAACGGTTAAAGTAATCAATATCGATGACCAAGATAGAATTAATTTGAGTATGTTGGATTTTAAGGAGGCAAAGGAAGAAGAATAAAAGATGATTTTGGGGATGCCCTTAGCCTGAGCGAGCATTAAGCGAGCTTACAGATAAGTAATACCTTTAGGTACGGAGGAAAAAATCATGATGATGATTTCTAAGAATATGGTAAGAGATGAAAAGTTGATTTATATGTTAATGAAAGGGCGAAAAAGTAGAGAGGATATTCTGTTGGTACAGGATATCCTCTTAGCAGACCTATTTCTTCTTCTCAAAAGGCTCGAAGACAATAAGTAGCAATAAAAAATGGAGTATGTAATAAATAATATCTATCGGGCTAATCTTTGGTGGAAAGAAGAGGGATAGGCAATAGCCTATTGTTAACCCGAATATAAAAAAAACTAAGTTTTTTTTCATTCAAATATTCCTCCTTTTATGAGTAGTCCTCCTATACAAGCGAAGACTATACAGGTGCGATTGTTTTTACAATTAACTATAGTAGGATAACATATTTTATGTAAAAAAGCAAATTTTATATTAAAATGCTGAACACTGCAATACGATTTTTTTCTCCTTACGAAGAGGTATTACTTATCTCTAAGCTTGCTTAATGCTCGCACAGCTAAGGGCATTTCCAAAATCATGTAAATAGAGTTGATATTCCGTACGCAATCATATATAATACCAAAGGAGGTCAATTATGGAACAAAACAAAAAAACTAGCAAAATAAGTTATTTCCTATCACTAGCTATTTTACTAGTTGTGTTATACTTTGCCTATCAGTATTATCAGAAAAACAACTTCAATGATTTTGTAAGAAGTGAAACTAATCTTTACACCTCTCAATTTACAAGAGATAAAGAAGTACAATACAATAATAAGACAAGCTATAAAATAGAAGCACTGCAATACAATGATGCGATGTTTTACAAAAAAGTACAAGTTAAGAAAAATCAGCCATACAAAGTAACTTGTATGGTAAAAACCAATCAGGTAGAAACGAAAGAAAATCAGTCAGGAGTGGGAGCTCAAATATCAATTGAAGGTTCAACAGAAAGGTCGATTGCGATAAGTGGAACACAAGACTGGCAAAAAATAGAAATGATTTTTAATAGTAAAAATAGAGAAGAAGTCAATATAGGATTTAGGCTAGGAGGGTACTTAGGAGAAGCAAAAGGAGAAGTTTGGTTTGCCGATTTTACAATAGAAGAAGGATTAGAAGAACAAAACAACAATTGGAAATTTGCCTGTTTTATATTCAAAACTACAGATGTAACAATCAATCAAAAACAAATCAAATTAGCAGTCACACAAAATGACATCAAAGATATCAATAATACCATAAATCTATTTAAAAGTGCTTGTAGCAATATGTCAAATGGAAAGATGACGGCAAATTGTGATATCTACGAAATTGATACACCATTATCGAGTCTGTCTTATGATACGGAATTTGGCTATTTTGTATCAGCAGAAGATATTGAAGACCAAATCAGAGATACTATAGCTTCTCATAATTATGACCACATATTTGCGATTGTAAGGCTTCGGAGACGAACAACATGAAAATGACATCCAAGTAAATGATTGGATTGGACTAGGTTCTATGGATTATTATGGAATTGGATTTTCTAATATAAGATTGCCAAATGATTCAAAAAGTTATATCTATAAATATAACAGGAGAATTAATACATTTCCAGAGGAAGTATTTATGCATGAATTTTTGCATTCACTGGAAAGAAATGCTGAAGAATATGGCTATGAAAGACCACAATTACATGATTATGAAAAATATGGCTATGAAAATGAAGTTTTAGTTGGACAGAAAAAATGGTATACAGACTACATGAACCAAAATATCAACACAACAGATGGAAAAATAGGATTGCCACCAGAAATCTATCATTTAAAACCAGCTAAAAGTAGTAATTTTGCGTATTCTAATAGAATAGAAGATGTATTCAAAGAACCAGAAAATATCATAGAAGAATTAAAAGAATTGATTACTAATGTAAAAGATAAACTAATTACTAATTAATAAAAAGAAAGATGGGAAATTAAGTTGAAAGTATCAGAATTTAATTACGAACTACCAGAAGAATTAATTGCACAAACACCAATCGAGAAAAGAGACGAATCAAGACTAATGGTATTAAATAAGCAGAAACAAACCATAGAACATAAAACATTTAAAGATATTATAGAGTATTTAGAACCAGGAGATGTATTGGTCAGAAATAATACCAAAGTCATACCAGCAAGATTATATGGAAAAAAAGAGACAGGAGCTAATGTTGAATTTTTGTTACTCAATAACATAGAAAGAGATATCTGGGAATGTATTGTCAGACCAGGAAACAAACTTCATGTGGGAACCAAAGTTATCTTTGGGGAAGGTGTATTAAAAGCAGACATATTAGAAATTATGCCAGGGGGAACCAGAAAAGTCGAATTCCATTATGAAGGAATTTTCAATGAAATCTTAGACCAAATTGGTTTAATGCCATTACCACCCTATATCCACGAAGAATTGAAACAAAAAGAAAGATATCAAACCGTATATGCCAAATACAATGGCTCAGCAGCAGCACCAACAGCAGGTTTGCACTTCACAGAAGAATTACTAAAAAAACTACAAGAAAAAGGTATAGTAATTGCTAATGTAACATTACATGTCGGAATAGGAACTTTTCGACCAGTCAAAGAAGAAACCGTCGAAGCCCATGAAATGCATTCTGAGCATTACTATATCAAACAAGAAGATGCAGATAAAATCAATCAAGCCAAGAAAAATGGAAAAAGAGTCATCGCAGTTGGAACCACATCATGTCGAGTATTAGAAACCGTAGCAGATGAAAAAGGCTATATACAAGCAATAGAAGGTGACACACAAATATTTATTTATCCAGGCTATCGATTTAAAATATTAGATGGGTTAATCACAAACTTTCATTTACCACAATCAACTTTGCTAATGCTAGTATCGGCACTAGCAGGGAAACACTATATCATGAAAGCTTACCAAGAAGCAGTCAAAGAAAAATATCGTTTCTTTAGCTTTGGCGATGCAATGTTTATAATGTGACAAGAGGGGCGCCCCTTTTTGTCACACAATATTAATAATTTACTAAAGGAAAATACGAAAATGATTCAACAAATTAATAAACAAATAGAAATAAAATTAGAAAAAGATAAAATAGAATTATCTAAAAAATGGCAAGATAAAATCAATCAATTTTGGAAAAAAGAAACCAAAGAGCACCAAAATTTTTATGATGGCGAAATCATAGCAGTTCAGGAAATAAAAGAAAATAAGGAAAGTATAGTGCTAAATACAAGAATAGCTAGATATTCTCATTATTTGTATGATGATAGAATTGGCATTGGGAAATCTGAATTTTGGTGTTCTATTTTATGGGGAGGAATTTTATTAATAACAAATGATAATTATTTTGTTTTAGGAGAAATGGCAGAAACAACATCTACACCTTTTTATATAGATACAATAGGGGGAGCTTCTGATATAAAAGATGTAGAACAAGGAAAAATTAATATCATAAAAACAATTGAAAGAGAACTAAAAGAAGAGTTGAATTTAGAATTAAATAATTCAGAACAGATTATTAATTTTCAGATAAAATATTTAGAAAGACCACAAGGAAGGAGGCATGTTTATGGTGTAATAGCAGTTGGAAATCTTGATATGACAAAATTGGAAGTAGAAAATTACTATAAACAATATTTAAAGGATTTACAAGACAATAAAGAAGAAATAGAATTTAAAAGTGTTCAATTTATACCAGTAGGAAAGTCAAGAAAGATGCTAGAAAAAATGAAAAATCCCAAAAGGGAATATTTGCTATCATTATTAGAACAAGAAGAAAGACAGCTCATGTAAAAGATAGCAAAAGTGTGACAAAAAGGGACGACCCTTTTGTCACAAAATAATAAAATAGGGGCGATAATTATAATTAAGAAAGGATAGGATAATTATGCCCAAATTTATTAGAAAGAATTTACAAGGGATAGAATTTGTTCATGTTACTACACATGGAATTGATGATAAATATATATACGAAAGTACAAGAGAAAAGAAAGAAATTAGAAAACTAATTTTACAAAATCAAGAAGAATTTAATATTACTATAATGTCATATTGTATTATGAATAATCATTTGCATTTGCTAATTAAATTTAAAAATCCAGAAGATTTATCTGAATATATGCATAAAGTAAACACTTCCTATGCTATCTATTATAACAAACAACATGAAAGGGTTGGCTATGTATATAAAAATAGATTTTATTCTCAGATTATTAAAGATAGCATTCATCTTATGAATGGGATTATTTATATACACAACAATCCTGTAAAGGCAAAAATATGTGATACTGCTAAAGAATATGAATTTAGTAGTTATCAGGATATCTTGAGTGGAAGATGGAAAGAGACAATGAGCTTGTTTCGTTCTAAAAATCAATATATAGAGGCGCATATGAAAAATAATCATACTATTTTATATTCAGTAGATTTTGAGAAAGTAACATTAGAGGAAGGAAAGGAAATTTTTAATCAATATTTAGAAAATAACAGATTAGATGGAGAATTAATAAAAGAACAAAAAGAGCAATTGTATGAGATTTGTAAAGAATTGAAGGAAATTTATAAAATTACATATAGAGATTTAGAAAAGATTACAGGAGTAGGACGAGAAACAATAAGAAGATTGTTAATAAAAAAGAATAATAATAGGACATATCTCTGATTTTATGAATTCATAGAAACGAAAATATTAAGAAAATAAGTGTGTTAAAGAGTATATATCTTCGTTTCTGTACATTCACAGAATCAGCATTATTAATAAAAAGTGTGACAAAAAGGGGCGCCCCTCTTGTCACAAAGGAGGAAAAAATGAAACCAGCAGTAACATACGAATTATTACATGAATGTAAACAAACAGGAGCTAGAAGAGGTGTGATTCATACACCACATGGTGATATTCGGAACACCAGTGTTTATGCCAGTGGGAACACAGGCTACGGTTAAGTCTATGACACCAGAAGAGTTAAAAGAAGAAGTAAAAGCAGAGATTATCTTGTCAAATACCTATCATTTGTATTTGAGACCAGGTAGTAAGATTGTGAAAGAAGCAGGAGGCTTGCACCAATTTATGAATTGGAATAGACCCATTTTAACAGATAGTGGCGGTTTTCAAGTGTTTAGCTTGGGAGATTTAAGGACTATTTCAGAAGAAGGGGTTGAATTCAAGTCTCATTTGGACGGTAGTAAGCATTTCTTTTCTCCTGAATCAGTTATGGGAATAGAAGAAGACCTAGGTAGCGACATTATAATGGCTTTTGATGAATGTGTAGAATATCGGAGCAAGTTACGAATACACCAAACAATCAATGGAAAGGACAACTAGATGGGCAAAAAGATGTAAAGAAGCACATGTAACAGTGGATAAGCAAGCTTTATTTGGGATTATTCAAGGTGGATTTTATAAAGATTTAAGAGAAAAAAGTGCACAGGACTTAATTGCTTTGGACTTACCTGGATATGCAATTGGTGGAATTAGTGTGGGAGAGCCAAAAGAAGAATTTTTGGATATTTTACAGTATACGACACCTATGATGCCAAAGGATAAGCCAAGATATTTAATGGGAGTAGGTACGCCAGATTACTTGATAGAAGCGGCTATGGCAGGAATTGATATGTGTGATTGTGTGTTACCAACTAGAATTGCGAGAAATGGGACAGCTATGACATCACATGGAAAAGTAGTTGTTAGAAATGCAACCTATGAAAGAGATTGGGGACCATTAGATCCGGAATGCGATTGCTATACTTGCAAAAATTATACAAGGGCTTATATTAGACATTTAGTGAAAACCAATGAAATTTTAGGAGATCGATTATTGTCGATTCATAATTTAAGGTTCTTGACTAATTTAATGGAAAGGGTTAAAATAGAAATAGAGGATGATAATTTGGCGAATTTTCGAGAAGAATTTTATCGAAAATATGGATATATCAAATAAATGGAGGTATATATGTATGAATTTAATGGAAGAAAGTTTTCAAAATAGAGAAGAAACCAAAAAGAAAAGAACCACAACAATTGTATTAATTGCCATTATTTTAGTAGTAATTATTATCATAGCAATTATGGCTTATTTAATGTATCTAAAAAGTACGGTTATGAAACTAACAATCGATGGGCAAGAAAATGAAAAACTAAAAAGTTTGTTAGAATTCGAAAGTGATGGCACAGTATATGCACCGATTAAAGAAATTGCAGCATACTTTGGTTACGAAAGTTTTAATGGAGAATATAGCGAGAAATCAGAGGAACAAAGTAAATGCTATGTACAAAATGAAAATGAAGTGGTCAATTTTGAACTGGGACAAACTAAAATATATAAATTGGATTTAACACGAAACAATAGTGATTATGAATATGTTTATATGAAAAATCCAGTGAAAGCCATTAATGGAGTATTATATGTTTCAACAGAAGGACTAGAAAAAGCATTTAATATTAGTTTTGATTATAACCAGGAAAAAAATACAATCACTATTTTTACAATGCCATTTTTATATCAATATTATGCCAATAAGGTTTTAGACTATGGATACGTTGAATTAGATAGTAAATTTGTAAACAAAAAAGCAATACTAAATAATCAGTTGATTGTATTAAAAGATAAAAATCAAAAGCAATATGGGGTAATTGGAGTAGATGGTACTGTAATACTAGAACCAAAATATGATAATATTACCTACCTTTTAAATACAGGAGATTTCTTGGTGGAAGCTAACAGCAAAGTGGGAATTATGTCAGCCAATAAAGAAACTAAAGTACAGATTATATATGATAGTATTGAATTAATGGATAGTGATTTAGGATTATATATTGCGAAAAAAGATAATAAATATGGTGTAATAGATAGCAAAGGAAATATCAAAATATATATAGAAAATGATGCGATAGGAATTGATATCTCAAAATTTTCACAAAATAATATAAAAAGTAAATATATATTAGCAGATAATTTGATACCAGTTAGAAAGGATAAATATTGGGGTCTATATGATAAAAGTGGAAATCAAGTAGTGGAATATAAATATGATAGTTTAGGTTATATTGCATCAAGTAATAAAGATGCTATCAATTTATTGGTCATTCCAAATTATAATGTGTTGGTAGCATGTAAAGATAAAAAATACACATTGATTAATACGTCAGGTTCTGAATTGTTTTCTACGATAGCAGATGATATTTATATGACAATTAGTGGAGGAGAGAGACATTATTATATTAGTGTGAATGACCAAATTATAGATGCAGAAGAATGGTTGAATAAAAATGGAATAACAGGAAAACCAAATACAACAAATCAAGACCAAAATGCTACTTCTACTAACACAGATAATGATAATCGTACGGATACCAATAGTCAGAAAAACAATACAGAGACACAAAGAGAAGAAGAACAAGAACAACAAAATGATAATAATGAAAATAATGAAGAACAACGTAATGATTATGGGGAACAAGAAAATCAACAACAAGTTCAAGAACAGTATCAAGAGGAAGGTCAAGGAGAAGAACAACAAGTTCAAGAACAGAACCAAGAGGAACGTCAAGGAGAAGAACAGAACCAAGAACAAAGTCAAGAAGAAACTTGAAGGGCAAGAACAACAAGAATATAGAGAAGAATAAATAAAAAAAGAGGATTTTAGAATGAGTTCTGAAATTCTTTTTTATATTATAGGAAGGTTCTCCGAACTTCCTATAATATAAAGCATTTCACACAATTTATTTCATAAATTTGTTCTGTGGCATATTCTGACATAATTAACGGTAAAGTATAATATAGTTTTTGTAGTAGTAACAATATAGTTACAGAAAAATAAAAAAATTTTCAAAAAGCGTTTACATTTTTTTAAAATTTGTATACAATATATTAAAGTAAAGAAAAATGTCAAAAAATGAAAAACGAATTTAAGAATTTTCTAACGCATAACTTAATTTATCTTGTACAGAAAGTCTTCTTACTAGGATACTTTAGATGTTGAGCTTTAGTGATTACAGATAAAGTATGCTGTGTAGAACTTTCCTACAATATAAAAAATAACAAAAGAAAATAAAGAGGAAAGGAAGTTAATCCATGAAAATATTAATGTTAACATGGGAATATCCACCGAGAGTTGTAGGAGGTATTGCTAGGGTTGTATATGATTTATCAAAAACATTATTAAAAGATGGTCATGATGTAACAGTTGTAACCTATCGTGATGGAGATGCTCCTTATTTTGAGGATGACAAAGGCGTAAAAGTATATAGAGTAGACAATTACATGATCCATCCTAATAATTTTATTGATTGGGTTATGCAAATGAACTTTAGCATGATTGCAAAAGCAAATGAAATCATAGCAGAACAAGGAAAATTTGATGTAATACATGCCCATGATTGGTTAGTAGCATACACTGCAAAAACTTTAAAAAATTCATATAATATTCCAATTGTTTCTACCATTCATGCAACAGAAGCGGGAAGAAATAGTGGTATTCATGATGAACAACAAAGATATATCAATGATACAGAATGGATGTTAACATATGAATCAGCAGAAGTAATTGTAAATAGCAATTATATGAAAAATGAATTACAAAGGTTATTTGGATTGCCCTATGAAAAAATAAATGTAGTAGCCAATGGCGTTAATTTAAATCTATTTAATGGTGTAGAAAGAGATTATAATTTCAGAAGAAAATATGCAATGGACAACGAAAAAATAATTTTATTTATGGGAAGACTTGTCTATGAAAAAGGAGTTCAGCATTTGATTTCAGCTATGCCAAAAATATTACAAGGATACCATGATACCAAACTTGTTATATGTGGAAAAGGCGGAATGTTAGAAGAATTGCAACAACAAGTAAATGCTATGGGAATATCCAATAAAGTATATTTTGCAGGTTATATGGGAGGAAAAGATGTACAAAAAATGTATAAAGCAGCAGATATATCAGTCTTTCCAAGTACCTATGAACCATTTGGAATTGTAGCATTGGAAGCTATGCTATCAGAAAATCCAGTTGTCGTTTCCGATATTGGTGGACTAAATGAAATCGTAGAACATAGAGTAAATGGAATGAAAGCTTATTGTGGAAATGCAAATTCAATTGCAGATTCTATTCTAGAGTTGTTATATGACCATAAATTATGTGCCGATATAACCAAAAAAGCAAAAAATAAAGTAAGAAATCAATACAATTGGAGCAAAATAGCACAAGATACACACTTTACTTATCAAAAGGCAATTTGTCAATCTATGGCTGAAAAACAAAAAAGAGAATTGGAACAAGAAAGAGCAAGGAAAACCAAAAAAGCGAAAAATACAGAGAACGAAATTACGAATTTACTTAGCTTTAAAAAGCGTCAAGCTTATGCTTGAAATTGACAAATATACGTTCAAGATTTCCCGCTTATAGTGACTGTGATATCAGTTATAATAGGATTTGTATTTGTCGTGTTATTTTTCTTGTATAACAATTGGAGAAAAGAGAAAGAGAAACTGCAGATCTAAAATAATTTTAGGAAAAACTAAAGCACCTGCCTTGTGCGGGTGTTTTAGTTTGAAATTAAAAGGTATGACAAGAAAAAATAAAAAATTTTTTAAATTCTACAAATTTAGCGAAAAAATGGTGTATAATAGAAAAAGATAGCTACGGTGGCGAGTTTGTGCCTGTCCCAAACTCGCCACCGGCAAAGAAGGAGAAGAGATAGAAATTATGAAAAAAGAGTTTAAATCAGGGTTTGTAACATTAATTGGAAGAACGAATGTAGGGAAGTCAACTTTATTGAATTTGTTAGTGGGAGAAAAGGTAGCGGCGATTGCAAATAAAGTGCAGACGACTAGAACTGCGATTAAAGGAATTGTGAATCGAGAGAATAGTCAGATTGTTTTTACGGATACACCTGGGATTCATAAGCCAAAGACCAAGTTGAATGAAACAATGGTGGAGACTTCTTTTTCTAGTATACCAGATAGTGATGTTGTTTTGTTTTTGATAGAGGCGACTAGCAAAGAGATTGGTAGAGGAGATACGATTATTTTAGAGAAGATTAAAGAGACAAAGAGAAAGACGATTTTGATTATTAATAAAATTGATTTAGTGGAAAGGGAAAGTCTTTTAAGTTTAATCGATTTGTATCGTAAAGAATATGATTTTGAAGCTGTTATTCCTATTTCAGCAACGAATCCCAAATATAAAGAGATTATTTTAGATGAAATTGAAAAGAACTTAAAACAAGGGCCAGCATATTATGATATAGAGGAGTATACCGATCAAACTTTAAGGCAATTGGCCGAAGAAACAATTCGAGAGAAAGCTTTAAAACTATTGCAAGATGAAGTTCCTCATGGTATTTATGTAGAAGTAGAAAAAATGAAGCAAAGAAAAAATAAACAAGGGGAAGAGTTATATGATATAGAAGCGACTATTTATTGTTTAAGAGAGTCTCATAAAGGCATTATTATAGGAAAAAATGGTGAAATGTTAAAAAGAATTGGAAGAAGTGCTAGAATTGATATGGAAAAGAATTTTGGAATGAAAATCAATCTAAAGACTTGGGTAAAAGTAAAACTAGATTGGCAGTCAAATGATGCGATTGTCAATAAATTTAAATTGAAGTAATTTTAGTGTATAAAAAAACGTAAAATCGCAAAAGATAAAATTAAAGGTAAAACTTTAAACAAAGGAGAGTAGAGCTTATGATAAAAAAAATAGCATGGGAAACCTTTAAAAATACAGGAGATATCAATGCATTTATCGAATTAAAACAAATCGAAAATATCGAAAAAGGGATAGAGGAACGTTCCTTAAAATCCCTAAACGAGGGATTGGAGGATGACCTTAGCTGTTATGAGTGTAAACGAATGACAGACAAGTAATACCTTTAGGTACAGTTCTTTAGGAAGGAATAAGAGTTGAAATGGCAAATGTAAAAATAAATGGAATTGTATTAGCAGAAAATAATATGGGAGATTTTGACAAGATGTTAACAATATTAACACCAAATGTTCGGAAAAATCTCGTGTGTGGCCAAAGGAGCAAGAAGACCCAAAAGTGCTCTTTTGGCTGGAACACAAATGTTTTGCTTTGGAGAGTATTTGGTATATAAAGGTTCTCAGACATATCATATTAATTCGGTAGAACCAATTGAGGTATTTTACAATTTAAGAATTGATTTAGACAAACTCAAATATGCGGTACATATTAATAAAATCGTGCAAGATGTAACACACGAGAATCAAAATTGTTATAAAATATTACAATTAGTTTTAAATACACTTTATACCATATCGGAAACAGATAAAAATTTAGATATGATACTAAGTGTATTTAAATTGCGTTTATTATGCATTTTGGGATTTACACCTCAAGTGATGACATGCATCAATTGTAAAGAAAAAGAGGGTTTAGTCTATTTTAGCATTAAGGATAATGGAGTAAAGTGTAAAATATGTGGCAAACAAGATACGAGTGTAATCCAAATTAGTGAAAGTACATTAAATGCCATTAAATATACGGTAACAGCCCCACCTAAAAAATTATATTCTTTCAATCTAAAAGATGAAGCTTTGGAAGAGTTTAAATTAGTAAGCAAAATTTATTTTAATGAGAAATTAGAGAAGGAATATAAGTTAGAAGATTTGTTTTAACTGCTAAGGAGATTGCCAAAGTTGCCAAAGGAAACGGACCTTTCTGGCAATTTTTTAGATTTCAATAATAATCATGAATTTTTGAACGGTCCCCTCGGAATTCATTACAAAATTTGTATAGTTAATGATTAATAGGAAACTATAAAACTTAAAATTGTCAAAAAAAGGTCTGTTTCTTTTGGCGATTTAGAAAAAATCCCCATTTAAACCCGGAACCAGTGGGGAATAGTGGGGAAATTGCTAAGGTGAAAAATTGATTGACAATCTTTAAATTAATGTATATAATAAAGGCATAAAAGAGAAGGGAGCGATTTTTATGAAAATAAAAATAACAGGAAAAGAACTAAAGATAACAGAAGCAATGAATGATTATGTAGAAAGAAAAATGGAAAGAATTGATAAATATTTTGAGGAAGCAGAAGCTGAAGTTACTTTAAAAACAGAAAAAAATGAGCAAATTGCAGAAATTTATGTAACAGCAAATGGAGAAAAATATAGAGCATTGACAGAAGATAAAGATATGTATGCATCCATTGATAAAGATATTGATATTTTAGAGGGACAAATTAGAAAAACAAAAACAAAGAGAGAAAAAATGATGAAAGATGCTTCTATTAGAACAATGGAAGCAGAGAAAGATCCAATTGCAGAAATAAAAGATGAAATTATCAAAACTTCTTATTATGAAATTAAACCAATGTTACCAGAAGATGCGGTTTTAAAATTAAAAGAAAAGCCAAGTCATAATTTCTTAGTGTTTATTAATGTTGAGACAGGAAAGGTAAATGCCATTCATAAGTTAAAAGACGGAAAAAATTATGGCTTAGTAGAACCAGAAGCATAAAATAAGAAGATAAATTTAAGGGAATGACAAACGAAAAGAATTTTATAAAGTAGTTATCCCCCGGCTTAGCCGGAAACTTACAATATTTTTTATATATTAGAAAGTCAGTATGACTTTCCTAATATATAAAAAGAAAAGGCAGGAAATCAAATCCTGCCTTTATGTATTTTAAAAATAAAATAGATAAAAACAAAATTTAACTTCCTACCAATACAAGATTAGTAACTAAAAATGAACTTATTTCATTTGTTGTTCAGCTTGTTGTATCATTTTTCTAACCATGTTACCACCGATTCTACCAGCGTCTTTTGAAGAAAGATCTCCATTATATCCGTCTTTTAAATTAACACCAACTTCACTAGCTACTTCATATTTGAACTTATCTAAAGCAGACATAGCTTCTGGAACTAATTTTTTGTTTGAATTTGTTGCCATCGTTTTTTCACCTCCTGTAATATTACATATCAGAAAAAACCTTTGCTTTTTCTAATACTATCATTCGCAAAAAAAGATAAAATTAAACAAACAATTTTTTCCAAAAAAACTAGTTGCAAATTAAAATTTTAAAAGTTATAATAAAATCCAAACTAAGAAGTGAAAAAGGTTGAAAAATAATTGGCAGTTGCCTAGCCAAATATCCAATTCTTTTCTAACCACATTTATTTTTAAGAAAGGAATGATAGTAAATATGTATAAACTAGTAGTAGTTGATCTAGATGGAACCTTGTTAAATCAATATGGAATGGTAACAGAAAACACAAAAAATGTTGTTAGGAAAACGATAGAAAAGGGAACAGATGTTATCATAGCATCTGGAAGACCAATTGATTCCATTCAAACGATTGCCAAAGAAATTGGAAGCCAAAAATACTTTATAGCAGGAAATGGAGCCCTTATTTATGATATCCAAAAAAACGAAATTATATATAATAAATTTTTGCTAAAAGAGAAAGTATTAGAAATTATTCAGATATGCGAAGAAAATAGTATTTCTTATAATGTATATACGGATCAAAGAATATTAGCAACAGCCTTAAAATACAATGTTTTGTATTATCAAAAAGAAAATTTGAAAAAAGAAGAGAATAAACAAACTAAAATTAGTATAATCGAAAATATGTATGAATATGTAAAAAATAAAGAGAAAGAAAATTTTTTAAAAATAACGATTTGTGATGATAATCAAACAGTGTTTCAATCGATTATTAGAAAATTAAGAAAGATACAAGGAATTGAAGTTTTAGATGTTTCTCATATGTCGAGAAAAACAATCAAACAAGGAACAGAAGAAATAACGATTGCGTATTATTATACAGAAATAACAGTGAAAAATGTTGATAAATGGAATGCGATTGAATATTTAATTCAGAAACTAAATATCAAAAAAGAAGAAGTTATGGCAATAGGAGATAATGTAAATGATAAAAAGATGATACAAGAAGCGGGATTTGGAGTTGCCATGGGAGAAAGTACACCAGAAGTAACACGGAATTGCTGATTATGTAACAACTTCTAATGCAGAAGAGGGTGTAGCAAAAGTGTTACAAGAACAATTGCAGTAAAACTAGATATTTCATTTAAATTTCGACTTTTGCAATTGAAGGTTGTAATATATCATTTTTTTACACTTTGTGTGTCGCAACCTTCCTTTATTAAGAAAGGTTGGTTGCTCCAAATCGCACTCGCTTCGCTCGTTTGGTCGCTTACGCAGTGTTGCAAAAATGATATATTACAACCTTCAATTGCAAAAAGTCGAAACTTAAAGATATTTCAAATATTAAAATATCTAGTTTAAAAAATAGAATAAACATTTTAGCAAATAATAAAAAAATATTACAGAAATATTACGAAACCATTAACTTTTAATAACAAAGACCTAATTTCATTGATTTTGGAATATAATTGCGTTACAATAAAATAGATGAATATTTTGTAAAAAAATAAAGTTTAAGGGAGGAATTTGTCATGGCAACAAATCCAATGCAAAGAAAAGCAAGAAACTCATTTTTATTAGGTATGTTAGTAATGTTATTAATATCAGGACTAATCATAGCATTATTATTTATGCAATTGATGAACAAAACCAGAAAAGAACAAGAAGAATTAAAAGCAAGTGTAAATGCTTATGTATTAAATCAAGATGTAAGTTCAGGACAGGTAATTACAAGTGATATGATGACGATACAAACCGTTAACAGAAATCTTGTGCCAAGTAATGCTACAAGTGATATTAGCATTATTGAAAATTATGCATTACAAGATAAAGAAGGAAATGATATTTACACAAAAACCAAAAATAATGAGTCAAAATTATATATAACAAGAAATGGTACAGAATATGAAGTACAAAAAGAAGAAGAGACAGATAATTATTATATTGCTAGAAACAATAACAAAGAATATCTTGAATTAAATAATGTGCCTTTAGTAGCAAAAGTAACGATGAAGAAAAACACATTAATCACGACAGAATTATTAAGCAAGAGTGACAATATTGTACAAAATGATGTAAGAAAACAAGAGTATAATATGTTAGTACTACCAATGGATTTACAAACAGGTGATTATATTGATGTCAGACTTATGTTGCCATCTGGACAAGATTATATCGTAGTTGCTAAAAAAGAAGTGGAAATACCAGAAATTAGTGGTGTTGATGCTGAAGATACGATTTGGATTAATCTATCAGAAGATGAAATATTACATATGAGTTGTGCGATTATTGATGCTTATCAAGTAAAAGGTGCTAAAATATATGTAACGAAATATACAGAAGCAGGAATGCAAGAAGCAGCAACACCAACCTATCCAATCAATGGAAGCACATCTGCATTGTTGCAAAATAATCCAAACATATTAGAAAAGGCAATGAATGAATTAAAAGCTAGATATAGTAATACGAATGCATCAGAATTAAGAGAAAATTATATTAACAATGTAATTAGCAGTCAAGGAGACCAAGCACAATCAAACTTAGAAACAAAAATGCAAGAGAGTATTACAAATTCTAAAAATTCTAGAAAAGAATATTTAGATTCTTTATCAGGAGTAATTGATTAGAAAAGGAGAGAAAACACATGAAGAAAATAGGGTTTATAGGAATGTATGACAAAATAGATTTGATTTTATACATAGCTAAGATATTGACATTGTTGAATAAGAAAGTATTAATAGTGGATGCTACAATAAATCAAAAAGCGAGATATATAGTACCAGCTATGAACCCTACGGTGAAATACATTACAGACTTTGAAGATATTGATGTAGCAATTGGCTTTTCTAGTATGGAAGATGTGAAAAACTATTTAGGAGTGCCACAAGGACAAGAAATGGAATATGATATTGCTTTAATTGATACAGATAATCCAACTAGCTTTCGAAATTTTGCATTAGAAGCAGCACAAAAAAATTATTTTATCACATCTTTTGATGTATACTCTCTAAAAAGAGGATTAGAGATTTTTAGAGAATTGCACAGTGTGGCGAATTTAACAAAAGTCTTATTTTCAAAAGAAATGATAAAAGAAGAGGATGATTATTTAAATTTTCTTTCTTTGGGATATAAGATTGTATGGAATGAATATAGAATTTATTTCCCAATCGAAAATGGAGATTTAAATGTTATTTATGAAAATCAAAGAATTTCTAAAATCAAATTTAGAAAATTAAGTGTTCAATATAAAGATGGGTTGGTATATTTGGCAGAGGAAATATTAGGAGATGTTAGTGAGTCTAATATTAGGAAGGTTGTTAAGTTGATTGAAAAGAACGGCTAAGTTTGAAAAATAATTGCTATTTGACGACGTTGCACATCACTTTCAATTTAAAGCACGGCATACTGACTCTGTAATAAACATAGCTTTAACAGCCTCAGCATAGTCAAATAACAATTCTTTTTCAAACTAATAGTCAAATAACAAAAAACTAAGAAAGAGGGAGAAATAAATGTCAATTGTAACTTTTTGGAATAACAGTAGAAGACAAACGGGTAAAACACTATCAATAGCAGCAATTTGTACCCATTTAGCGATAGAACATAATTATAAAATATTAGTTTTTTCAACAGGATATCAGGATTATAGTTTAGATAATTGCTTTTGGGAAACAGAAAAAATCAAGAAAAATAGAGGATTATTTGGACCCAATACAAATGCGGCGATGGAAGAAGGCATTGCAGGATTAGCAAAAGTTGTTAAAAGTAATAAATTATCTCCTGACTATATCACCAATTATACAAAAATTATATTTAAAAACAGATTAGAAATACTACCTACCTTTAAAGGAGAAAAAGACGAATATGACGAAGTCAGACAGTTTTATCCAGATATGATTAATTTAGCAAATGAATATTATGATTTAGTATTTGTAGATTTAGATACTCAAATACAAGATAATATTACAGAAACAATTATAAATGGATCCAATTTAATAGTGGCGTGCTTAAATCAAGGATTGACAAATATTAATGCATTTTCAGAATTGAGACAAAATGCCCCTGTCTTTAAATCCAAAAAAACGTTATTGTTATTAGGAAAGTATGATAAATATTCAAAATATAACATAAAAAATATTACTAGATATTTAGGAGAAAGAAATAAAGTATCTACTGTACCATATAGCACTTTATTTTTTGAAGCCTGTGAAGAGGCAAGTGTACCAGATTTGTTTTTAAAACTGAAAAAAACAGATGAAGATGACAGAAATGGCTTTTTTATGTCAGAAGTAAAAAGGTCAGCAGAAAATATAATCTATCGAATACAGGATTTAGCGATGAAGAGGTAAGGAGGGAAACCTAGATGATAGTAAACTTCGTATTAATACTAGTAGTATTAGCGATTGCAGTTTATATAGTTCTTTATACCATCAAGAAAAAGAAAAATGCAGAAGTTGAAGTTCAACTTGATGTAGATGATAAGACATATACCATAGAGAAAATGATTGAATTCGTAAAAAGAAGACTAGATGAAATTACAAAAATTAACTTATATGACATCGGTCTTTCAGAAGAAGAATTGAAAAGAAGAAAAAATAAAAAATATGCCTTAAAAAAGGCATTAAAGGGATGTACCTATGGTGATGTAAATGATAAAAAATATGTTAAAGAATTAATCTTTGATTTATTAGAAAAAGAATATGGTGTTACAGAAAGTAATATATCAAAGGCAATTCCATTTGATATTCCTTCCCTTTTAACAGCACAAGATAAATTTGATATATTAATTTATACATACAAAAAAGAATTTGGGTATGAAGCATTAACAGAATTAATTAAAAAATATAAATTAGCTACTTTGAAATATGTAGAAGGAGAAACCAAACCTTCTTATGTGATAACAAGTAATGAAATAGAAGAAATATATGAAAAAGAAAATATTTTACTTTCTTTTGAAGATAAATTATGGGTCGTTGTCCAAAGAATTTATCAACATTACAAAGGATATAGTAGTATTGATGAAGTAAGAGATATGAACATAGATGGAATATCTGGTGGTGTATCAGGACTTCCGGAGAGTTTCTTAAGCCAAGTAGCACAAACAGATGGCGATTACTTAGATCAAGTCTCAGAACATAAAGTGCCAAGAGCTTGTGATAGTATTTGGATATTTTTCCAAGGTAAGTCTATTCGTTTAGCTTTCTTATCTTTTGGAACAGAAGGAGAATTAAAAAGGGTATGTCAAAATATCTATAAATATAACAACCCAGGACAATTGTCAGACACAAATGGTTATAAAATCAATGAAATGAAAGACGGTTCCCGTGTCGTTGTTGTAAGACCAAGTTTCTCTGAAACATGGGCATTCTTTGTCAGAAAGTTCGACGTAAAGCGTTCAACATTAGAGCAATGGTTCAAAGGAGAGCCTGGAAGTGACGAGTCAATTGAATTGTTAAAATATTTAGTAAAAGGAGCTAGAATTATATCTATCACTGGTGAGCAAGGTTGTGGTAAAACCACGATGCTTATGGGGATGATAGAAAATATTTACGAAACCATGAACATCCGTGTTCAGGAAACAGCATTCGAGCTTCACTTAAGAAAAATTTATCCAACGAGAAACATTTTGACTTTTAGAGAAACCGAAACCATTTCAGGACAAGAAGGTTTGGACGTTCAAAAGAAAACTGACGGTTCGGTAAATATTATCCGGAGAGGTTGCAACAGACCCCGTAGCATCTTGGATGATACAAGCAGCCCAAGTTGCTTCTAAGTTTACTTTGTTTACTCACCACGCAAAGACTTTTCCAAACTTAGTAACAGCCTTGCGAAACTCTATGCTAAGAGCAGGTGTATTTAAAAATGAAAAAACAGCAGAAGAACAAGTTGTACAAGTATTAAACTTTGATATCCACTTAACAAAAGACTTTAGAGGAAAAAGATATGTGGAAAGAATTACAGAGTGTATTCCAATTGAAGAAAAAAATGAATATACTTTTGATCATAGAAATGAAAAAACATTAGAAGGAAAATTTGATAAGTTTTTTGATAATGCAACACGCTATTTTGAAAAAGTGACAGATAGACAATTGTATGTATATAGAAATATATTGGAATATGTGGATGGCGAGTATATTGTGACAAATCCAATTTCACAGGAAAATCTAAAGGAAATGAGAGCCAATATGGATGAAACAGATTTAGAGAATTTTGATAAATTTGTGGAAAGACATTGGGGAAATAAGAGAAAACAAACCGTTTCTGTAAGTAGCACAGCAGAAGAAGAAAAACCAAAAAGACGTGGAAGAAGACCAAAAACAGCGACTGAAATATAATTATAGTTTATAGACAAATTTATTTAATTCAAGTTTATTATATTTTTTACTTGTAACTCTTAGGCTGCATAACAGACTGTAAATCAAATTTTTGGGAAAAATTTGCTAACAGTCTATAATTTGTCGGTCCCCCCGAATTGTTACTTCATAAAAAATATAATAAACTTTGTAAAAAAGTTTTGATAAAGTTCTAGAAAAAAGAGGTGAGATAACAAGTGAACAATACTATGATTTTCTATATAATGGGTGGTTCAGCTGCAGCTTTTGTAGTAATTATCATTGCTTATGTGATGATATCTAAGAAAATGCAAAAGTCAGAGTACAAGAAGATACAAGAATTACAACAAGGAACCAAAGAAAATAAATATTCAGCAGAAATTATATTACAAAAATTATATCTTGCATACATAAAAATACCATTTCTAAAAAGATATGTTGTAAAAGTAAGAAGAAGACTAGAAATTGTTAATATTGATGATGAATACAATACCAGAAAAGGGACAGCAAGAGTATTAACAAAAGCACTTGCTATTTTGCTACCTCTATTTTTGATAACAATTTGGCTGACCTCTTCCAATTATCTTCTAATGTTTATCTTGTTAATATTTGAAGTATTTATGATAGATGTTTTTATCGATGGTTCTGTTGATAAAATGGATGATAAGATTTTGAAAGAACAAATTGATTTCTTCTCAGAAATTAGACATGCTTATCATGAGTACAATATGGTAGAAGAAGCAGTTTATCAGGTATCACAAGATGATGAAATGAGTGTTTCAAGGCAGGGTGAAAAAATTTATGAAATTTTGATTTCAGAAGACCCAGAAACCGAACTAGAAAAGTATTACGATATTGCACCAAATAGTTTCTTAAAAGAATTTGCGGGAGTTTCTTACTTAACCAAAGAATTTGGAGATAGAAAAGTAGATGGCGGTTCTTTATATTTAAAAAATGTTAATAATATTACACAAGAAATGCAATTGGAAATATTAAAAAGAGATAAATTAAATTATGTATTTCAAAGTTTATCTGTTATTTCCATCGCACCAGTTTTACTATTAGAACCACTAAAAAGTTGGTCCATTAGTAACTTTCCTTTTGTAACTAGTTGGTATGAGGGAAAGCCAGGAATGATTGTACAAATTTTAATTTTAATTTTAACTTTTGCCTCTTATGTATTAGTTAGAAAATTAAAAGATAATGGTTCAACTGGAATCAATACAAAAAATACAGAAAATCCATGGCAAGCTAAGTTATATAAAAACCCAATGGCTAAAAAAATAGTGGATTTATTCCTACCAAAAGTGGGATCAAAAGAATATAGAAAAGTACAACAATATTTAAAAGATTCAGCATCTTCTTTAAAAATGGAATGGCTCTATATTAACAGAATCACAATGGCAATTGTAACTTGTATCGCCTCTATTATTTTATTCTCACAATTACATGTAATTGCTGTTAATTACATCTATACAGAACCGACGACAGATTATAATCTTCTAGGAGAACTGTCGGAAAAAGATGAAAAAAGTGCCATGGAAGTGACAACAGAGGATAATAAAATTTTAGACCAATTTAGAGGAAAGCTGAAAACCAAATCATCGGAAATAGAACGAGCAGTAAGAAAATTAAAGTATTACGAAGAGGCTGATGATGCAATCATTACAAAGGCAGTAGAAAGAATTGAAGGGAAATTACAAGTAATCAATACAGAGTACTTGCAATGGTTTGAAATCTTATTAGCTTTTGTATTTGCAATCATTGCCTATATGTCACCAATTTGGTTGTTAATATTCCAAGTGAAAATGAGACAATTAGAGATGGAAGACGAAGTAATGCAATTTCAAACCATTATATTAATGCTAATGAGGATTGAGAGGGTAAATGTTGAAATTATTTTAGAATGGCTAGAAAGGTACTCCAATATCTTTAAAGCACCAATCACAAAATGTATGAACAACTATGAAGCAGGTGCATGGGAAGCATTAGAAACGATGAAAGAAGAAGTAAGTTACATGCAGTTCATTCGAATTATTGAAAGTATGCAAGCAGCAGTGGAAAAAATACCAATCACAGATGCTTTTGATGAACTAGATTCTGAAAGAGATTATTATCAAGAAAAAAGAAAAGAATCAAATGAAAGGTTAATCAAAAGAAAAGGAATGATAGGAAAAGTAATCGGTTTTGCTCCTATGGTGTGTATGTTTGTTGGTTATCTAATTGTTCCATTGGTATTTATCGGATTAACGAGTATGTCATCAGCATTTACTTCTATGACAGCAATGAAATAGATAAGGAGGATGACTGAAAATGGAAAATGCATCAAAAGCTTTAATTATGGCAGGAAGTGTTTTAATTGCATTGATGATAATTGGAGCGTTGTTGTTAATGATTAACAATTTGTCTAGTTATCAGGAAACAGATACTAAGACGGCAAGAGACGCACAGGTGGTTGAGTTTAATAATCAATATGAAACGTATAACCGAAAGAATGTAAGAGGTAGTGATTTGTATTCATTATTGAATCGAGCAGTTGATTATAATAAAAGAAAGTCAACGAAAGGAACAGGAGATAAGGATGAAGGAGAGTATTTGGCTTATCAACCTATGGAAATTACTTTTGATTTGATACCTCTTTCAGGTGGTGATTGGAAAGAAAAATTTTGGACTTCTAAAGACTCTAATCCGACTAACCATTTGATAAAAGAATCCAGTTATACAGTAAATGATACCAGTAATAAATTTAAAACTGATGTTTATGAAAAAGTAAAAAACTTAGAAACTACGTATGGTTCCGATTCTTTAAATAATTTAGTAATCGGTATGTCAAAGATTTTTCTTGATAAGAGTAATCCTACAGAAGATGAAAAAAAACTAGCAGTGGATACTTTTAATATTACTAGTAAGAATAAGAAAGCAAATGATTTTTCACAACTTGATGAAATTTCTGTTTATAGAAAAGATGTGTATACGTATGCCGAATATGTACAATTCAAAAGAGCAAAGTTTGATTGTGTTAATACTGATGATGGGGTAAAATATGATCAGAAGACAGGAAGAATTATAAAAATGACATTTAAATTTACTGGAAATTTTGAATAGATGATAGGAGTAAAAGATGGAAAATGCATCAAAAGCATTACTGATAGCAGCAAGTATGCTAATAGGAATTTTAATATTATCTTTGGTAGTGTACTTATTTGTATCATTTGGAAGCACTTCGGCAGAAATACACAAACAAAATGCGGCACAGCAAATTGCTCAATTTAATAGTCAATTTACTTTATATGAAGAAAAAACATGTACGATTTATGATGTGATTTCTGTGGCAAGTTTAGCAAAAGAAAATAATAATTATTATGAATTAAATGGTCCAGCAACAGGAAAAGATAATTATATCTCGGTTCGATTAAATACCACTGCTATTGAAAATAAATCGATAACAGATTACGATCAAATAATAAACCAGGATGTAGCAAGTATATCAGGGACGCAAGATGGTTCGTTACCACAATATAAATGTCAAATAAAAATAAGCCCAACGACAGAAAGAGTATGTCAAGTTACATTTACCCCAAAATAGTAATCATAAAAAAGTAAAAAATGGTTATGGGTCAGCCTTATGATTTGTTTTCTCACTAAAAAATATAAGAGTAGGTCGACTAGTAACAAAAAATGATTAAATTTCACAAAATTTTCACACAAAAAGGTTGAACTTTTAAAAGTGAAATGATATAATAAAAAGGACGAGATATGAAAAAGTTAGCAATTATTTTTTTAGTGATAATTATAGTCATTGTAGGGATTTCCTATCTATATCTAAATTTTAAAGCTAATTATCATACAGCACAAAGAGAAAATAAGCAATTTGAAAGTTATGATGGGCAAGAAATTTATGGGGCAGAGTTAACAACTATTATCAATAAAGCAATGGACAATAATAAAAATAATGAAGTACCAAAAGATGATAAAGGAAAATATATCGACAATGATAATAATTCCATTCAAATCAAGATAAAAATGTTAGACAATGACAAGATGTATGCTATGGAAACGTTATATTATGGAGGAATGGACAAGTTTGTACAGTATTACAATGAAATTAAATTCAAATGTACAAAAATAGAATATCATACTGTTACTAATAAAGTAAAATATATGTTATTTGAACAAATAACACAATAAAAATTAAAACAAAAGTTAAAATTCGAGGAGGAAAAGATTATGGAAAATGCGTCAAAAGCACTAATTATAGCAGGAGCTATCTTATTATCAATTTTAATTATATCATTAGGAATTGCAATATTTAATCAGGCATCAGGAGTGGTTAACAATAATGCTATGACAGAAGTAGAGGTAAATAGTTTTAATCAAAAATTTGAACAATATACAGGTGATAAGGTAAGAGGAGCTAATATCAATGCATTAATACAAGCTGTTAACACCAATAACATGGCAAATAATGATGATGCTTCAAAACAAGTAACTATTGAGGGTATAGATCTAATGCAGGGAAGTACAAATCAGTATAAGAAGTCTGCTCAAACAGGTAAAACTTATAAGGCACAACCAACAGAAACTACAACTGGTGGATTAATAAGCAAAATAAAAATTGAGGAAAATCACTAAATTAAAAATGAAAAAAGGAGGATACTGCTATGGAAAATGCAGCAGATGCTTTACAAATGGCGGCAGCCGTATTAGTATTTGTTTTGGCATTGTCCATTAGTATCAATGCCTTTGGAGAAGCAAGACAGACGGCTCAAACAATATTAGACATGAGAGACAGAGAATATGACTATGAGTACATACAAGGAGATGAAACTGGAAACGGTACAGAAAGGATAGTAAGTGGAGAAACAATAATTCCTTCTATTTATAAAGCTTACAGCGAAAATTATAAAATTGTATTTAAAGACAAAAATGAAAATGGAATGAGATTATATGATAAATATGTTGCTACTAATTCGTCACATATAAAACAGATATGTTATATTGATTTAGAAAATGAAGTATTAGGAAGTGACGCTAGAAAGAAAGATTTTCTTGAAATTTTATTATATGGCTCAGATAGTCGTAATATAGATACACAAATTTTTGAGGATTCAGGCTTAATTAATTTGCCAAGAAGTAGTGATCAAGGACTTTATGAAAACATAAAAAATAAAAAGTTCAAAGAATATTTAGGTGTATATTACCAAGAAGAATTACAGGGAACATCTAGTACACCAGATGCTAACAAAACATTAAAAAGAGTATTAACATATATCGAGAAAAAATGATAATAGCAAAAGAATTTAACTACGCTAGAAAAGCGTAACAAGGAGGAAAAGATGGGGGATACATTAATAACAGTAGTTGTAATAGCATTAGTAGCAGTTCTAATGTTTGTATTTCCACTAATGACAATGTCTGACAGAACAGATGATGTTTCTCAATTGACGGTAGACACAGCTACAACAGAATTTGTGGATAATGCCAGAACGACAGGAAAACTAACGATGGAGAATTATGGTAAATATGTTGAAAATATTTCTTCCACCGGAAATGCTTATGATGTAGAAATGGAAGTAAAAGTATTGGACGAAAATCCAGGGAAAAAGACAACACAAGCACAATCTAAAAAAATTGGAGAAAATGTATACTATTCTATGTATACATCACAAATAATGGATCACTTGACGGATCCGGTTAACAAGGGAGTATTACTGCTAAAAGAGGGAGATATCATTTCAGCTAGTGCGAAAAATAAAACATCAACTTTATCACAACAATTGAAAAACTTCTTTTATACAGTAGCAGGGAACGATACTTATTCCATTGCTGCAGAACATGCAGGTATTGTTACAGCAACGGGAAAATAAAAAATAAACACAGCTTGTAATATTTATTACAAGCTTATTTAATACAAAGGAAAGATAACGATGAAATTACAAAATTTAGGTGTCTTATTTATCATTATCATATTACCAATTTCAATGATTTTACATATTTATGTTGGAAATCAAGTAAAAACATTGAGTTTACAAGCATCGTATGATACAAAGTTAAACAATGCAACTTACGATGCCTTAAAGGCGTTTCAATTAAATACGATTAACAGTGATACTTCTGATTTGGCAAACTCTAAATTGCGTGATATAGAAGCATCTGCTAACACATTTTTTAATTCGATTGCCAGTAATTTTAATATGACAGGATATAATAGAGATATCTTAGCAGATTATGTGCCAGCATTAGTCTATACGATGTATGATGGATATTATATTTATTCACCATATACCAATACATTAGATAATACAAATGATTCGGTAGACGAAATTACAGGTCAACCTGTGCTAGGAACAAATGATGTTGCCATGTTGCAGAATAATTCAGAGGCTACTTATAAAGATGGAGAAACACTTTCAGGTGTAAAACCATATATTTATTATAGTTGTAGATATAAACCTAGGGCAAGTGCTGATTTTGTTATTACCTATTCTTTAGATAATTATATTGCCATACAAGGAGTAATTGATGGTGCTTGGGTAAATGAGGCTGGCTATTTGTTGGATAACATTGGACCAGATGGTAGCACTTATCGAGGAATAACAATAGACAGCGATAGCAATAATAAGGCTAGAGAACGAGTATATGTACCAGAGGCAACTGGAGAAAACCCAAAAGAGTATCCTTATGTTAGATTAAATGGCGTAAAATATTATCAAGATGGAAGTTCATGGTTTTCTATTATGAATGGAAAAAAATATTCACAAGATAATTTTAATCCTCAAACGACAGCAGCAAGACAATATTATAGAGATGCGAAAGCCTTTACATATAAAGTCATAAATACCTATAACTTGTCTGGCTTAAAGGGAAGTGATGCAGTTGATGAAAACGGAAATGAATTGAGAAATGATGAAGGTAATTATAGATTAGGAGATTATTCTATATTTACAGATAACAATAATAGTATCGAAGATCCAAATTCCAACTTTAATCAACAAAGATTAGCAGTTATACGTTACTCCATTGAAAAAAACTTATCCATAGCCATTGCAAACTATAACAATGGAGGAAACTATGAGTTTCGAATGCCTGTCTTAAAAGAAAATGAATGGGATAAAATTTTAAACCATGTTTCCATCATCAGTTTTCTACAAGGGCTTAGTATAGGTGGAAAAATATATAATGGTCATTCCATTATCACAAACAACAAAAACCAAGAAGTAGTTAACGAAGAATCCATCTATATTTTAACAAATGATAATAAATATCATAGAGCGAATGATAAAGATTTAAAAGATGAAGATGTTAAGGAAGGAATTTTAAATATAGACTTTGAAAGAAAATCTTACACAAAAGATGATGGAGAATATTACTTCTTTCCAAAACTTCCACAAAATGGTGAAGGTTGTTATAATAGTATTGTAAGGCAAACTAATGTAGAAGCAACTGAAAACTTCTATCAATATATGGCTAGCAAAGGAAATGGTAAGTTAGCACAAACATATTTTTCGGCATTAGGTAGAGAACGTTATGGTATGTATAAAACAAACAATAATCCGGATGATTTAAAAGCAAAATGGACTCAATAATAG
>CANOYI010000012.1 GCA_947571515.1 uncultured Clostridium sp. | reverse complement strand
TCAATAATAAAATAAAAATAATAAATAAAATAATAAATTATAAAATAAATAAAAAAATGAGATAGAAAATAAAAATCATTTTCAACGATTAGAAAAAAATGAAATAACAAAACGAACTCAAAAGATAAACAAAGTAAAATTTTTATAATAAAAAGGTGGAATAGAATGCGAAAAAGCATTAGGCGACAAATAAAAAGAAAGAAAACCAAGAAAGCAAAAAAAGTCGAAAAATCGGTTTACATATAGCATGAAAAAGAAAGAAAAAAGCATAGAAATACATTCAAATTTTGTAAATGAAAACACTAGAAAATAAAATTAAATAGTAAATAGATAAGAAATAAACAAAAAGTACAAAATTAGACATAAAATATTTAGAATTAATTTGACAAAAAGAAGAAAAAAGAGTAAAAATAAAGAAAAGCCATACAAAAAAATAAAAAAAATAAAAAGAGTTAAAATTAAAAAGTTAAATTAGAAAAGACTATAAATACCATTTCTATAGCCAAAAGTTTGATATAAAAGATTGAGAAAGTATTAGGCAACTAAGAGGGAACGCAAAATAGAGAAAAGGAAAAATGCGTCTAAAATGGTTTACATATAGAAAGAAAAAGAAGGAAAAAATTTGATATTTTGAGAACAGTTTTATCCATAAACATAATAATTGACTAAAAAACAAGAAAATAGAAAGGAAAGAAAGTTAAATGGAATTAAGATTAAATCAAAATGAGAAAATAGAAGATTTGCAATTTAAAAATTTAAAAATAATTCAAAATAAAACTGGATTTTGTTTTGGTATCGATAGTATTCTATTATCTGATTTTGCTAAAGATATAAAAAAGGGGGCAAAAGTTCTGGATTTAGGTACGGGAACAGGAATTATAGCAACTCTATTATGTGGCAAAACAGAATTAAAACAAATAATAGGGGTAGAAATTCAAAAGGAAGTATATGAAATGGCTCAAAGAAGTATACAACTAAATGGTTTAGGGGACAGATTTAAAATAATCAATGAAGATATATTAAGTTTAGATAAAATTTTGGAAAAAGGTACTTTTGATGCAATTGTAACAAATCCACCTTACAAGAAAAGAGATACAGGGATTAAAAATGAAGAAGAAAAAAAGGTGATTTCAAGACATGAGACAACGGCTATATTAGAGGATTTTATTAGCGTTTCGAAAGATTTATTAAAAGATAAAGGCGAATTTTATATGGTACACAGGCCAGATAGATTAGTAGATATATTAGCACTTATGAGAAAATATAGAATAGAGCCTAAAGTAATGCGTTTTGTTTACGGAAATCAATGCAGTGAACCTAAATTAATATTAATCAAGGGAGTTAAAAATGCTAAGCCATTTTTAAAAATACAGAATAATCTATATATTTATAAGGAAGATGGAGAATATACAGAAGAAATTAATAAAATATATCACAGATAGGAAGGGATGAAGGCGAAAATGAAAGAAGAAAAAGGAATTTTATATATTGTAGCAACACCAATTGGAAATTTAGAAGATATTACGTTAAGAGCTATTCGTGTATTAAAAAGTGTAGATTTAGTTGCTGCTGAAGATACAAGGCATACTTTAAAGTTATTGAATCATTTAGAGATATCCAAACCATTAATTAGTAATCATAGACATAACGAAGAGGTGAAAACAGATATATTAATACAAAAGTTATTAGAAGGACAAGATATTGCTTTAGTATCAGATGCTGGTACACCAGGTATTTGTGATCCAGGAGAAGTAGTAATCAAACAATGTATTGAAAAAGGAATTGATGTGATTCCTATTCCAGGAGCATGTGCCATAATAAATGCTCTCATTGCTTCTGGGATCGATACAAAGGAATTTACTTTTTTGGGCTTTTTGCCGTTAAATAAGAAATTAAGAAAAGAAAAGCTACATAAGGTCGAAAAAAGCAAGGAGACAGTCGTTCTATATGAAGCACCACATAAACTAATATCTACGTTAAAGGATTTAGAAGAAATTTTAGAGGAAAGGCAGATAGTTTTAGCGAGAGAATTAACTAAAATTCATGAAGAATTTATAAGAGGAAATGTTAGAGAGATAATAGAAAAAGCAGAGAATTTAAAAGGAGAAATTGTTTTAATTATAGAAGGAAATAAAAAAGGTGACATAAAACCTGATTTTGAAAATTTGAGTTTAGAAGAACATTATCAAGTATATGAAAAACAAGGATTAGAGAAAAAAGAGATTATTAAGCAAATAGCAAGAGATAGAAAATTAAGTAAAAATGAAGTTTATCAAAAATTTATTTCAAATGAATAAAGTCAGTTTTTTGCCATAAATATGTTTATGAGCGGAAGTGATAGCGTGTTTGATTGTCATTATGATTTGTTAACATATATATTGATGAAAAAGAAAGAGCAAGAGTTTTTGAAGAATTATTGTAGTAAGGTTTATAATGAAAATAATATAACTGGCGGGATTTTTAATTTGTTTTACATGTCAAAAGAAGAAATGAAAGAAGAAATAGGAATAACGGAAAACCAAATCAATGTAATTGAAAATCTAAGAGAAGTAAAACAATATATCGAAGAAAATCAACTAATTTCAGATAATATCGATTATATATTTGGCATAGAAGGAATGGATTACTTAGAGAAAATCGAGGATATCGATATTTTATATTCTTTAGGCTTAAGATCTACTAATATTGTATGGAACAATGAAAATAAATTTGGTGGAGGAGCTAAGGCTAGGGGAAATTGCGGTTTAACAAGATTAGGTGAAAAGTTAATTGAAAAACTTATCAAAAAGGGAATAGCGATTGACTTGTCTCATACGAATGAAAGGACTTTTTGGGATATCGTTCAAATTGGTAAAAAATATAAAGAAAAAGGAGAAAATCCAATTGTATTTGCTTCTCATTCAAATGCAAAAGCTATTTGTAATGTCCCCAGAAATTTGAGTGATGAGCAAATTTTAGCAATAAAGGAATTAGACGGTGTGATAGGAATTGTATCAATAAAAAGATTCTGTATTAATACGAAGAATATTTGCAATCCTAATATAGATTATGAACAAGAATATATAAAACACATCAATTATGTAAAAAAAATATTAGGGGGGATAGAGCATATTGCAGTAGCGACTGATGATATGAGATATTATTATATTGAGCCAGAGTATTACCAAAATGCTAATGTATATAATCATTATGATATAAAAGAGAAATTAAGTAAAAATTTGGAGAGAAATAATTATAATAAAGATGAAATTGAAAAAATATTAAATGAAAATTTTAGAGAAAAAATTTTAAAAAGAATGTAAAAAGAGCAGTACACTCAATAATACTGCTTTTTTAATCATTTTATTCTTTTTCTAATGAACCTATTTTACTAGCACAGTCCGTGCATATTAATTTATCATTATAAGATAATAAGTCTTCGGTATTACCGGCAGAAGATGCAATTTGGCTCAAATTTTTTTAATATAATGGAAGAACCATCTACATATATTTCAATAGGATCTTTTTCGACAATATTAAATTGATTTCTGATTTCTATTGGAATAACGACTCTACCAAGCTCATCTACTCTTCTAATAATTCCAGTTGATTTCATACAACTCATCCTCCTTAAAAGTTATAATTTAACAATCCTTATGTCCCTAATATATCACAAATAAAAATTTAGGTCAATTATATTGTAATAAAAAGTCATATATAGAATAAAATTATTTAGGTGATAGATATGTTGAATCATATATGGCCTGTATTTATCATAGTTTCATTTTCTTATGCTATCTTTTCTGGTAATTTGGAAAATTTAAATTCAGCTATTTTCCAAAGTACAAGTGATGCTATTATGCTATCCATTGATTTGCTTGGCACAATATGTTTATGGAATGGGATTATGCAGGTTGCTAACAAAACAAGTATAATTAATAAATTAACAAAGTTATTAAGTCCAATTATAAAAATATTATTTCCAGATATGAAAGAAAATAAACAAGTTCAGAAAGAAATTTCTATGAATATGATTGCTAATATTTTGGGTTTGGGAAATGCAGCAACTCCTTTAGGATTAAAAGCGATGAAATCAATGCAAAGAGATAATCCTAAAAAAGATACGTTAACGAATTCAATGCTAGTATTTATTGTTTTAAATACAGCTTCTATTCAACTGATACCAACAACTGTGATTGCCATCAGAAATTCATTAGGTTCTAGTAATCCTACTAGTATTATTTTTCCTGTTTGGATTGCGACAATATGTGCAGCAATAGCACGGAATAATAGCTGTTATGTTAATTATTAAATTTGGCAAAAAGGAGTAATACAATGCAAGTTATTAGCTTTATATCAAATTTAGCAATGCCACTTATTATTTTGCTGATTGTTACTTATGGATTGATGGAAAAGAATAAAGTATTTGATGATTTTTTAGAAGGGGCGAAAGAAGGTATCGAAATCGTATTTAGCATTTTACCAACATTAGTAGGTTTATTTGTTGCGATTGGAGCATTAAGAAATTCAGGGATATTAGATATGATTATCCGTATTATCACCCCTTTTTTGAATGTGATACAGTTTCCAAGTGAAATTATGCCATTAGCGATGCTAAGACCTATTTCAGGGAGTGGTTCGATTGCTGTTGCAACAGACATTATGAAAACTTATGGAGTAGATAATAGTATAGGAATGATGGCATCTGTTATTATGGGTTCTACAGAAACAACACTATATACAATTGCTGTTTATACAAGTTGTGTCAAAATAAAAAAGACAAGATTTGTATTGGTTGCTTCTTTAATAGCAGATATTGTTGGAATGCTGGTAAGTGTTGGAATATGTAGGATTTTGTCGTAAAGTTTTTATTGACAAATAGAATAAATTAAGATATAATTTTCTTATGATAACAAAAATTTTATTATTTATGTTAATTTTTTTAATCGTCAGAAAGGTTATAATTCTTACATTAACCAAGAAGATTTTGAAAAAGATTTCAAATTAATTTATGTTTTTACTTTTGTAGAGAAAATATCCCCCGATAGAAAATAAATATTGAATTATGTAACTTTTTTTAGTTCGCCCCTACCATTTAAATAGGATTATTTTTTCTTTCATTTTCTCTACAAATCCAATACAATATTATCTATGATAGGTTTCTCCATTTGCTATCTTAAAGGCTCTGAATAGTTGTTCTAAAAGGAAAACTCTGATTAGCTGATGAGGAAAAGTCATTTTAGAAAAGCATATCTTTTGATGGCACAGACTTAACAGTTGGTAAGTTAAACCTAAAGAACCACCAATGATAAAAGTGATATGGCTAGAAGTCATTGACATTTTTTCAAGTTCAGAAGAAAACTCTTCAGAGGTGAATTGTTTTCCCTTTAAATCCAAAGCTATGACGTAAGAATCTTTTTTGATATGATTTGCAATATTACTACATTCTTTTGATTTAATTTCGTCAGCCAATTTTATGTTTACTTTTTCAGGTATTTTTTCATCAGGCAATTCTAGGATTTCTAATTTGCAATATCTTGATAGTCGTTTGCTGTATTCATCAATAGCTGATTTTAAATAGGTTTCTTTTAATTTTCCGACACAAACAATTTGAATACTTAACATAATTTCACGTTCCTTTTATTTTTATTTATTTCTTGAAAAAGTTTAATCTAATTTTTATGAGTGACAATTCGGGGGGAACAACAAATTATAAACTGTTACCAAATTTTTATGAAAATTTGGTTTACAGTTTGTTATGTAGTTGGGAGTCACAAATAAAAATTAGATTAAACTTTGATATACCTATTAAATTTCAATTACTTCACTATGTACATCTCTACTAGCCACGTTCAAATGAATCGAATTCGTGTCAAAAGAACTAGTAGAAATCAATTCATCCATAACTGTTTGATAAGCAAGTTCAGGGAAATTACTCTCTTTACTCAAATGACCAAGCATAGCATTTTTTAAGCCACATTTTAGTAAATGAGATATAGTTTTACCAGCCATTTCATTTGACAAATGACCAGTTGGACCTGCAATTCTTGATTTTAAAGGAAAAGGATAAGAAGAACAACGTAAAACTTCTGGATCATAGTTTGCTTCTAACATAATAAATAAACTTTCTTCTAATTGTTTTACGATATCATTTGTCATATGTCCAATATCTGTTGCAATACTTATTTTCTTATCTTCTTTCCTAATATTAAATCCACAAGGATTAGCGGCATCGTGAGGAATTGAAAATGGTTTAATATCTAAGTCCCCTATTGAAAATTTGTCAGATACTTTAAAAGTTTTGATATTATTACTTGCTATTTTATCTCTTTGTTTTGGCATAGCATCTAAGGTTTCTTGATTTACGAATACTGGCAAATCAAACTTTTTGGAAAAAGTTCCTAATCCTTGTACATGGTCTATATGTTCGTGAGTAACTAAGATACCATCAATAGAACACGGATCAACATTGATATCGGATAAAGCTTTTTCAATTTTTTTGCTACTTACACCAGCATCAATTAAAAGTTTAGTATTTGCTGTTTCTACAAATAGACTATTTCCACTACTTCCACTATATAAACTACAAAAATTTAACATAATTGTTCTTTCCTTTGTTACTATATTTAAACTGTTGATATATTAATATTTATTAGTCAAGCCCCGATCGTTACCCCCAGATATGGTTTGACGATAAATATTAATACATCAACAGTTAATACTATCATTAATAAAAATTTATTCTAGTACTCTTTCAATGTTAGCACCGACACTTCTAAATTTTTCTTCTATATTTTCATAGCCTCTGTCAATATGTTCTAAATTATAGATTTCAGTAGTACCTTCTGCTGCTGTTCCAGCAATAACAAGAGCAGCTCCTGCTCTTAAATCAGAGGAATATACAGGACTACCATATAGTTTTTTTACACCTTCAAAGAAAGCAGATTTTCCTTGTGCCGTTATTTTAGCTCCCATTTTATTTAATTCATCTGTATATTGAAATCTAGAATCCCAAATACTTTCATGAATCATACTGTTGCCGTTTGCTAATGATAATACAACACCCATTTGAGGTTGTAAATCAGTAGGAAATCCTGGGTATGGTAAAGTTTTTATTGTGGCTTTACTTGGTCTTTTGTTACACCAAACGCGAATACTGTCAATATTATCTTCTACATTTCCACCTACTTCAATAATTTTAGCAGTAATCGATTCTAAGTGTTTGGTAATGCAATTTTTAATAACCAAATCACCTTTTGTTGCTACGGCAGCAAGCATAAAAGTGCCAGCTTCAATTTGATCTGGAACAACAGAATAAGTTGCATTTCCTTGCAATTTTTCTACACCGTTAATTTTTATTACATCAGTTCCAGCCCCTCTAATGTCAGCTCCCATCGTATTTAAAAAGTTTGCTACATCCACAATATGTGGTTCTTTAGCAGCATTATCAATGATGGTTGTTCCTTTTGCTAAAACACTAGCTAACATAACATTAATAGTTGCACCAACAGAGACAATGTCCATATAAATAGGACATCCATTTAGTTTTTTGGCTTTGGCATAGATCGTACCCTTTTCAACAGTAACATTGGCTCCTAATCTTTCAAATCCTTTGATATGTTGATCAATTGGTCTGGCACCAAGTTTACAACCACCTGGCATACCAACTTCGATTTCTCCTTTTCTGCTTAGCATAGCTCCTATGATATAATAAGAAGCCCTGAATTTGCTAGTTAAATCTAAAGGTGCTTTTGTGGTTGTTATATTTGAGGTATCTACAGTAATACTGTTTTTACTATTCCAAGTTATTTTAGCACCTAATTTTTCTAATATTTCACAAGATATTTTGATATCACTGATATTTGGTAGATTTTCAATGGTACAGCTTCCATCAATTAAAAGTGTAGCAGGTAAAATAGCTACAGCTGCATTTTTTGCACCATTGATTGTTATTTCACCTTTTAAAGGTGTTGGACCTTTTACAACTAATTTTTCCAATTAAATAACCCCCATTATTGTGTGTTTCCAAGAAAAAAGAGTGTGTAATAAAAATTAACACTCTTTTACCTATTAAAATATATCATAAACTTAGAACGATTGCAACTATTTTTTTGCAGTTAGTAGACCATTATTGGCAAAGAATTCTAATAATTTAAATTTAAATTGAATTTCGTTATCAGATTGACTAGATACAAGAGCAAATTCTTCTTCTGACAAATTATTTTCCATTAATTCTTTTGATTCATCTGGAACTACGCCAGAAGAGATATCAACAAAGCATAATGGAGGGAACATGACACACCACCAATTTTGACCTTTTGCTTCGCCAATTTCAACTCGTAAAGCATCATAATAACCAGCAGGTAAAGAAATATCGCCATAATTCTTAGTAGGAAATTCAAAATTTCCAATGTTAATTTTCACACTATAATTGTATCCTTGTTCTTTTATCGTATTGATAGCAATTTGTTCAAAAATATTTTTATTTTTTTCAACAATAAAAATAGCTTCTTCTTTTGATTTACAATTTCCACAAATTGAATTCATATAATTTAATAAATTATCACGAACCATATATTTTAAATTTTGGTCTTCTTCTTCATCACTATTAGCAATAACATGTAATCTAAAAACACTACTAGCAATGTCAGTAGATATATTTTGGGCATAAGAAATGGCACAAATAGAAGTGTATAGAAAAAGAAGAAAAGTTAAAATAATTACCATTTTTAAATTTTTTTTCATTTGTTACCTCCAAAAATAATTAATTTCAAAAATATTCTTTACTATTAATTATTAACAAATTAGAAAATTTTATACTAAAATAGGATAAAAATTCAAATGTCGAAAAAAGAAGAAAGATTTTTTTTGAAATATTATTGACATATTTGTAAAGAAATGGTAAAATTTACCAGTAGTTCACAAAACGAACTAGCCGTATGATTTTAAAAGTTAAAGGAGAGAATTTCAAATGAATAAAAACAAAGCTACGAAAGAAAAAATATGTACATTTTATGCAAGTGATTATCATTTTGAAATGATAAGTTTGCCATATATAAATAAAAAGATAGAAAATAAGAATGAAATTATTATCTTAACAGAAAATGATTTAGAAGAAAGCATGAAAACATTACTAAGAAACATTACTTTAAAAGAAGAAAAGAAAGAAGAAATATTAAAATTAGATTGGAAAAATAACGATGCAGAAAAATTTGATATCATAAAAACAAAAATGAATGAAGAAAAAAATATAATTATTTTTGTAAAAGGAAACAAAAATTATATTCATGGTATCAATCAAAATATAGAAAAATGGATGCCAGAAAAAAATTATGTTAAAATTATAGATTGTTATAATATAGAAGAAGTGGGAGACAATTTAGATAAGGTTATGGGGCAATATGAAAAAGTCTTAAGAGTTACAGGAGAAAAAGAAATAGCAGAATTGCAAAAAAATAGTTGCTAATTTTTTTAAAATGGTGTATAAGTAATAAAGCAGATAATATTTATTATCTGTTTTATTAGGATATAGGGGAAAGGAAGATAAGTATGGATAGAAAATTAGAAGAATGGCAAAGTATTTTAAAAAAATATGGACAAGAACATTTATTAAATCATTTTGAAACATTAGATCAAAAGCATCAAAAAGATTTATTAGACCAAATAGAACGAATTGATTTCGAATTAATTCAAGGCTTATATAATCGTACTAAAAAAACCGAAAAATATGAAAAAGACCAAATTACACCAATGGAATATTTAGATAAAAGTAAATTATATGATGATTATAAACATTATGAAAATATAGGAAAAAAAGCAATTAGAGAAGGTAAATTAGCAGCAGTAACAATGGCAGGAGGACAAGGAACAAGACTTGGTCATAATGGACCAAAAGGAACGTACGATATTGGATTGGGTTCTCATAAATCATTATTTGAATTATTAAGTGATCATTTAAAAGAAGAAGGAAAAAAACAGGATGTAACGATTCCATGGTTTATCATGACAAGCCGAGAAAATAATGTAGCAACTATTGAATTTTTTGAAAAAAATAAATATTTTGGTTATCAAAAAGACAAAAACATTTTCTTTTTTATTCAAGGTGAATTGCCTATGATAGATACAGAAGGAAAGATTTTGATTGGAGAAAACGGACTAATTAAGCAAGCAGCAGATGGTCATGGAGGAATTTATGAGGCACTTGTAAAAAATGAAATGACAAAAAAGATGAAGGAAATAGGAGTTGAATGGGTATTTATAGGTGGTGTAGATAACTGTTTAGCGAAAATGGTTGACCCAGTTTTAATGGGGATTGCTATCGATAAAGGAGTATCAGTTGCTTGTAAATCTGTTGTAAAAGCAAATCCGCAAGAAAAGGTAGGCGTATTTTGTAGAAGAAATGGAAAACCAAGTGTTATAGAATATTCTGAAATAACAGAAGATATGGCAGAAGCCAGAGATGAAAATGGAGAATTACTTTATGGAGAATCTCATATTCTTTGTAATTTATTTAGTGTAAGCGCAGTGGAAAAAATGGGAAGTGATTCTTTACCATATCACGTGGCTTATAAAAAGGCTACTTATATCGACAAAGATGGAAACCTAGTAGTTCCAGACTCACCAAATGCCTATAAGTTTGAAGCATTTTTATTTGATGCTTTTGGTGAAGTTGATGATATGGCAGTTCTTCGTGTCAAGAGAGAAGAAGAATTTGCACCAGTGAAAAATGCAGATTCAGCGGGAGTTGATTGTCCAAAAACAGCAAGAGAGTTGTATAAGAAATTTCATCAATTGGATTAGAATGATAAAGACGTTACTGTCCAGCCTTATTATTTGTTTTATTATGAGAAAGTTTAATATATGATGACTAGTAACATAAAGACATGAGTTTTAAAATCTTGTGTC
The DNA here is from genome assembly GCA_947571515.1 of uncultured Clostridium sp. Taxonomy (GTDB): domain Bacteria; phylum Bacillota; class Clostridia; order TANB77; family CAG-508; genus CAG-269. The sequence goes on along the minus strand of CANOYI010000012.1, from coordinate 17,051 downwards.
TTTTTTGCTCTTGCCAATTTAAGTCTTATGAAGTATAATGAGGATAAAAAGAAAGGGAGGGATAAAATGAACTATTTGGAAGAATATAAAAAATGGTGTGAAAGCCCAGAATTTGATGAAGAAACAAAAAAAGAATTATTAGCAATCAAAGAGGATGAAAAAGAAATTGAAGACAGATTTTATCAAGAATTAGAATTCGGAACAGCAGGGTTAAGAGGAGTTATTGGAGCAGGAACGAATCGAATGAATCAATACACAGTAGGAAAAGCAACACAAGGATTAGCTAATTATATTGTTGAACAAGGGACACAAGACAAAGGGGTGGCTATCAGTTATGATTCTAGAAAAATGTCAAAAGAATTTAGCCTACAAACAGCACTAATATTGTGTGCCAATGGAATTAAAGCTTATTTATTTGAAAATTTAAGACCAGTACCGGAATTGTCTTTTGCCGTAAGGGAATTAGGGTGTACAGCAGGAGTTATGATTACAGCTAGCCACAATCCTCCTAAATATAATGGGTACAAAGTATATTGGGATGATGGAGCACAAATTGTATCACCAAGAGATAAGGACATTATTAGCAAAGTAAGAGCGGTTGAGAATTTTTCTGAAATCAAACAAATTTCACAAGAAGAAGCCACTCAGAAAGGTTTATTGAATATTATTGGAACAGAAATGGATGACAAATACTTGAATGTTTTAAAAAATTCAGTGTTAAATCCAGACATCATGAAAGAGCAAGGAAAGAAATTAAAAGTTGTTTACACACCTTTACATGGAACTGGAAATACAGTGACAGAAAGACTTTTAAAAGAATTAGGATTAGAAAATGTTTATGTAGTACCAGAACAAAAAGAACCAGATGGAAATTTTCCAACTGTTGATTATCCAAATCCAGAGGATAAAAGGGCGTTTAAATTAGCATTAGAATTAGCAAAAAAAGTAGATGCGGATGTTGTTTTAGCGACAGATCCAGATGCAGACCGTTTGGGAATTTTTGCAAAAGATGCTAAAACAGGAGAATACATGACTTATACAGGAAACATGTCAGCCTTATTAATTGCAGAATATAGAATTTCCCAAATGAAAGAAAAAGGAATATTGCCAATCAATGGGATGCTTATTACAACTATCGTATCTTCTGATTTAGCAAAAGCCATTGCAAAACATTACAATTTAGCATGTCCAGAAGTGCTAACAGGATTTAAAAACATAGGTGCTGTTATGAAAAAAGCAGAGGAAAGCAAAGATAAGACCTATGTATTTGGTTATGAGGAAAGCTATGGTTGCTTGATTGGTGATTATGCGAGAGATAAAGATGGGATTGCAGCTGTTATGGCACTTTGCGAAGCGGCATGTTATTACCAATCTCAAAACAAAACCTTATGGGATGCTATGAATGATATCTATAAAAAATATGGATATTATAAAGAAGAACAGGTGTCTATTGTAAGAGAAGGAGTACAAGGAGCTCAAGAGATCAAAGATATAATGACAAAAATGAGAAATACAGATATTGAAAAAATAGGAAATTATCAAGTGTTGACTTTTAAAGATGTAGAAAAAGATACAGTAAAAAATAGGCAAACAGGAGAAATTACTAAAACAGGATTACCACAATCTAATGTATTATATTATGAATTAGAAGATAACGCATGGTGTTGTATCAGACCATCTGGAACAGAACCGAAAATCAAGTTATATATGGGAGTTAAAGGGGATTCAGATGAAGATGCTAACAAAAAGTTATTGGAATTAAAACAAGCTATGATGCAAATTGTTGAACAATAAAAAAGAGAGAACCTGATTTTGGGGACGGAGGAAAAAATCATTATAGATAATAAATTTGTTATTATTTGCAAATTATAATATATCATGATTTTTTCCTCCGTCCCCAAAATCAGGTTCTCTCTTTCATTTTTTCCAATCTTTTAAATTTCTTTGAATGGCACCAAATAAATTTGCACGAATCATAGGAATATCCTTGGTTAAAGTAAAAATTAATTGTTTCATGTCTTCTCTTTTAGAAATACCATCCATAGGACAAACTTTGGGCATTACTTCTAAATTATTTTTTCGTATAAATCTTCGAATTTCTTTTTCTGGAGTATAGACTAAAGGTCTGATTAAAGTTATTTTAGAGCGATCCATATAGCTAACAGGCGAAAAGGTACCAATATTTCCAGTATATAATAAATTTAATAAAAAAGTTTCTAAAACATCATCTTGATTGTGCCCTAAGGCAATTTTATTACATCCTTCACGAATAGCAATGGAGTTAATAACACCCCTACGTAAATTGGCACATAGGGAACATGGATTTTTTTCTTTTCTAATATCAAATACAATTTCTTTGGCATTACTTTTTTCAATAAATAAGGGGATTTCCAAATCATTACAGATTTTTTGCAAAAATCTAGTATCAAAAAATTCAAATCCTGGGTTAATACTAACAGCTATTAATCCAAACTTTTTGGGATAAAATCTTTGGAGTGATTTGAAAGCATGTAACATCGTAATAGAGTCCTTACCACCTGATAAACAGACAGCAATTTTATCCCCTTCTTCTATCATTTTATATTCTTCGATTGCTTTTCTTAAATGACTTAATATTCTTTGCATTTGTATCTCCTATTTTATATAACAGATTTTCTATTTTAATATAGTTTTATATGATTTAGCATTATAGTTTTTTTATGGCAGTTGATATGTTTTTTAATCAAAACCATGATATTGGTTATAGTAGTAATTAATACATCTAGCCATATAGGGAGCTTCCACATCGTAATATTCAGCTAGTTGTGTTACAGTTGTATATCCTTTTTTCATTAGTTCTTTGATTTCTTCATAAGGAAAAAATTCTTCCCAAGCTTTTTTATCTGCTTTATGTTCCATTTTTTCGATTAATTCATAGGGACTGTTCGTGCGATAATATGCACCTGACATATAATGTCCTAATTCTTGTATTAAGACGGTATTTTCTGCAACTTGTCCCTTAACTTTTTTGTCGTCTACTATAATAGCGGTTACCTCTTCATAATGGGCTATCATTCCGCTGGTAGAGAACAAGTCATGATTTATATAATTAATGTTTTCATCTTCCATCTTTTTATATAATTCAGTTGGATCCATCTTTTGACTAATTTATTGGTCTCCTTTTTTATTTTCCTCATTTTTTTGTTTAGCTAATAAACCTTCTATAATATCTTTAGCAATTTTTTGATTTTCTTTATTCAAGCCCTTTATACCAGTAGCAAATGCAATATCTAATTTATCTAAATTAATTTCTTGGGAATTGCGTACATCGGAAATTCCCATTAGATAATCAATAGAGCAATTGAATAATTTTGACATTTGTAATTTTATATCATCACTAGGACTGATCGTACCTTTTTCATAATTAGCGATACTAGATTTTCCTTTTAAACCTAGCTTTAAAGCTAATTCTTCTTGTGTTAATTTGAATTCTTTACGAAGTATTTTTATTCGATTTCCTATTCTAATCTTATCTATTTCCATAGCTACCGCATTCCTTTCTAAAGGCACAAATTCAGTTTGGAACATTATATCATAATGTTCAGCTAAAGTAAACGAAATTAAAGTTTTTTCTTATATCTTCTAATTTAAGTTCAATAATGAAAAACTTTTTTTAAAAACAGTATTGACAGTTCAATTAGAATATACTATAATAAGTTCAATAATAAAAAACTTGGAGGTGAAAATATGAGAAAAGAAGTAGTTATAACATATACTGAGACGATTAAAAAAATTGGTCAAAAAGTTTTCTACACTAAAAGTTCAATTAAGATATACCAAGAAAAAAGAAAAAAATGTAAAAATATGTAGAAATTTAGGAATTAATACTATGACCAATAAAAAACATTAATATTTTTAGTACCTACCATTTTTTTTAATAATGTGGTAAAAAAGAACAGTAAGGTTGGTTGATACAAATGATAAGTGATTTTGAAAAGTTAAGAGAAAAATTGCATAAAAGTATAGAAATATATGGTTTACATTCAGAAAATACAAAGAAGATTAGCAAAAGATATGATGAGTTAGTTAATTTTTATTATCAAAATGAAAGACAATATCAGGAAGATAATGTAATGAATATTAAATATTTAGAATCGGTTAAATATTTGAGAAAAATAGTGAAAGATTTTATAAAATTTCCTACTATTAAGGAATGGAATTGTTATGCAAAAGAAAATAACTTATTAAACTCAGAGAGCCTAAAGTATATTAGTGGCAACGATTGGCATGACTTACGAAATAAAATTTCATCAGAATCATAAAAAGTGTAAAAAAATTTTAAAAAAATTTTCGCAGTGTTTGCAAGGCATTGCGGATTTTTTTGTCGAAAGTGGGTTTTGTTTTTTATAATGACATATAGTATAATACAAAACAAAGAGACAGCTAGACCGCTAAACCTTGCTATCTCTTTAAAGTCTACACACTCGAAAGTATGCACATTGTTAGTATAACCTTTTTGAGTGTGAAAGTCAAATGATTTTTATGCGAAAGAAGGGTTTTTCTTTATGAAAGATATAAGATTAGATGATTTTATAGAAGAAAGAATAGAGGAAAATAAAGAGTTATTTGTAAAAGAAGAATTAGAATATATAAAAAATCATAAAGAGTATTTTAAAAAGATATATTTATTAGGTTTTATTCATGGAAAGGAATGCTATGAAAAGCCAGACTAATAGATGTACTCGTTGACAAAAGTATAAATATAGTGTAATATGTGGGTATTAAAATATTTGATATGTGCTCATAGTTCAACAGGATAGAACAGTTGCCTCCTAAGCAATCGATGGTGGTTCGAGTCCACCTGTGCACACCAAAACATTCAAAAATAATTAATATAAAGAGAGAAGAACAATATGCTAAAAGAAAAATTTATGCAAGAAGCATTAAAAGAGGCAAAAAAAGCAATTAAAAAACTAGAAGTACCAGTAGGTTGTGTTATTGTAAAAGATGAAAAAATAATAGCAAGAGCACACAATCAAAAAGAAACAAAGACAGACACTACGAAGCATGCAGAAATAATGGCCATTCAAAAAGCTAGTAAAAAATTAGAAGCTTGGAGACTACTAGATTGTGAAATGTATGTTACACTAGAGCCATGTTCTATGTGTGCCGGTGCCATAATACAAGCAAGAATTAAAAAAGTGTATATTGGAGCGATGGACGAAAAAACAGGAGCATGTGGTTCTGTTTTAAATTTATTGCAAGATTATCCATTTAATCATAAAGTCGAAATAGAGACAGGAATTGAAAAAGAAAAATGCGAGAAAGAATTAAAGGAATTTTTTAAGCAATTAAGAAAGACGAAAAAACAAAGATAATGATACAGGTGTGTTATTCAATATAGATTGTTGAGAAGGAGCAAAAGGAAACATCTCCAATTATATTTAAGGAGGAAAAATGATAGGAAAATTAAGAGATATAACAAGAAAGAAATATTTCCATATAATTGTAATTACTATAATTTTTGCTATGATTTTGTTTGCATCAGGCATTATTTTGTTAAGATATAGTGTTGAAGGCGAAACCAATATGCCTTTTCAATTGTCAAAAATATCTGTTATTAGTTCTTCAGAAGGAATTGATCAAGAGGCGACAGATACAAGATGGGCATTTGACGTTTACCAAAGTAATGATGTGTATATATATATTGATAAAAATGATGGATACGGTAAGACAGAGGCAATTAAGTCAGTAGAAATTAATCATATACAAATTGAAGGCAAGAAAAAAGAGAATATAAAAATTTATAAGCCAGATGAACAAGAAGAGAAGTTAGTGTTTAAAAATAAAGAAGAAAATATTGTTGAAAGTATTGAATACGCAGGAGATATGGAATCAAATTTGAAACAACGAAAAGTCTCTAATCAGGGAGGAATTGTTGCCTTTCGATGTTCCAATAACCATTTAACAAGATATACTTCAAATGATGAAGAAATTAATCATCATGAATTATTAAAAAAAGCAGGAATTGGGCAAGAAGATTTAGAAACGAAATTAACTTTTGATTTGATTATTAAATTAGAAGAGAAGAAAGAGTACAAAACAACAATTGATTTGGATTTCCCAGTTGATAATGTCATCGAAAAGGGAACAACATCTAGGGAAATAACAGATCTTAAGAAATTTATTTTTAAAAGAGTGAATAATTAGCATAAATTACTTGATAAAATTAAAATTTCAGTATATAATACAAATGGTTGTGAGCTTAATCTTTGTATGGAGAGAATCCAATAAAGACCTATGAATCTTGTCAGGTCCGGAAGGAAGCAGCAATAAGTAGATTTCTTTATGTGGAGTCTTTCCATAGAGAGATTGAGTGAACAATCATTTTTTGGTATAAAGGATGTGAAAATATGGGGTACACAGCTCTTTATCGAAAATTTAGACCAGTAACATTTTCTGAAATGGTTGGACAAGAACATATAACGAAAACACTTAGAAATCAAATAATATCTGACCGTGTGGGGCACGCTTATTTATTTAATGGTGGAAGAGGAACGGGAAAAACAACAGCTGCTAAAGTATTAGCAAGAGCAATTAATTGCTTAAATCCGCAAGACGGAGAACCATGCAATGAGTGTGAAATTTGTAAAGGTGCTATTTCTGGTTCTTTAACAGATATTGTAGAAATGGATGCAGCTTCTAATAATAGTGTAGAAGATATTAGAAGTATTCGTGAAGAAGTTAATTTTTTGCCAACTAAAGCAAAATATAGAGTTTACATTATAGATGAGGTACATATGCTATCAACTGGTGCTTTTAATGCTTTATTAAAAACGTTAGAAGAACCACCAGAACATGTTAAATTTATATTAGCTACGACAGAACCTCAAAAATTACCAGCAACGATTTTGTCAAGATGTCAGCGATTTGATTTTAAGAGAATTGCCAATGAAGATATTATCAAAAGGCTGGAAATCGTATGTAAACAAAGTAAAATAGAGGCGACCAAAGGAGCATTAGCAATTATTGCGACATTATCAGAAGGAGCTATGAGAGACAGTTTGTCTATTTTAGAAAGATGTGTGCAAGATGGCGAAAACAAAATAGACGAAGATAAAATAAAAGATTTAGTAGGAATTCCAAAAGTTACTTTTGTGAATGGTATCATACAAGCTATTTTGGAATATGATGTAAATAAAGCGTTAGAAAATGTTGATGCTGTTTTAAAAGAAGGAAAAGATATCAATTATTTTATTTGGGAAATGATAAAATATGTGAAAGACATCTTAGTTTATCAAGCAACTGGTAAATTAGAATTATATAGCGAAGAAGAATTAAATCTTATCAAAAGCATTTCTGAAACAGTGTCTAAAAATAAATTGGTGAATTTGGTTTATCAGTTATCAGAGTTAGAAAATGAGATAAAATGGTCAACACAAAAAACAATTATGTTTCAAGCAGGTATGATTAAATTGTGTAATCAAGAAACTGATATTAGTAGTGAAATAGAGGAAAGAGTAGCTAAAATTGAGAAATGTTTGAAGTCAGAAAAAGGAATGGTTACTTCTAATGTCAATCCGATTGTACAGTCTAATATGACTAGTGTAGCACAAAGTGGTCAAAGAGTTACTAATATTAGTTCTGTGAAACCAACCGATTTAGGATCGTCTAATGCAAATCAAGCAACTGTTGGAACTAAGGTACATTCTACTACAACAACTAAGAAGTTTTCTAATAAATCAGAAGAGTATTGGCCACAAATTGTGAATGATTTGAAGCAAAGTGGAAAGATTGTTTTGTATACGAATTTGATAGGAACAACAGCAAAGGAATTAAATGATATGACAGTTGGGATTGAGTTCCCCAATGGGATGTCTTCTTTTGGAAAGACTGTGCTAGAGAAACAAGAGAATATTAGAGAGATTTCAACTTTGGTTTCGATGGCTTGTGGTAAGGAGATGCAAATTAAATATTTGATACCAGATGCACAGCAAACACATCAAATGACAAGTGAGGAGAGTTTGCAGAATTTTGCAAATGAATCAGATATACCGTTTCATGTTATCTGAGTAAATTTTAATTTTTAAAAAAGTTTAATTATATTTTTTATTTATAACTCCCAATATCACACAGTCTGTAATAAATAACAGACTGTAGCTCATTGGTCCCCCCGAATTGTTATAAATAAAATAATATAATTAAACTTAAAAAAGATAAAATGTAATAATACAAAAATGGAAGGAGAGTTTGAAATGAGTAAAAGAGGTGGATTCCCAGGAGGTATGGGAGGATTTGGAGGAATGAATATTAATAGCTTGATGAAAGAAGCGAAAAAAATGCAAGCTGATATGGAGAAATCACAAGCAGAGTTAGCAACAAAAGAATTTGAGGCATCAGCTGGTGGAGGAGCCATAACAGTAAAGGTTTCTGGAGAGAAAGTAATCAAAGAAATAAAAATAAAGCCAGAGGTAGTAGACCCAGAAGATGTAGAAATGTTAGAAGATTTAATTTTGACATGTGTCAATGAGGCATTAAGAAAAGTAGATAGTGAACAAGCAGCACAACTAGGAAAATTTAATATACCGGGGTTGATGTAAAATGTCATTATATTCACCATCAATCGAAAAACTAATAGAAAGTTTTGAAAGATTACCAAGCATTGGGCATAAAACTGCCGCAAGGCTTGCTTTTTATATTTTAAATAGTTCAGAGGAAGAAACAAATGAATTTATATCTTCGATTGTGAATGCTAAGAAAAATTTAAAGTATTGTAGTAAGTGTTATAATATTTCTGATACAGACCCATGCTCTATTTGTGGTAATTCAAAAAGAGATAGTTCTATCATATGTGTGGTCGAAGATGTAAGAGATATTATAGCAATGGAAAAAACGCATGAATTTAAAGGTGTTTATCATGTTTTACATGGTTCTATTTCTCCTATGAATGGCATTGGTCCAGATGATATTAAGATCAAGGAACTTTTAGCAAGATTAATGGAAGGACAAGTAAAAGAAGTTATATTAGCTACTAATCCTAGAGTAGAAGGAGAAGCAACAGCAATGTATTTGTCAAAATTGATTAAGCCATTAGGAATTACTGTAACAAGAATTGCTCATGGAATTCCAGTTGGTGGAGATTTGGAATATACAGATGAAATAACGTTGACGAAAGCACTAGAGGGAAGAAGAGAATTATAAAAAGTAACATAAAATGTAATGAGTATGGAGGAATTAATATGGAATGGGACAAACTATTATCAATAAAGACTTCGGTGAAGAGGGAAAAAGAGCCAGAAGAATGGATTAAGTATCCTAGTGATGACTTTGAAAAAGATTACAATAGCATTATTCTAAGTGCTTCTTTTAGAAGATTACAAGATAAAACGCAAGTATTTCCTCTTGATAGAAGTGATTTTATCAGAACAAGATTAACACATTCAATTGAGGTTGCAACAATTGGAAAACAATTAGGAACGATGATTACTCAGAACAAATCAAATTATTTACAAGAAGATTTTAATTTGAAAAATGAAGAAAAGAGAGAAGAAAGAAGTAAAATAGTTCATTCGATTCCAACTGTTTTATCTTGTGCAGGACTTTTACATGATCTAGGGAATCCGCCATTTGGACATTTTGGCGAAATGATTATTGGAGAATGGTTTAAGGAAGAATTAGAAAAACAATCATTTCAATTTAGGGGAAAAGCAATCAGTTTAATATTAGATAGACAAATGAAAGAAGATTTAACACATTTCGAAGGAAATGCACAAGCATTTAGAATTTTATCCAAAATTTATAATCACCCTGAAGGTTACGATATTAATTTAACATATAGTGTAATCAACACTTTAATCAAATATCCAAATGATTCTTTAAGCATTGATAAAAAATCAAATAATGTTAAATTTCATAAAATGGGATACTATTATGCAGAAAAAGATTTTTTTGATAACTTGTGTAAAGAAACTGGTACAAAAATTAAGGATACTTTTGTTAGACATCCACTTACTTTTTTATTAGAAGCTGCAGATGATATTGCTTATGCAACTTCTGATTTAGAAGATGCACTAAAGAAGGGGTTGTTTACAGTTAATCAATTTATAGAATATTTTGAAAAGGCACTTAAAAATGAAACATTCATAGATGGCGATAAAAAGGAACGTTCAAAAAGGTTATTAAACAATTTAAAAGAAAGACTTGATGATAAAAATCGTACAGAAGAATCAGATTTAATTGCTTTCCAAAAATGGACGGTTTATGTTAAAAATTGGCTTATGTATGTGGTAGCTTTTATTTTTAATTTTGGTAAAAATTATAAAGCAATTATGAATGGAACTTATGAATATGATATGTTTCAAGAAGGATTTCATGAATATTCTATCAAAATTCTTAAAGGAGCTATGAAAGAATTTGTATTTGATTCACCTGAAATTTTAAAATTAGAATTATCAGCTAAAAAAATACTTACGTCTTTACTTTCTGATTTTATTTATGCAGTTATTAATTGGGATTGCGAATATGAGGGAATCAAACCAACAGATTCTCAAATGAAATTGATCCATATTATTTCGGATAATTATAAAACGGACTATCAGAAAGCATGTGAAGCTATAGATATGGAAGATACTAATGAAAGAGAAGCCTATAAATTATATTTGAGATTTTTGATGGTAACGGATTTTATTAGTGGAATGACAGATTCTTATGCAAAGAATCTTTATCAAGAATTGAATGCAATTAACTAAATAAGAACAAATCGGAAAGCCTTAAAATTAGCATAACTTTAACTTTTTTCTTTGGCTTTCCGTTAATTTGTTCGTGTGCCAAATTTATGAAATAAATTTGTGTACAAAGTGTTTTATATATTAGAAAGTCGTATGACTTTCCTAATATATAAAAAAAGCTAAATGGGATGAAAACCATTTAGCTTTTTAATAAGATATCACAAATATCCTTTGTTGCATTTGGATGCCCTATTAGTAAAGTATTTTTTTTCATCTCATTTAATTGATTAGGATTAGAGAATAAATGATTAAAAACTTCTGAAGCATTATCATTTTTCTTAAGCCAAATGCCGACACCTTTATTTTCTAAAAATTCAGCATTTTCTTCTTCTTGTCCAGGAATAGGATTGATAATAATCATTGGCAATCCAGAAGCCAAGCTCTCCGTTGTTGTCATGCCGCCAGGTTTGGTTACCACTAAATCAGAAATGCTCATAAGTTCTGGAACTTGGTTTGTGAAGCTAAGCACTTTAACACGTTTAGAAGCTTTATTCCTTTTTACTAGTTCATTAAATTTAGCTTTCATTTTTTCATTTTTACCAGCAATAGCAATTATTTGAATATCTTCATTGGTTTGAATTAAGCTGTCAAATATATCAAAAGTCCTGGATTTTCCTAAGCCAAATTCTCCTCCACCGAAAAATAATATATTTCTTTTTCCATCTTCTAAATGATAAGTATCTAAAATTTCTTTCCTATCATATTTTTGCAAAAATCGATCCGATAAAGGAATTCCTGTTACAAAAACTTTATTACTTGGAATTTTAGTAGAAAGCAGATAATTTTTCATTTTATCGTTAGCAACAAAAAAATAATCGGTAAAATCGCTACCAACAAGCCATTGGTCATGTGGTGCAAAATCAGTCATAATAGTTGCGATTTTTGCTGTTATTTTTCCTTTTCTCTTCAAATAACTACACATTTGACTACTAAAAGGATGAGTAGAGATAATTAAATTTGGCTTTTTTTCTCGTAATAATCGTAGCAATTTAATTGCCATAATTTTATTGGACCTTGAAGAAATATGTGCTAAAGGACCTTTTTGAGAATCATTGTAAATTCGTCCCCAAACCCAAGGTGCTTTTTTGGCAGCTTCCCTATAGGCAGCTGTTGTAACTTTTTCAACCGTTTTATTTACATATTTCATACAATCGATTAATTCCATATTATTGTCTACGTAATGGTTTAGGATATATTCATGGATTGATTTAGCAGCATTTAAGTGACCACCACCATAAGAAGCATAAAAAATTAAAATATTCATAAGAAATCCCTTCTTTTAATTCATTTTTATATTTTATTCTTAAATTACACAAAGATGTGCAAAAAGAAACGTCCCCATTGCACATTATAGCATAAAAAAATAAAATTTCAAAAAATGGAATATTTTTTTTATAAAAATACAAAATAATAATTATCAGAAATAAAAAAGAAAAAAGGTGATTTTTTGAAAAATGTAATCAAAATAATAGGGGTTATTTTTATATTGCTAGTTATCATTATGTCGCTTATTTTTATAACAAGTGATATGAAAGAGGACAATGTCAGTTATGCTGCATCTTCAGGAACCTCAGACATGCAACTGATGGCAAGAGCAATTAATGGAGAAGCAAGGGGAGAACCTTATGAAGGACAAGTAGCTGTTGGTGCTGTCATTTTAAATCGAGTAAAAAGTTCTCAATTTCCTAACACCATAGCAGGCGTTATTTATCAATCTGGAGCTTTTACAGCCGTGGCAGATGGACAAATAAATAGTCCAATTAGTGAAGGTTCAACTGTGTATAAAGCAGCACAAGATGCCAAAAATGGTTGGGATCCAACAGGAGGGTGTATCTATTACTTTAACCCAGCTACAGCAACAAATAAATGGATTTGGTCAAGACCATTAGTAAAAACAATTGGAAAACATCGTTTTTGCAAATAATGTCCCCACTGGTTCCGGGATTAATTGGGGACGATTGCTCAAGGTTGCCAAAGAAGACGGACCTTTTTGGCAATTGTAGTTATCTATAAATTTTTATGATTAAAAATTTTAATTTAAAAAGAGAAAAATTGCCAAAAAGGTCTGTCTTCTTTGGCAACTTTGGGAGGTTATGATGAATAAATTACAGGATTGGAAAGAAAGATTAAAAAAAGGACATATGTTAAGTGTGATTTGTGTGCTATTGCTTGTTGTAGTAGCATTGGGAATTATATTGTATTCTAAGCAGAGAGAGTATAGACAAGCTTCTGAAAATAGTTACAATATGGCTTTTTATGAATTAGTAGATTATGTACAAAATGTGGAAACATATTTGGCAAAATCATTGATTTCATCTACTTCAGAGCATGGGGCAGAGACTTTGACAAATTTGTGGCGAGAGGCAAATTTAGCACAAAGTTATTTGGCACAACTTCCAATTGAGAGTCAAGAGTTAGAGAATACAGAAAAGTTTTTAAACCAAGTAAGTGATTATAGTTATTCTTTATCGAGAAAGAATATTTATAATGAGAACTTATCAGACGAAGATTTAAAGAATTTAAAAGAGTTACATTCTTATAGTGTGGAATTGGAAAATACATTGAACCAACTATCAGATGATTTAAACACAGGAAGATTTTCTTGGGGAGAATTAACAAAAAAGGGAACGGTCGCTTTTGCTCAACAAGTGGATAATATTTCGAAAGAGAGTTTTAGTAATTTAGAAGAGAATTTTCATGAATATTCAGGTTTGATTTATGATGGAGCTTTTTCTGAACATTTGACGAGTAACGAGAAAAAAGGATTAACAGGAGATGATATTGAGGAAGAACAAGCCAAACAAATAGCAGAAGATTTTGTAGGTAGGGATAAGATAAAAGAGACATCTAATTTAGGATTTTCAGAAAATGCAAATATTCCAGTTTACGATTTTTCTATTACAAATCATAAGGATGAAACAATTAATGTATCTATTAGTAAAAAAGGTGGACATATTGTTTATATGAATAGTAATCGAGCAGTAAATTCAGAAGTTATTTCACAAGAAGAAGCGGATAGCAAAGGAAAGGAATATTTGGAGAGTAAAGGTTTTAAAGATATGAAAGAAACCTATTACTTAAAACAAGAGGGAATTGTTACGATTAATTATGCTGCGACACAAGAAAATGTCGTGATGTATCCTGATTTAATTAAGGTAAAGGTTGCGTTAGATAATGGCGAAGTTTTAGGAATTGAGACAACGGGGTATTTGAACAATCATACCCAAAGAGATGTAACAAAAGTTAAAAGCACACAAGAAGAAGCGAAAAAAGCTTTAAATAAGGATTTACAGATTGAGAGTGAAGGATTAGCGGTTATTCCAACAGAATGGCAAACTGAGATTTTATGTTATGAGTTTAAGGGGAAAGTGGAAGAACGAGAATTTTTGGTGTATATAAATGCTGAAAATGGTAGAGAAGAAGATATTTTGATTATAACCAATACACCAAATGGCACATTGACAATGTAAATAATAGATGATATAATAGTTACCATAAAGTCACTGTAAACAATGTATCAAAAATATTATTATAAGGAGGATACGAAGATGTTAAAAAAGTTTTTAAGTATTTTTAAGCGGGACAAAGCTGGATACTCTAGCGAGGAGCTGGAGTGGCAGAGGAAAATAGGAAAAGTAATAATAATCATATTATGTGCAATCCTAGTAATAAGTAACTTAGTTATAGTATTTTTATTATTTGATAAGGTATGCAACTTCCTTAAAGGAATTACCTTGAACACAAATACAGTAATTATACTTTTTATTGCGTTAGATATTTTGGCTGTAATTCTTGTTTCTGCTACTCCTATTCTTATAATAAATGGGTGGGCAGTTATATCACAAGAAATCGATGCTCAATTGAAAAGAAATTTAGAGGAAAAGCAAAGAAGAGAAGTTTTATCTAGGGTAAAGAAAAAAGATTATTCTAAATTAGTCATACAACCGTTTATGATTAATGAAATCTTTTGGCTGATAGTTGCTGATAAGATCGAAATGGAATCATTTGATAATAATACAATAAGGGTTTCGTTACCAGATGCAGATGTAAAGCCTTTGAGTATTAAATATGAAAATTTATTGGCATATTTTCAAATTCGAGATGAAAGATGAAAATATCAAGAAAACTTGTAAAAAGAGCTGTCGTATGACAGCTCTGTCCCGTTTCTAATGTCTTTTATAAGTATCCTTTGAAAGCAATTGTCTATCAATTATTTGTCCGCCACGTTTTAAAATTTTATAAGCTTCGGAGTAGATAGCCGTAGAAGTTCTACCAGTTTCATAAGAAGAAATCTGTACCTCGCAATCATCTTCTTGTTTCATACCAAAAATTTGGAAATTAGCCACTCCGCCAGCAACAGAACAAACCAATTTAATTGGATAATTTCTATTATTCTTAAATTGAAAATCAATCGAACCATACACAACAGTAGCATCTCTACTTGCTGTCACATAAGAAGGAACAAATTGATGATTGGTTCTTTGTGTGATTTCTAAATTTGCATAAACAACTGCATTATACAAGGTAGAAGTAATTTGACAAATACCACCACCAAGACCATCTTCCACTCTACCTTCGACATAAATAGGAGCTTCTTTGTAGCCAGCACTAATCGTTCTTGCACCGACTACTTTATTATAAGAAAAAGTTTCACCTGGCATTAAAACAGTGCCATTTACCTTATTAGCAGCAAGCATTAAGTTAGTAGTTCTATTTCTATTGCTAGCAGCATAATAGGTAGAAAAAGTAGATAATAAATCCGGAAAAGCTTCTGTACCAATCATATTAGTTGTAATATTAGGTGCCGTAATATTTAAAGGAATGGTATATTCCTCCTTTTTTTCAGAAGTTATTAATGCTTTGGCTTCTTCTAAAGAAATTTTAAAATCTATACCATTTTCAGAAGGATAAACTGCGAATGGTTCTTTGGTATAATAAGCATCTACAGGATCTTTATGAATTTCATTATAAATCTTTTCTACATCAATTTCATCAGGCTGTTGTATTTTTGTTACAATTTCTACAGGTGTGTCTAAAGCAGAAAAATTAGAAATAGAATTTTTAATTGCTTCAATCGTTGGATTTACATCAACAACATTTCCTTCTTTTCCAGAAGTTATAATTAACTCGTTACCTTCTATGTAATAACTACTTTGCATAACCGTATCTGGTAATTGTGTAGAAATATCTTCTAAGTTTTTAGTTAGCAATTGCTTATCTAAAGTAATATTAGGTTCAATATTAATATTTCCAAATTTAGTAGATAATATAGATAAATTATTTTCAAAAATATTGCCTTCTCTTCCTATTTGAAAAGCTGAATTGCTAGCGGTTTTTGTGTCAAATTCTATATCCATTTGTGATAATGATATTGTTGTTTCAAAATCTTTATATTTCACCTTAATTTCTTCTGGTAGTTTGTCAGCTAAATAGTTGTCAAGTTGATATTTTGCATCAGATGGACTAAAACCAGAAACATCCATACCTTTTATTGATACACCAGAAACAATATTAGGATTTAAGGCATTATATATAGTAAAGATAGAAAAAATCAATAGTAGCACAAGGATAAAAACAACTAGTAATAAAACAAAAACGGACATAATATCAGTTGCTTTTTTCTTAACAGGAATAAAGGTTGTACCTAAATTTTCACTGATATTATCAGTCGTTTCTCTCAAATTTTTATTTTCATTTTCTTCTACTTGTGTTAAAATTTGTGATTTTGCTTTTTTTTCTAAAAGACTATTCTTATTGCTCATTTTTATTCTCCCCAATTAGTAATCTAATTCATTATATCACATTTTGACAAAAAAAGTACAAAAAACATAAAAAATGTCAAAATAAAATTAAGAAAAATGCTAATACTATAATTATAAAACTTTAATTTAAGTTTTATGATAAAATCTTTTATAGATTTATACGGGAGGATGTTATGTCTAAGAATAGTAAATTAATATCTGAAAATTTAAGAGAAGAAATTGCAAAAGAATTAGGAGTTTATGATCAAGTAAAACAAGATGGTGGAAGTTGGGCTAATGTATCATCAAAACAATGTGGAAATATTGTAACAAAAGCAATTGAAATTGCTAATAGAAGTGTAGAAAATAAATAATTGTCTCTCTAGATGAGCAATTGGGGAATTACCTCAATTGCTCATTTAATGTCCATAAATATCCCCACTGGCCCCACTGGTTCCGGTTTTTTCCCCACTGGTTCCGGGTTTTTTTGGGGGCGTTTGGTTCATTTCCCCCAAAAAACCCGGAACCCGGGGGGGGAAAGTGG
>CANOYI010000011.1 GCA_947571515.1 uncultured Clostridium sp. | reverse complement strand
TCGCTATCGAAAAAGGATTAAGATTCGCTATTCGTGAAGGTGGTAGAACAGTAGGATCAGGTGTTGTTGCTGATATCTTAGCTTAATTGAAAATTAAAAAATGTCGCAAATGAGGTTTTCCTCTTTGCGATATTTTGATTGTATCCTTTTTTGCATAAAATACTTGCTTTTTTTTATAAAGAATAATAAAATAAATAAAAGTAAAATAAAATGAATTAAGGAATACTTTAGGAAGGGGAGCAAATGAATGAAAATCATATTAGATGCTATGGGGGGCGATAATGCACCAGACGCTAATATTAAAGGAGCAATCAATGCTATTCATAAAGTAAAAGCAGAAGTAGTTTTAGTAGGGAAAGAAGAAGTAATTCGAAATAAAGTAAAAGAATTCTATGGTAAAGAAATAGAAGAAATATCAGATAGATTAAAAGTTAAAAATGCAACAGAGACGATTGAAATGGAAGATACACCAACTCTTGCTATCAAACATAAAAAAGATTCTTCTATGGTAGTTGGTTTTAAAATGCTAAAGGAAAATGAAGGAGATGTATTTATCTCAGCCGGAAATTCAGGAGCTTTATTGACAGGGGCAACTTTGCTAGTAGGAAGAATCAAAGGAATTGACAGACCAGCTTTAGCAGGAATATTACCAGCTTATAAAAGTCAGTTATTATTAATCGATGCAGGTTCTAACACAAATTGTAAGCCAATTAATTTATTACAATTTGCACAAATGTCTAGTATTTATTTAAGAAATACCTATGGAATTGAACATCCAGCGATTGGACTATTAAATATAGGAACAGAAGAAACAAAGGGAAATGAACTAGTTAGAGAAAGTTATCATTTGTTAAAAGAAAAGTCAGAAAAGTTAAATATTAATTTTGTTGGAAATGTAGAAGGAAGAGATGCTTTTTCTGGTAAAATAGATGCTATTGTGGCAGATGGATTTACAGGAAATGTGTTTTTGAAAACGACGGAAGGATTAGGAAAATTTGTAAAGAAAAGTTTAACAGAAAGTTTGACTAAGAATGTATTAGCTAAAATTCTTACTATACCAGCATTACCAGCTATTAAACGCTTTAGCAAAACAATGGATTATAAATCTTATGGAGGAGCTTTATTTCTAGGCGTAAAAAAACCAGTTGTGAAAGCCCATGGAAGTAGTGATGCATTATTATTTGAATACACCATTATGCAAGCTGAGAAGTTTGTTAAAAATAAGGCAGTTGATCAGATGATAGAAGAGTTTGAAAAGAACTTAAAAACAGAAGAAAATTAGGCTATTTTTGACCTAGTAGTATAAAATAAAAATATTTTAATATTATACTTGACAAATAGAAAAACATATATTATAAATGAAATATAAATAAGTCATTTATAAACTTGAGAGGAGGTGAACTCTAGGTATGAGTTCAGAAGAAGTTTTAGAAAAAGTAAAAGGAATTATCGTTGAACAATTAGGTGTAGCAGATACAGCAGTAACAATGGAGGCATCATTTATTGATGATTTAGGAGCTGATTCTTTGGATATTGTTGAATTAGTTATGGCATTAGAAGAAGAATTTGATATAGAAATTCCAGATAGTGATGCAGAAAAAGTAGTAACAGTAGGAGATGTGGTTGACTACATAAAAGAAAATGTAAAATAGTGAAATTGCCAGAAGGGATGGACCTTTCTGGCAATTTAATGATTTATAGAGTTTTCTAGTTGATTTGGATAAAACTTGAAGAAGTTGAACATATAATCTGTTATGGTATTCTTTCGAATGGTTGTGTTAGAAAATAAATCAAATTCAGCTATATTCGTTCCTTCCGAAGATACTTGTAAATGACCTAGCAAATCATTTTGATTGACAGGAGCTTGTAGATGAGATTGCACAGAGATGTTGGCTTCTATACTAGCTACTAGATTTTTTTTAACCGAAATAACAGGTGTTTTTTCTAAGGAAGAATCGACCTGAATTTCTAATTGATTGGTACAGCCTTTTTCAATGGAAAAAAAATTGGGATTGTTTTTTTGCCAGTCACAAATAGATTGATTGACAAAGTCTTTTATATTAAAGTGTTCATAAGTCTTAAAACTATATTCTATTAGTTTAATACTGTCTTTTGTTCTAAAGTTTTTGGTATCAGCACCTAATGCAACGCAAATAATATCCATATCTCCTCTTTTACAAGCTGTTACTAGGCATCGATTAGCACCATTGGTAAAACCAGTTTTAATGCCATAAATACCATTTAGATTTCCTAACAATTCATTTGTGTTGGATAGATTTTTAGGAGAGCCATTTATAGTAACAGTGTGATTTTTAGTTCCAACAATATCGCGAAAAGTAGAGTTTTTTAAAGCATAATCAGAAAGAAGGGCTAATTCATAGGCTGTTGTATAATGACCATCCGAATCTAAACCATGGGGAGATTCGAAATGAGTATTAGAGAGTCCTAATTCTTGTGCTTTTGCGTTCATAAGTTCAGCAAATCCTTCTATACTACCACCTACGCTTTCAGCTAAACAAACAGCAGCATCATTTCCAGAGCATAACATTAAACCATACATTAAGTCACGAATGGTGATTTTGTCTCCTGTTTTTAATCCTAGGCGAGATCCACCTGTGCCAGCTGCTTTTTTTGAAGCTTCTACGGTTGTATCTAAGGAACTGTTCTCGAGCACAACAATGGCTGTCATAATTTTTGTGGTAGATGCCATTTTGACTTTGCTTTTTTCGTTTTTTCCATATAATATATTTTTGCTTAATCGATCAAGTACAACACAAGAACGAGAGTTAACGTCTGGTACTTCGTTTGACTTAACAGATGCTTCTACTTCTGCATTTACATCAATTGTTTCTTCATCAAAATCTTCAGCAAAGGATAACATATTTATCTGCATCATAAAAAGGAATAGGATAAGTGTTTTGTATAGATATTTTTTCATAATCCACCTCAAATCTTTATAGTTAAGCATATAAATTTTAAAGTAAAATTATGATAATTTTGATAAAAAATTTAAAATTCTTATTTTGACTAAGAGGTGTTTCAGAATTGAAATTTTAGTCATAAAAAAATATATATTTTTATGGCTAAAATGGCAAGAAGAAACTGCGACATTACGGCAGAAAGATAAAAACAAATTAATTGACGTAAAATCTTGATTTTGTTCTAAAAATGTAATATAATTGTAATGTAGGCTTTTATTTTAAAGAGAGACTGGAAAAGGATATTTCCGTAAGGAAGAAATTAAACAAAAATAAAAGGAACAAAAGAAGGAAAAAAGTCCTATTGACTAAAAGAAAAAAACGTGTAAAATGTTATATAGAAGGAGAAGTTTCGTAAATAAAGGAGAGAAAAAAATGAACTTTAAAAAATTATTGTTAAGCTTAGTTACTGTTACAATATTTAGCGTATTTATAGCAGTACAAGGAGTAACTTATGCAAAAACCTTGCCAACAGGGCAAGAGGTTTATATGGGTGTTAGAGAATTAATGGAAAATAGTAAGCCTGCTATGGGATATGGCATTAATGAACCAGGATTAGATAATGGTGCTTATATATGGAATATTGTAAGATATGATTCAAGTACATCAACTACCTACCATAATGACAATATTTATTGTGTAAAGGCAGGAGTAGGATTTACTGAGGCTAGTACAAGTAGTGCTGAAAGTTTAAAACGTAGACCATATAATGTTAGTTATAATATGAAGACAGAAAGAGAAGCTATTAGAACTCATAAGGATAAAACAGGTGCACAAAATACAATATTACAAGGACTAGTAGAAGGAAATATTACACAAAATGGGACAACCATTAATCAATATAATGCTATTTTAGCTGTTCTTGATAATTTGTATTTACCAGGGGAATCTACTGCAGATGAAAAGAAAGAATTAATTTATAACATTTTTAAAGCGATTCTTGAAGATGATGCTTATATTGATTATAGAGGAAGTATTTTAGAATTAGCAGTTTTTAAAGTATGGGGTACAGATGTATATGAATTACTTGAAAATCCATCTAAGTATAATTTGTCAAATTATGCGTTAACAGATGATGATATTAATGCTGTGCAACAAGCAGTTTTATGGTATTTTACAAACTATGGAGAAAATAGTCTTAAATATGATAAAACAAATGGTGAAAAAGATTGGCTTCATTATTCATTAGATGGAAATAATTATTCTCAAAAATTAAGTGAATATAATGCAAGTGAACAATTAGGAATGGTTAGAAATTATCAAGCAGAAGTATTGTATAACTACATGATAAGACAAGCAAAAGCAAATGCCAATAATTATGCTAATATAGCTTCTACTACAGGAGTACCTGTGAAAGTAGATACCACAACAATAAAGAGAGTAGGATTATCTGGTGATAACTATGTTGTGGGACCAATTCATATGACACAAGCAAATTCTACTCCTTATACCATTGACTTTAAAGTAAAAAATAAGGGAACCGAAATATCAAATTATAAATTATTAGATGAAAACCAAAAAGAAGTGCCAGTAGGAACAACGGTAAAAAGTTTAGTAGGAAAGAATTTTTATCTTTCTGTTCCAAAAAATCAAGTGGAGGCTTTAACAATTGATGTAACAGTTAAATACAATGATACAGAAATGACTTTATGGACGTCATCAGACAATAACGGAGAACAACCATTAGTAGAAGTACATAGAAAAACGCCTCAAGAAACATTCAACTTGAATTTAGAACCAGAACCAGATATACCAACACCACCAAAGCCAGACGAACCAAAACCAGAAGAAACATTTGACTTGAAACTAATCAAACGTATTACAGCAGTAAATGATCAAAATGTGCCAGAAAGAATCGAAAAAATTGATGTAAGTAAACTAAATATTGCAGGTACGAATAGCAAAACAACAGCTGATTACAAACTAAATAAAGAACCAGTTGGGGTTGCAAAAGGAGATATTGTAACCTATACCTTCAGAATTTATAATGAAGGAACACTAGATGGCTATGCAAAAGAAATCACTGAAGACGTACCACAGGGCTTACAATTTTTATGGTCTGAAAAAACAGGGGAAGAATTAAAGAAAGACACAAAATTGACAGATGAGGAAAAGAAAGCAATTGAATTTAACCAAAAATACTTATGGGGAAAATTTGTATATGATGATAAGAAAGAAAATATTACTCAAATTTCATCTGACTATTTATCAAAAGCCAATGAGACAACAGCAGGAGGAAATTTAATCAAAGCATTTGGAAAGAATGATGGAACCAAAACAGAAAAAGATCTTTCTTACAAAGAGTTAGCTGTGAAATTCAAAGTAGTATCTGAAAATAAAGCAGGAACAGTTATTAGAAATGAAGCAGCTATAACAGATGACAGCGATAAAGATGGAAATCCAGTAAAAGATAGAGATTCTGAGACAGACAAATGGGTAAAATATGAAGATGATGAAGATTATGATAATATCATTTTACAATCATTTGACTTAGCTTTAAGAAAATTTATCATAGCAATTAGTAATGATACGAAAATAGAAAATAATGAATATTTAAAAAATGAAGATGGTTCTTACACAAGAGCGCCAGTTGTTGATACTTCTAAATTAAACACCGAAGATAAAAAAGGAAAATTAATTACAACAGCAACTTATAATCATACTAAAGAACCAATCATTGTTAACCCAAATGATATTGTAGTGTATATGTTAAGAGTATACAATGAAGGCGATATGGATGGTTATGCAGCTGAAATCAAAGACCATTTACCACCATATTTAGAGTTTGTAAATGATGAATTTAATAAACAATATGGTTGGGAAGTATCTGAAGATGGAAGAACAGTAACTACAAAATATTTGGAGAATAGCTTGATCACAAAAGCACAAGAAGGTAAAGATGGAAAAATTGTATTATCTTACAAAGAACTTCCAATTATGTGTAAAGTAAGTGAAAAAGCTAAAACAAGTGAAAATATTACCAATATTGCTGATATTACAAAATATTTAGATAAAGATAAGAATTCAGTAGCAGACAGAGATTCACAAGAAAATAATGTAAAACTTCCAGAAGATAAAAACTTACCAAACTATAAAGATAGCGAAAAAGGAAGTTATGTACCAGGACAACAAGATGATGACGACTTTGAAAAAGTAAATGTAAAAATCTTTGACTTAGCTTTGAGAAAATGGGTAACACAAGCAATTGTTATCGAAAATGGACAACAAACTGTAACACAAACTGGACATGATGCTTGGGATGATCCAGAAGCAGTTGTTAAAGTGGAATTACACAGAAAGAAACTAAATCAAGTAACCGTTAAATTTAGATATTCAATTCGTGTGTATAATCAAGGTGAAGTAGAAGGATATGCAAAAGAAGTAACAGATTATATACCAGAAGGATTAAAATTTGTAGCGCAAGACAATCCAGGCTGGACAGACGAAGGAAATAATGTAATTTCTACAAGATTACTAGAAAACACCTTATTACAACCAGGTGAATATGCTGATGTAGAAGTTCTACTTACATGGATTAACAATGAAAATAATATGGGAGTTATGAACAACACAGCAGAAATATCAGAAGACTATAACAAATACGGTTTACCAGATATTGACTCAACACCAGATAATAAAAAAGCAGGAGAAGATGATATCGATGATGCACCAGTTATGCTTTCTATTAGTACAGGTCAAATGAGAATTTATTTTACATTAGGATTTATCGTATTAATCACTACTGCAAGTGGAGTTATCTTAATCAAGAAGTTTGTATTATAATATTATGATAGTGTGACAAGAGGGGCGTCCCTCTTGTCACATTTTTACAAATTATTATTCATTTACATTTTGTTCTTTAGTTTTAGATTGTTTTTGTTTTTTTACTTTTCTCTCTTTATTTTGTTTTTCTTTTTGTCTTCCTTGTTTTCTTTTGTTTCTTTTGTAGTACTATTTCTTATAATAGAACATATAATAATTCCGGTTATTCCACCAGCTATTAACCAAATACCGCAATCTGCGGTGGTATATAATAAATCTTTTACAATATTAATCATTAAATTACTAAGAGAAGTGGTTAGTAATACTAAATTATCTAAGTCGACATATTGGAATACGACTTGTTCTACTAATTTTAATAATACACCTACAGATAGTAGAGATATGGATGCAAAGTTAATGCCTAAGAAGATGTCTTTTCGATTAACAATAAGTAGTAAAATAATTATTATGATAAACACAATTAGTGGAATTAGTTTTATTTTTTGATAGATAGATAAGATTTTTTCCATACCTTTTTGTACTTTTTCATAAATTGTATCAGATACTTGTATATTATCTTTATATTCAGTTGTTATTAAATCTTCAAATTTTGTTATATTGTCTTGTATTTGACTTGTTTTTGTTTTTCGTTCTGATTGTAAATATTGGTTTATTTTTGTGTCTAAGGTCTCTTGTACCTTATCTTCACTTGTGGTAATTTCTTTTCCTTCATAGATATAATCTATTATAGAATTAACATCAGAGGTTATCATTTCTTCTGTATATAAATCATTTATAATATCTTCTGGTAAACCAGATTGATATATGTATTTTTCAAACCCACTTTGTACTTCTCTTGAAATTTGTAAATAAAATTCAGTTTCTTTTAATTTAGAAAGCATATAATTTTTATTTAATATTTTAGTAGAAACTAAGTTTAAAACAATCATAGAGAGAATTATAAAGATGAGTAGGAAGGATAAAATTATATTTATGATGGTTTTGGCAATTTTCATTTTAGTTCCATTCCTTTCTTTTAATATATTTGTTAATCCTTAATTAAATTAGCATATACTACATACCTTTGTGAAGCATGCCCTATATTATTAATTGGATAACACGTATATATCATTAAAATCTCTTTTTTATCTTGTACAGGAACTTCTTGTATAGCAGTTTCTTGTATGATTTTTGTATTATATATCTGATAATTAAAAGTTCCATAGGTAGTTTCTACTTCTATTTTATCCCCAATTTTAGCTTGAGGGAGTTTAGCTAAAAAAGTTTTAAAATTATGCCCTGCAAAAATGATACTTCCTCCTTCTCCAGGGAAATAAGAAGCATTATCATGTGCAACGCCACTTTTTAAGGTAGAATAATTAGCTCCATAATAAACTGGTAGATTTACATCAATGCTATTTATTTTTAAAGTAGCATATTTACTACCATAGGTAGGATAATTAATTAGGATATTTCCTTGTAATTCAGGGGTAAGAGTATGTACATTTTCATTATCAACTGTTATTAATTTTAAAAGACTTGTTGCCATTTCAAATTTTCCTTTACAAGTCGTTATAACTGTAAAACTAATAACAGATATAAATAAAAAAGCAACTATTATAGAAATAATAGTTGCTTTTAATATATTTATTACGGTTTTCATACTAAGCTCTTTTTTTAGCTATGATAGCAACGGCAACTATTGCTAATACTGGTAAAGCAAATACTGCATAATTAGCACCTGTATATAATAATGTTGTAGTACTACCATTTGATTTTGTTTCTGATGTAGGTGCAGATGGATTTTCGCTAGTAACGTATGATTTTGAAATTAAAGATGTACCATCAACTGTTTTAATACTAAATGTTTTAGCTTTTGTGTCTATAGAAACATTTAAACCAGCTAACTCACCAGCTTGTTGTGCTAATGCAACAATATCTTCTAGGATAACACTATCGATATCTTCTATGCTAGAAGCTCCTGATTCCTCTACTAATATATAAATATAGTTAAGGTTTCTTCCAATTTGTGTAGCTCTTTCATCATTTAAAGGATTTTTCTCTAAATAATTAATTAATGTTTGTCTGTCTGCTGCTGATAATGGAACTTTGATACCATTAACTTCACTTGGACCTTCCTCTAAAGCGTAAATTAAGTCTGCGTTTGTAGCTGCATTTACATTAATAGATACTGCAACTATTGCTAAAATTAGCATTGTCATTACTAATAATTTTGATAATTTGTTCATTTTTTTCTCTCCCTTCTTATTTTTTCTGAACAATTATATTATAACATTTTCGTTTTAGACAAGTTTAAACTATGCCTATTTTAGGTTAAAAAACCAAAATTTACATGGGAAAAAAATTGTATGTTGCAAAATAAAATAAAGTGTAGTAAAATAGTGGTGGTTAATAAAAAGAGGTAAAATAGATGAAACAAGATATAATAGAATTGTCTAAACAAGTTGAACAAGAAATAAAACCGATTTTGGAAAAAGTGGATAAGATATGTGAAATTAATAGTAAGAAAGTTTTAGAGGCATTTCAAGAATGCAAATTACAAGAAGCACATTTAAATTCTTCAACAGGATACGGAATTGATGAACCAGGTAGAAATAAAATAGAAGAGATCTATAGTCACATATTTAAAGCAGAAGATAGTTTAGTGAGAAGTCAGTTGATATCAGGAACACATGCCTTATCCATTACACTATCTGCTTTATTAAGACCAGAAGATACGATGCTTAGTATAACAGGAGAGCCTTATGATACACTTCAAACTGTTATTGGAATTGGGAAAGAGGAAAGTAAGAGTTCACTAAAGGCATTTCATATTCATTATGAACAAATTGATTTAATTGAAAATGAATTTGATATTGCAAAAATTCAAGATAGACTAAAGAAGCAAGATATAAAATTGGTTGAAATTCAGAGGTCAAGAGGATATTCTACTCGAAAAAGTTTAACGATAGAAAAGATAGAACAAGTAATACAAGCTATTAGAAAAGTAAATAAAGACGTCATCATTATGGTTGATAATTGTTATGGAGAGTTTGTGCAAGATAAAGAGCCGATTGAAATAGGAGCAGATATTGTTGTTGGTTCATTAATGAAAAATTTGGGGGCAGGACTTGCAACCTCAGGTGCTTATATTGTAGGAAAAAAAGAATTGATAGAACTATGTGCAGAAAGATTAACATCACCAGGAATAGGAAAAGAGATAGGGCCATCTTTAAATCAAAATACGTTGTTTATAAAAGGATTATTTTTTGCACCTAGTGTAGTGGCAAGTAGTTTAAAAACAGCGATTTTTGCAAGTTGTGTATTAGAAAAATTAGGATATCAGGTAGAACCAAAATATGATGAAACAAGAGCTGATATCGTGCAGACTATTCATTTGGGAACAGAAGAAAATTTAGTGAAATTTTGCCAAGGAATACAAATGGGGTCACCAATTGATTCTGATGTTATTCCATATCCAGGAGATATGGGAGGATATGATGATAAAGTAATTATGGCGGCAGGAACTTTTACACAAGGTTCAACGATAGAACTTAGTTGTGATGGACCAATTCGAGAACCATATATAGCATATATGCAAGGAGGACTTACATACGAATATGGAAAATTGGGTATATTAAAAGCAATTGAACATATGAAAAGATAAGAAGGGAGAAAAGAACATGTTAGTTGTTAGTGTTTTATCAGTTTTAATATTGTTAGTAATAGGTATATTATTTTTTGGAGGAAGAGAACAAAGAAGACAAAATAGAAGAATTGAAAAAGAAAAAAGAAAAGCTGCAAAGATTGCTAGAAAGAAAAAAGAATTAGAAGAATATGAGGAATTTTTAAATTCTGTAGGTGAGGGAAATGACAAGCAATTTGAAATAACAGAAGAAGACCTAGAAGACGAAGAAGATATTGTTCAAAAAGATGAGTATGAGCCAGATGAAGAAGATAAGAATTATGATTTTGAGAAAGATGACGAAGATGATTATTCTGATTTAGATAAATATGAAGATGACGAAGAAGATGACTATGATTTAGATGAAGATGATGATTTTGATCTAGATGAAGATGATGACGAAGACGATTATTCTGATTTAGATAAATATGAAGAAGATAATGATTTTGATTTAGATGAAGAAGACGATGATGAATTCGATTTAGGTGAAGAAGATGATAATGATTTCGATTTAGACGAAGAAGACGATGATGAATTCGATTTAGGTGAAGAAGATGATTTTGATTTAGATCTAGATGAAGAAGATGATGCTCATGATTTTGATTTAGATGACAATGACGATGATATGGAGTTCTTATTTGATGATGATAATATTGATGATATAGAAGATTCAGACGAAGAAGATGATGATTTAGAATTATGGGAAGAGCCAGAAGAAATAGAAGAAAAGCCAAAAAAGAAAGCAACAACTAGAAAAGAGACTACTACTAAAAAGACATCAGCTAAAAAAACAGAAGGTGGAAAAACGGCAACCAAAAAAACAACCAAAACACCAACGAAAAAGACCACAACGACGACTAAAAAAACAACAGGCACTAAGACGCCAACGAAAAAAACAACCGAAACACCGACCAAAAAAACAACCAAAACACCAACCAAAAAAACAACAACTAAAACAACTAAGAAAACAACGGGAACGAAAACAACAACGAAAAAAGGAACAACTAAGAAAACAACAACGAAAAAGAAAAAAGATGAATAAAATCCCCAATTAAACCCGGAACCAGTGGGGAACTTTCAAAGAAAAGAGGATATAGCAATGAAAGTAATTGTTATTGGCGGAGGTCCAAGCCGGAATGATGGCAGCTATTACCGCCAAGCAAAATGGGCATCAAGTGATTTTATTAGAGAAAATGAAATCATTGGGTAGAAAATTGTTAATAACAGGTAAAGGAAGATGTAATATTACATCTTCTTTAGATATGGGCGAATTTATTAAAAATACACCTGGTAATGGAAGGTTTTTATATAGCTGTTATCAAAATTATACCAATCAAGATATGATTCAATTTTTAAAAGAACAAGGATTGAAAGTAAAAGAAGAAAGAGGAAATAGAATATTTCCAGTGACAGATCGATCACAAGATGTTCTAAAATGCTTTACGAAAAAATTAAAAGAACTTAATATAGAAATATTATATAATACACAGGTAATAAACATACTAGTAAAACAAGAGAATAATGCTAATAAAGTCATAGGAGTAGAGACAAACCATGGGAAAATGGAAGCAGAAAAAATTATTTTAGCGACAGGAGGGAAGAGCTATCCCTTGACAGGTTCTACAGGAGATGGTTATCGATTAGCTAAACAATTAGGACATACGATTACAGACATAAAACCTTCGTTAGTTCCTTTAGAAAGTTATGATAAAGATACTTGTCAACAATTACAAGGTTTAAGTTTAAAAAATGTGGAAATTAAATTGAAAGATAAAGAGACACAAAAATATATCTATAAAGATTTTGGAGAGATGCTATTTACCCATTTTGGTGTTTCAGGACCAACGATTTTAAGTTCGTCTGCTCATTTGGTTAGATATAAGAAAATTAATGAAAAATTAAAGAAACAAGATATCTTTTTAACCATTGATTTGAAACCTGCTTTATCAGAAGAAAAGTTGGATGAAAGAATTGTGAGAGATTTTCAAGAGATTAAGAATAAACAATTTAAAAATAGTTTCGATCAATTATTGCCAAAAAAAATGATACCAGTTGTGATAGAAAAAAGTGGTATAGATGCTCATAAACCAATTCATGAAATTACAAGGGAAGAGAGAAAAAGATTAGTAGGGTTACTAAAGAATTTTGTGGTAAAGATAAAGGGGTTTCGACCAATTGAAGAGGCGATTATTACAAGTGGAGGAGTTTGCATTAAAGAAATTGACCCTAAAACAATGCAGTCCAAAAAGGTGAATGGCTTGTATTTTGCTGGTGAGATTATAGATGTGGATAGCTATACTGGCGGATTTAATTTGCAGATTGCTTATTCAACAGGATATACGGCAGGGTTACTACAAGAATAAACTTTCCTAAAAAATAAAAGAAATTTACAAAAAGGAGTGTTTGGGAACGAATGGATTTTTTAACGATTAGTGAAATGGTTCAAACAGAAATTGTTGAGAAAAAGTCCAAGTTTATAGCAAGTTTATTTCCTGTAGAGAGTGTGGAAGAAGCAGAGGAATTAATTAGAGAAACGAAGAAAAAGTATCATGATGCAAGACACAATTGTACTGCTTATAGGGTTATGGAGAATTGCCAAATGGTTGAAAGGTCTAGTGATGATGGAGAACCTTCTGGGACAGCTGGAGGACCTATGTTGAATATTTTACAAAAAAATAATTTAGGAAATGCAGTCATTATTGTTACTCGATATTTTGGTGGGATTTTGTTAGGAACAGGAGGTTTGATTCAAGCTTATTCAGATAGTTTAATAAAGGCTATCCAAGAGAGCCAATTAGTAAAAAAATGTCAGGGAATAGAAATGCTAGTGGAAATAAAATATAGTGAATTTGACCATTTTAAATATTATTGTAAAAACAACGATATTTTGATAATAAATGTAGAATATGGTGAATTTATTACTTGTAAAATTGAGTTAGAAACTGATAAAAAAGAGATATTATTGAAAGATTTTGAAACAAAATCTATCATTTTAAAAAATGTGAAAGAAATAGCTAAAAAATATATTACAAAAAGTATATGAAAAATGTGTTTTTATAAAAATTATGGAAGAAATTTCCAGAATTAATTGATTTTCCCCCAATAAACCATTATAATAACAATTGTTAAAAATATTACAATTGAGGAGGAAAAAAGATGAAAGAGAAACTTAATATTTTAATTGCTGATGATAATCAAGACTTTAGTCACACATTATCTACGTACATTAATAATCAAGAGGATATGGAGGTAATTGCTGTTGCAAAAGACGGAAATGAAGCAGTTGATATGATATCAAACACGACCCCAGATGTTGTACTATTAGATGTAATTATGCCACATTTAGATGGATTAGGAGTATTAGAAAAAATAAATATGTTACAAATGGATAAAAAACCAATTTGCATTATGCTATCAGCGGTTGGACAAGATAAAATAACACAAAAAGCGATTGTAGCAGGAGCAGATTACTACATAGTAAAACCATTTGATATAGAGGTATTAATCAGAAGAATCAGAGAAATCAAATTCTTTAAACCAAATCAAACGGGAAATAATTTTATGGCGAGAGAGCCAAGACAAAAGTATATTGAATTATCAGAAAAGGAAGAAAAGAGAGAAGAAAATTTAGAAGCATTGGTAACAAATATCATCCATGAAGTAGGTGTACCAGCTCATATTAAGGGATATCAATATTTAAGAGAGGCGATTATGATGGTAGTTAATGATATTGATGTCATTAATCAAATTACTAAGAGTTTATATCCTAAAATTGCCTTTAAGTATAATACGACACCAAGTAGAGTGGAACGTGCGATTCGTCATGCAATAGAAGTCGCTTGGGGTAGAGGTCAACAAGAAGCGGTAGAAAATATATTTGGCTATACCATTTCAGCTAGCAAAGGTAAGCCAACTAACTCAGAATTTATAGCAATGATTGCTGATAAGTTAAGACTTGAATTAAAGAGTGCATAAAGTTGCAGTGAAAGTCGTAATAATAGCTATAAGTTGGTTATAGATATAGTTCACCATAAAAAACCAGAGTTCTCGCAAAACTCTGGTTTTCATTAGCTTATAAATATTACAAAAAAATAACATTTTTGTAATATTTGTAATAATTATTTATTTCTTTTCTTTAGTATATTAGTATGTAAATATATGGACTAAAATTAGAAGAATATCCAAAACTATTAAAAAATTAAGAATAGCAAAAATTATATAAAATTTATAGGGACAGGAGAAATATAATATGTCAGAGCAAACAAAACAAAGTAAAGAATTTAGTAAACCAATATTTATAGGTGAGTGGAGGGTATATGATATAGGTTCCACTACTTTAAATGATTTAGCTAAAGAGAAAATAATTAATATACATACTTCTGATTCTAAGGTATTAAATAAAAAACCAGATGCGCTAATTGTAGATACGAATAAAGAGATTATATTATATGTTGAATCCAAAAATGATGGAAAATTAAATTCTGATAAACAGATTTCTAAAGCTATTTCTCAACAATTTAGTACTTCCCAAAAGGTGAAAGCAAGAATATATGCTGTTAGAGATTCTGTAAAAACAATTTGGATGAACCCTGAAACTGGAAATCAAATAATGGATGAACATGGAAATCCGTTACTTACCAATATTCATCCAGCGTCTATGCCAAAAGAAACAGAAAATTTGTTGAAAAAAATCTTATCTTCTATTTCTTCTAATAATGATAATTTATTAAAACATGAATATTTAAATCCAACAGATTTAGCTGTTAAAGTACATCAAAAATTATGGATTACAAAAAATGTTTCACCTAGTACAGCATTATATACATTTGTAGAGTTTTTTCTTTTTAAATTTTTAAGTGATTTAGGAGTTCTTAAAGGAATGTATTCTTTTGATTACTTATTATCACTATATGAAGAAAATTCAGAGATAGATGTTTTGAATACATATTTATCAAATAATGGTGCTAGAGGAAAAATGAAAAAATTATTTCCGAAGTCAGATGATGGAACAGGAATTATTAATGGAAATATATTTCATGAAAATAATGGAGATGCTAAAACATTCCATGCTATATTAGAAACTTTTAAAAGCTATGAAAAGGAAAATGGAAAATTTATTAATATATCAAAAGATTTTAAATCGCAATTATTTGAATCCTTTTTGAAACAGGATTCTGATTCTAAAAATATGGGACAATTTTTTACTCCACTAAAAATTGTTGATAATATGGTTAGAATGGTTGATGTGAAATCAAAAATGTCTATATGTGATCCAGCTTGTGGAGTTGGCAAGTTTTTGCTTGAAATAGTTAGTGATAGAATAAATGAATTTTATTCTTACGATAATGAAAATAAAAAGTTATTATCATCTATCTCATTAACAGGATATGATAAATATAGCGAGGATAATGAAGATAAAATTATTATTTTAGCAAAGGCTAATACTTTAATATATTTTTCGAAAATGCTTTCCGAAAATCCTTCAGCAACATTTGCAAAACAGTTTTCTAATGAAATATTAAATAAGTGTTTCGAATTAAAACATTCTACTTTAGGTACTTTAGAGAAAGTAGAAGATAATAAATATGATTTAATATTAGCAAATCCACCATATGTAGTCAATGGTTCTGCAGAAATGAGAAAACTAACTACTGATTTTGAATGGGGTGGCTTAGGAGTAGAATCGATGTTCTTAGAATGGATTATCAGATCAGTAAAAGAAGGAGGAATAGCAAATGTTGTTATTCCTGATGGTATTCTATCTAATATAAATAATAAAACATTGAAGACAAAGATATTAGATTGTTGCTATATTGAAAGTATTATTTCTTTACCTATAAAGGCATTTTTTAATACACCTAAAAAAACATATATATTAACTCTAAAGAAGAAGGTTAAAAATGAAGATAAAACATATCCTACTCAAAATTATCCGATATTTACTTATATATGTTCTTCAATTGGAGAAACGCTTGATGTGTATAGATTTGATACACCAGATGACAATGATTTAAAAGACGCTGTTGACAATTATAATTTGTGGAGAAATTCTACACCAGAAATAATTCAAGATATTATTGAAATAAGAGCAAATGGAAGATTTAAAGCTTTAGATATTTCAGAATTTTCTTCAGATAAAAGTTGGATAATAGAAAACTGGTGGTCAGAAGAGGAAAAAGTAGCTATTGGTTTAAAAAGAGAAGTAAAAAAGCAGTCTATTGATGATTTTATTGATTTAATTTCTGAAACAGAAGACTTAATGGAAGGCATTAAGGAGGAATTAGAATGTCTGAAATAAAATATCAAGCTAAATCAGTTCCAATATCAGAATGCTTTGATTACTTAAGTGGAAATACAGGATTATCTGTTAGGGTAATACATGCCAATAAAGGAGCTGGAGATTGTGTAGTATTATCAAGTTCATTATTGGATAGTACATCATTAGGATATATAGATTCCAATACTATTTTACCGAATGGAAAAAGACTGAAACTTTTTAATAATAAAGAAGGAATTGTAGTTAGTCGCAACGGATATGCAGGAACAATGTCATATTTGAAACCAGGATTATATACTTTAACAGATCATGCATATATTTTGTATATAAAAGATAATTGTAAATATGACATTGATTTGAACTGGTTTATTCTTTCTAATCAGTATGAAATACAAGAACAATTTTTAACTACAAAAGCAGGCAACCAAACCTTTAGTATAACAGAATGTTTTAAAAAATTTAAATTTGATATACCTACAATTCAATTTCAAAAAGAAATTGCAGAAAAGTATGAGATCATTGAGAAAGAAAAGAAAAGTTTAGAAATACAGAAAAAGAAAATTGAAAATTTTTATTTAGAAGACATAAAAGGATATACACTAAAAAGTGTACCATTATTTGAGTTGTTTGAACCACATCAAGGCAATGCAATATTTACGAAGAAAAATATTCACACAAAAGGATGGGAAGGAAAAATTCCAGTAATATCATCTAACACTGATAATAATGGTATATTAGATTACATTGATAGAAAATATGTTAAAGATAAAGATTATATAACAGTGCCATGTTTAACTTGGAGCATTGATGGATATGCTGGAAAATTATTTGCTAGAAATATGGAAGAGAATCCTATTGGCTTTGTGGCTAATAATCATTGTGGAATTTTATACCCATTAGTAGATACCAAAAAATTATATTTTCCATATTTAATATATTCTTTACAACCGAAGTTCTTAGAAAAAGCAAAAAATTATGCAAATAAAAAGTTGGGCAATAATCAAATGACAGATATTTTGGTGGATATTCCAATCGATAAAAATGGAGATTATGATTTATTAGCTCAAAAAGAAATTGCTAATAAATACGAAACGATAAATAGACTAAAGTCAGAGTTTATTGATAGAATTGATAAGCTAATAGGTATTCAGATAAGTATTTAAGTAATGATAGAACAAAAGAGAGAAAAGTGTGAAAATGAC
The DNA here is from genome assembly GCA_947571515.1 of uncultured Clostridium sp. Taxonomy (GTDB): domain Bacteria; phylum Bacillota; class Clostridia; order TANB77; family CAG-508; genus CAG-269. The sequence continues at coordinate 10,654 of CANOYI010000011.1, read as the reverse complement.
ATTTAAAGTTTAAAAGTCATTTTTCACACTTTTTAATATTCTAGGAAAGTTCTCCGAATTTCCTAGAATATAAAAGCATTCCACAGAAAATTGCTTTGCAATTTTCGCGGGCGAACAATTAAACGTGGGCTGAACTCTACTTATTAAATTTTATAGTTTTTAAAAATGTGTAGTAAAAATGATTTTTTACTACGGAATTAGGTAATACAGTAATTTTTATCATAGGTTACTCAAAATGAAATACAAATGTAACAGAAAAATAATACAATCAACACAAAATACAAAAAAACAATATGCGTAAGTAGTACACGGAAATATACAGTAGCAGTAGATAAAAAGCATTTGAGAAATCTTAAAAAGTTTATTATAATTATGTTATAAAATTAGATTTAAAAGGCAAAGAAAAGCCAGTTACAAATTTGATTTGAAGGAGAAAAACGATATGAAAAAAGTGGTAATAATGAGTATCATAGGATTTATGATTTCGATTTTAGTAGCAAGCAATGTGTTTGCAGCTACTAATTTAAAAGCAAATGTGAGTAGTTCCGTAAAAGACGTAAAAGCTGGACAAGAAGTCGTATTAAAATTGAAATTTGACCAATATCAAGAGATTGAGAAAGGAATCAATAGCTATAAGGCGACACTTGCCTACAACAAAGATGTATTTGAACCAATAAGGCAAGACAATTTAACGACTCTTAATGGTTGGGAACAATTGGAATACAATCCAGTAACAGAAGAATTAGTAGCCATTAAAAGAGCTGGAAGTAGAATACCAGAAGAAGTGTTATTAATTACTTTGAAAGTTAAAGAAGATGCTAAACCACAAACAACAGAAATTAAGATAAAAGATATGGTAACTTCTGAAGGAAAAGAAGATTTATTTGTGCCAGAGACAAGCATAAAAGTAAATGTGGTAAAAGAGCAAATAGAAGAACCAAATAAGCCAGTTACACCAGTCAATCCAGGACAGTCAGGAAGTGATAATAACAATAACAGTGATAACAGCAATAATAGTAATATAAATCGACCAGGGAAATTACCAAATAGCCAAGGAAATGAAGGAATCACAGGAAGTACCTCTAATCCACCAAGCAATGGAGAAAAAGGGGACAGTCAAGATGATGGGACAACAGCAACCAAAACCTTTCCTAAAACAGGAAATAAGCAAAGAAAAATAGCTTTAATGATAGCATTAGCTGTTGAAATTTTATTAATAATAGCCTATGTTAGTAAGAAAAAAGGAAAAGAGATTGATCTTGAAATTAATCGAAGAACCAAGGCAATGATAGCTACTTTAGTGGTAAGTATTGTATCTCTTCAAGCCATGGGAACCATTTATGCAGCGGTTCACAACTTTGTTTCAAAAGGAGAATTAAATGACGATGGAGAGATTAATTATGCAGATGTTAATTTATTAGAATTACATTTAATTCATAAACAAGATTTGCCAGATAACAAACTAGAAAATGCCGATATGAATAATGATGAACAACTTACTGTAACAGATTTAACTCTTTTAATACAAAAAATAGAAAGAACGTTAGATTATCAAGTACAATTATCAGATACAGGATTAGAAAATTACTATCCAAACAAAAATCAAGATATTATTTTAAAATTTGATGCTAGTGTAAGTTATGATGCCAATGTTAAGAAAGTGGTTGTTAATGGACAAGAATATGAAGTACAAAAAGTAGAAGGAGCAACGAACGAATATACATTTAAAACAAATACAGGAAATGTGGCTGGAATCAAAGAATATCATTTTACAGAAGTGTTATTAGACAATGAAAAAAGAGTAAAAGTAGATTATACTTTAAGAGTAGACGTATTGAAAGAAAAACCAATCATTAAAAATTATATAACAGAAGAAAATATCAATGAACAAAAAATAAAAGTGTCTTTTGATTTAGAAGATAAAGATAACAGTATGACTTCAGCAAAACTAGAAATTTTGGATGAGACAGAAAAAGTAATACAAGAACAAGGAATTGAAAAAGGGCATAATCAAGTAGAGGTAGCTGTACCAGAAGGGAAAAAATATAAAATTAATGTTGTATTATATTATGATTTAGATAGTAATCAATTGCAACCAGAAGAAGACCATACAGGAATGGAACAAATCATAAAAGAACTTCAAATGGTGATTGACTATAACTTAAAAATAACCAATATTACAACCAAAAAAGATAACCAACCAACTACTACTTTTGAGAAAAATCAATCCATCCAATTAGCTTTTGAAAGTACCAATAGTACGATCCATGAACCAACTACCATTAAAGTAAATGGAAAAGAATATGCAGTGACGAAAAAAGATAATCAATATATGGCAACGATTGATGCTATGACAGAGTTAGGCGAAAAGGAAATTGTAATAGAAGAAGTTGTGTTAGGAAATGGAAAGAAATTTACCTTAGAAAATGACAATAAAACAACCATAAAAGTAATCAAACAAAAACCAACAGTAACAGATTTTACATCAGAAGAAAACATAGCAGAAAATAATATCAAAGTAAGCTTTATGCTAAATGATGAAGATAAAGCCATGAAAAAAGTAATCTTGCTACTTTTAGATGCTCAAGGAAAAGAAATAGGAAGAGAAGAGCTTTCTCAAGAAGAAATTGAAAAAGCAGGAAAAATCGAAAAAACTTTAACAACAAAAGTAACTAGCAAGTATAAAGTAAAGGTAATGGCTACTTATAATCAAACAGGAGTAGACACAGAAGATGTCGTAGATAGCGTATTATTAGAACAAGAAATAAAAGCAGAACCACGTGCGACGATAAAAGAAGTAGTTTCTAATAAAGATTATGTAGAAAAAGGTGAAACGGTTACTATTACTTATGATATAGAAACGAATAAAACAGAAGCGATTAGCAAAATTCGTGTTAGCAATACTGACTGCGAAGTTAAGAAACTTGAAAATGGTAAGTATGAAGTAACATTAACAGTAGGTGAAGATAGTGGTGTACAAGAATTAACAGCAACTAAGATAATTTACAGTGATGATACAATGGCAGATGTCAACCATACGGTAAAAGTGGAGGTATTAAAAAATAGACCAAGTATCCAAAACTATAAACAACAAGATGATACTGATCATGCACAAGTTACTTTAAACTTTGATGTAATCGATGAAGACAATAGTATCATGGAAGCCAAAGCAGTTCTTACGAAACAAGAGGATTCTACGATAAAAGAAGAAAAAGAAATTCAAGTAGGGAAAAATAGTATCACTTTTGATGTAGAAAATGCCAAATTATATACGCTAGAAGTGAAAGTAACTTATGATAGAGATACTAACACATTAGAAGGTAAGCCAGAAGGGGACAACAGAGTAACAGATGAGATTTTAACAACAAAAGAAATTTTAGTTTTATCAGATTATGAATTACAAATTAGTCAGATAAAAACGTACCAAGGAACAGCAGAAAGTAAGTATTTCCAAAAAGATGAAAGAATTACTTTAAAATTTGAAAGTACCAATATTAGTAAATTTGTACCGATAAAAGCTGTAATCAACGGAAAAGAATATGATTTAAAGAAAACAGAAAATACTTATGAAACAGCAATTGATAGTTATGCAGAAGCTGGTGTAAAAGATATTGTCATTGAAAAAATTATCTTAGACAATACCAAAGAATTAGAAGTGACAGAAGATAATCAAATAAAGATTGAAATTCTAAAGGATAAACCAACAGCAACTAAATTTGGCTATACAGAAGGAGATGACAATACGATAACCGTTACTTTCCAAATCAATGACACAGAACAAACGATTACAAGTGGAAATATTGTGATTACAGAGGAAAGTGGAAAAACAGTAAAAACACAAGAGATAACAACAGAAAATAATACCGTTACTTTTGAAAAAACGGGAAGTGAAAGTTATCAAGCAAAAATAACAGCTGATTATGATTTAGATACCAACAGCCTAGAAACTGGAAAGAATGAAGTACAAAATGGAATCCTATTAGAAGAGGAAATCAATGTAGGTGACCGTTTAATTGAAATGAAAGACATTGAAACTATTACTTTATATAAACAAATTCAAAATAAGGTAAGTGAAGTAACTAAGATTTCAACAGCAGATTTGGCTAATTTACAACCATATATAGTAAAAGTACAAATGAAAGATTTGCCAGAATTTTATAGTACAATCAAAGAATATAAGATAGAAAATGGTAACCTAAAATTTGTATTAAATTATGACAATGTTGTTCAATATGAAGGAGATCAAAAAAGAAACACGTTAGAAGTTACCTATGGTGCGATAGGAGATCAGGGAGCTGAAAATCAATCATTAGAAGAATTAATCGAACAAATTAAAGCCAATCCAAGTGGAGATTTTGTGCTAATGAAAGATTTTGATGCTAGCAATATGGGCAGTACAGCAACTCTTATTGATGCTAGTGTAACATTTACAGGAACATTAAATGGTAATGGGCACAAAATTATTAATTTAGCAAAACCGTTATTTAATGCTTGTAATGGAGCAACCATTGAAAATTTAGTGATAGAAAATGCAAGAATGACAGCTTATGGAGCAATTACGCCTAGCATAAATGCAACAACAATCAAAAATGTACATTTAGTAAACCCATATGTTGCTTCTCCAGGTGCCAATGGAACAGGAACTTTTGTGGGAGAGGCAACTGGAAATTCATTGATAGAAAACTGTTCAGCAACCAATGTAACTGTGGGAAATGCGAAAAGAACTGGTGGTATGGTTGGGAAAATGGCCAATACGACTATCAGAAATTGCTATATAACAGGACGTGTGAATAGCGGAAGTGATGGATCAGGTGGTATGGTTGGAGAAGGATTTAGTGGAACAACGATTGAAAACTGCTATGTAAATATTGAAACAAACTTCTCTTGGACTTCTGGTTCTGTTGGGGGAATGATTGGTAATCCAGAAAATACAACTTTAAAAAATAATTTGAGTTTGGCACAATCAGTAAGTGGAGATGGACATGGTTTCCGCATAAAAGGAAAATATCAAAGAGAAATCAATGGAGCATCTAACAATAATTATGAACTTGCTACTTCTAATCTAACATCCAATGCTTCTCACGCAGCTATTAGTGAAGTGGATGAGATGTCGGTAGGAACAAAAGAATTTTATGCAACGACTTTAGGATGGAGCAATGAAATTTGGAATTTGGATCATGTGGGAGAAGGAAGATATCCAACTTTAAGAGGGGCAGATCCAAATTATGTAGAAAATATTGAAGAAAAGCCAAGCAATGATAAAATTTATATACCAGAGTATACTAGATTAAAGAAATTATCAAATTATAATCAACAAAAAGAAATTGTCTATAGCAATTTATATCAATTGATGCCATTCTATGATGCGAAGTACTTATTAGTGGATGGTAGCAAAATTGCAGAAGATGATATTTTAAATACCAAAATAGTAAAACATATTTTACCTTATGATAAAGATAAAAAACTAATTACGACCTTGACACAAAATGATAATCAAAAAATAGCAAGTATTAAAGTTATTTTTGAAGATGATACGACAAAAGATTATGCTCTTACTTTTGATGAATACAAAGGACATGTAGCATCTTATAAAATAGAAGAATTGGGTATTGGGTATAATTATAATCGATATGTTATCAAACAAGATGCAACCATTGTAAATAAATTAGTACAATACATACAAAATTTAGACTATACCCATGATTTAGACCCATTAACTTCGGAAGAAGATAGCCGTTTATATAGAGATCATTTTAATCAAACCATCAAAACAAATGCTTTTGAATTTATATTAAAATGGATGGAATATGGAGAAGGTAGTATTGTAACAATAGAAAATAGTGTTCTCAATCAAAAAATAGAAAACGATTTTATTACAAGTGGAAGACTAAAACAAATGGTATATGCTTATAATTATTATAAACGTTGGTACAATATAGATGTTAAAGGAACGGAAGTTACTGATATCATAGTAGTAAATGGAAAATTATTTAATGATTCTATGACTTTTGATAAGATAATGAATGAAGTGGTGGCAAGTAATAGTAATAGAAGTACAGGTGGCACACAAGCTTTCTATGCTAATAATATAGCAAGATACACAGGGAAAGCAGATATTGGTTCATTCTTAGACTATATCATAAATACAATTGGTGGATATGAGAACGCAAATGATTGGTTTACAGAGAACTATCAAGGAATTGTTTATGAAATACCAGCTGAAAATCATCCAGATGTAGAATATAGAGCATGGAGACAATTAAAGAGAAGAAATAATTATTTATTGCCATTTATAACATTACCAAAAGATTCTGCTTTTATAGTATCTAGTGCAACACAATTTCTATTAGGAGCACAAAGAGTGTATATTAGTGACCCATCTAATCCTACACAAAAAGAACAATTATTAACCAGAATCAAAAATTATGCTGTACAAATTGGTAATTTCTATACAACAACAGCAGGATTTGTGGAAGCATCACGTTTGAATAATGCTACTGACATACAAGTTGACCGCCGTACAACAACAGATGGTGTTTATCAAACAGCTGGTGTAACAGAAGAACCTTTCCATAAAAATTTCTGTGAGGCAGTAGGCTATTGGGCAGCTGCCAATGGCTCAGCAGCTTATGCAAATGGAAGTAATGTATATTGGGTTGCTTATCGAGCTTTGGATTCCTTTGGTACTTGGAGTCATGAAAGTGGACACAATCAAGATAGTAAGATATTCTTAAAAGGTTATGGTCGTAGACCAGGTTCTGGTGGAGAAGATTATGCAGATGGAAATATAACACAAGGATCAGGTGATGGAGGAGAGAACTTTAACTTATCTTATGACCATGATATGGATGCAACTGTAACTTCAAATTTAACAACAGAAAGAATTAATACGAAAGAAAAGCTTGACAGTTACTATAAAGGAATGTTCCAAGCAATTGATTTCTTAGATTATGTAGAGGCAAAAGCTTTCCTAAAACTAACACCTGAAGAGCAATCAAAAATCGCTTTGCAAGTATTTTATCCAGCAGAAGAAGCAGAAGGATATGATGGCAATCCAACCTCAACTACTTATGTTAATACCGGATGGAAGTATTTAACTGCAGAACAATTGAAAAAAATGAATTTAAGAACAGTAGAAGATCTTTGGGATCATCGTATTATCCTAAGACCAGGAACTAGTAATGGACAAATAGAATGGGGAGGACGGAGGTCGTTATGGTTATGAAGGAATGTATGTAAGACATTGGTATCAACCACATAATGATTTAGGAAGACCTTATTCTTACGGTTTAAAACATTTAGCTTGGGAAATGTTAGGTTTTGCAGGATATGATAATGGATATGTTAAATATTATAGTGCTTATAGTAAAAATGACTTAGATGCTATCCGAAAAGTAACTGGTGATGAAACCATGACGTGGAAAAAGTATAAAATGAATCGTTATCAAGATATGCAAACAAAATGGAATAAAATGCAATACTTAAATAGCGATGAATTAGTACTTCAATATGAAAATGCATTTAAAATAGATGCACAAAAAGAAGATAGAAATGTAACAGCAAGTACCAATGTAAGAAGATTAAATTATCATCATTTAAAGAGAGTAACCAATGACTTTAGAACAGAAGTATTTACGAATAGAACAAATCCAATTCATATAAAAACAGCAGAAGAATTTAGAACATTAATCACAGAAAAACCATATGGAGAATTTGTTTTAGACAATGACATTGATATGTCTACCATAACAGAAGGAACAGGAATTGTAACAGTACCATTCTTTGGAAAGTTGGATGGAAACGGTCATAAAATAACAGGAAATACTTTACCAATATTCTATAAATTACATTATGCTTATATTACAAACTTAAAAATAGAAGGAACACGTATTAATGGCTCAGAAGCATATTTTGGAGCCTTAGCAAAAGTAGCAGCTAATTGCTATATAACGAATGTAATAGGAAAAGATATACAAGTAACAGCAACAGGCAATGAAATTGGTGGCTTAGTAGGTAATGCAACAGCAGGTTATATGAAAAATGTACACACAACGGAAACTACAGTAAATGGTGCTGGTAGAGTAGGAACTTTAGTAGGATATGGAAATCAAATGACAATAGAACAATGCAGTAGTAATGGAGATGTAGTTGGTACAGGTAATGCAGTTGGAGGTTTTTTTGGACAGTGTGATAATGCTACTGTTAAAAATAGCTATTCAATTGGTAATACAAGAGGAAATCAAGATGTAGGAGGATTTGTAGGTTGGTCAGAAGGAACAACTATTATTACCAATTGCTATAGCAATAGTAATGTAACAGCAAATGGTAATAGTGGAGGATTTATTGGTCAACTTAAGAATACAAGCTATGTACAAAATAGTATTTCTTTTGGAAATGTAGCAAATGCCTATAAATTTGATGGACGTAGTGCTAATGCTATGTTTGGAGATAACTATAAAAATAATTATGAATATGAAGAGGCAAAAGGAACTTCTACTTTAGTAAGAACAGGAATTGACTTTACAGGTAAGATTAGTGTTGCAACTAATAGTGATGTAACAAATGTAAGTCTGTACACAAGTAAATTAGGCTGGAATGTAAGTATTTGGGATTTTACAAATGTTACCAAAGGAGGACTTCCAAAACTTAGAAATGATGATACAAACAATATAGAAAGCATCATAGAAAAAGTAGAAATTTCTACAGTTGAGGATTTTGTAAAAATAAAAGACCAGCCAGATGGTAATTTCCGTATTACCAAAGACATTGATTTTAGCTCTTATACAGGGGAAAGCCCTATAATCAGTACTGCTTTTACTGGTAGAATTTATGGAGAAAACCATACCATTTCTAATTTGAATAATATTATGTTATTTGCTAATTTTAATGGAATGGTAAAAGACTTAAATATAAAAAATGTGACCAATACAACTGGAGCAGATACCGTAACAGCTTTTGCGAAGAATTCAAATGCGGCTACCTTTAAAAATATGAAATTTGAAAAGATTACATTAAGTGGAACTCATAGAGTAGCTACAGTAGTAGGAACAGATCAGTCAAATTCTACCTTTGAACAAATTACTGTTAAAGATGCAAATATAATTGGTAGCGGTGTATATGTAGCAGGTTTAGTAGGTAGAAAGTACGGTGGAAGTGTTAAAAATTGTTATGTACAAGGAACGGTAGAATGCTATACAACTGAATGTGGAGGTATTGTAGGGGCTTTGCATAATGGTGGAAAATTTGAAAGTGTAGTAGCTAATGTAAATATCAATCGACCAAGAAGTACAGATAATCGTAATAATAATGGTGGATTTGTTGGTAACATTATTAATAATACTACCAATATAAAAAATTGTATTTCTATTGGAAATATGACAGGATATACAGAAGAAACGAGTGGCAATCAAATTAATGTATACAAATTTACGGGAAGTTCAGAAGAAAACATCAAAAATTGTCTTGTAAATTGTTATGAATTGAAAACAGCAACAGGAGCAAGTAGTGTGACAGCTAATACAGGTGACAGTTTGAAAGAAGCTACTTCACAGAATTTGAAAGATAAGAATTTCTATAAGAATATTTTAGGATTTAATGAGACAATTTGGAATTTAGATCGAGTAGTGGCAAATGGCTATCCAGAACTAAGATGATGATTTGGAGATTGGAGAAAAAAGTTGCTTCTACGGGTTCTGGATTTGAATGGGGTATCTATCTGTAAAGGAGTAATAGTACGATATAAGAATATTGCTAGAAAGAAATTCTACATCAAAAAAATCAGAGTAAATAGGAAGTGAAATGAACTCTCCTTATTAGACAAAAAAGTTTAATAAGGTGGGTTCATTTTTATAGTTAAATTTACCATTAAAACAAATTTGACATATAAAACAAAATAGGATATAACAAGATAAGTAATAGACTAAAAAGAGGTGAAGGTATGGAAGAATTAAAAGAAGAAATAGAAATGATGTTGAAACAATTAGAAAATATGATAGAAAATGGAGAAAATAAAAGTAAAATAGATGAACAAATAAGGAAATTAGATACTTTGCTAGAAAAATATCTAAAAGATATATGGATATAAAATACTACATACTGTAAATATACTTCATTTATAGAGGTTACAAAATTTGATAAGATAAATAAAAAATAAAATAGGTGATAAAAGAATGAGAAAAGCAAGTAATATCAAAATTGGAGCTAATATACAGCAAATTAGAAAAAGCAATGGATATACACAAGAAAAATTAGCAGAAAGTATAGAAGTGTCAGTTAGATATATTAGTGATATTGAACAAGATAGGGCTAAGCCATCTTATGAAGTTCTAATCCGTATTTGTAATTTGTTTCAAGTAACTTTAGATCAAATTTTTAGTGAATATTTGACTGCAAAGGAAAACAAAAGCTTGGAATATTCTTTGGCTGGATATGATCAGCTTACAAATGAAGATAAGAAAACAATAGAACATTTGATTACTTATTTTAATAAGAAATAGAAAAAAGTTCCTACTATTCGGGCTAGTTACGGATTAGGGAGAACTTTTTAAGAGAAAATATAATACTCCTTAAGTTGACAAGCATTGCTTTTTTGTTGTATAGGAAATCAAAGATTTTTACCTATACAACAAAAATACATTCTACAGAAAATTGCTAT
>CANOYI010000010.1 GCA_947571515.1 uncultured Clostridium sp. | reverse complement strand
ATAAATTAAAGGTATATCTATTTTATGGAGACATACCCACTCAATATGAAAAAGAACCTATTATATGTTATAATTCACATAAAGGAGAAAGATTATGGATATATATGAAACAAAAAAACAAATTGCTAATGAAAATGCTAGGGCTTTACGAGAATTCAATATAATTTTAAAAGGTAAGAAAGTTTTGGATATTGGTTTTGGATTAGGATATAATTCTGATGTAATGAGAAAACTTGGAGCAGAAGTTTATGGAGTAGAACCTGATAAAGAAGCTTTTGATTTTGCTATATCGCAACAACTTATTGATAGTAGAAATGCTTTTAATTCTACCTTGCAAGATATGCCACAAGAACTATTTGGAACATTTGATTTAGCTACTATTTTTTTATACAATATTTCTTTTTCAGAAAGAGAAAATGTTATGCAATTATTGGCAAAATCAATAAAACCTACTGGAACTACTATTATTGGACTATATGATGATATATATATCAATGGAGATAGTTATACAGAACCAGTGTCAAATTTAGTTAGAAAAAATTTCAATTCTGTATCTTGTAAAAAAGCAAATTATTTAAATATTGGAAATAGAATGTTCATAGTAGGTACAGAGCCTAAAACATTACAGAAAAACTATATAGAAGTAGATGATGGTTGGGATAGATAGTATATAAAAATCTATTAATTCCATTAAAACTCCATTAAAAAAATATAGATATACGGTTAAATCCTTACAGTACAGGCACTTACAAAATAAGCAATACGCTCATCTGCACCATTAGAACCTCAAGTGTTTCGTAAGATTATGCTTGAGGTTTTAATTATAAAAAATTTTGCAGTTCTACAAAAAGTTCTACAAAATTCACAACATTTTATTTTTATGAAATCTTTATTTAGTGGCTTAAATAAGGATTTTTTAATTTTTATCTTATAAAAATTAAACCATTGTACACAAATTTTATTTCATAAAATTTGGCACACGAACAAATACGCAATATATAAATTATATAAAATTAATCATATTGCTTTTGTTCTAATCTAACATTTCTAACAATTTTTATTTATAAGTTGTAACAGATTTTTTGACATATCCCTTCAGTTATGTATAACTGGAGGGATACCTCTTATTGGCTAATGAAAACCCCGCATTTTACGTGGGATTCTAAAAGCTTCTAGCTATGAGTAAAATAAATCTCCTCCTTTGATATAATATAGTTGGTTTGGTCAACCGCAAAAATAAAAATCAAAGGAGGAGATTTATCTATGAAAATAGACAAAAAAGGTAGAAATAGAAATAAAGCAGATTAAGATAATTAATTATGAAATATTTGTGAATATTTTGTAAAATAATGGAAATATTTTAGGAAATATGCTATATTATTAAGTAATTAACAAAAATCAAAAAATATTTAAAATATAACTAGGAGGAGAAAATGAAGAAAATAGTAGTAGCAACTAATAATGAAGGAAAACTAAAAGAAATCAAAGACATTCTAAAAGATTATGAATTACTAACATTAAAAGATATAAACTGTGAAATAGAAGTTGATGAAGACCAAGAAACTTTTGAAGGAAATGCAAAGAAAAAGGCAAAAGAAACAGCAAAGCTAACTAACATGCCATGTATAGCAGATGATAGTGGCTTATGTATAAATGCTTTTAACGGTTGGCCAGGTGTTTATACAGATAGATTTTTAGGTGAAGATGCAACACCAAGTCAGAGAAATAAAACTATATTGGAAAAGATGAAAAATTTGAAAGGAAAAGAAAGAAATGCAAAAGTAGTAAGTGTTGTGGTTTATTATGAAAATGGCGAATTTATAGTAGCAAAAGGTGAAATAGAAGGCAAAATAGCAAAAGAACCAAAAGGAGATCATGGATTTGGGTTTGACCCAATTTTTGAATTAGAAAATGGAAAAACTTATGCAGAATTATCGAGAGAAGAAAAGAATTCTATCAGTCATAGGAAAAGGGCATTAGAAAATTTGCGAAAACAATTGACAAACAAGTAGAATTATGATAAAATTACAAATTGTAATCCGCTTAGTCGAGGTACCTAAATATTAACGAATGGTTAATTGCCTGAAAATTAAGGATTAGCGAGTATACCAATAAGGGAGGTGCATTTTAAATGTACGCAATCATTGAAAGCTGTGGAAAGCAATACAAAGTAGCAGAAGGAGATGTTGTATTTTTTGAGAAATTAGATGCAGAGGAAGGTAAAAAAATCACATTTGATAATGTAGTTTTTGTATCTGATGAGGGAAAAGTACAAATTGGAAATCCTTATGTGAAAGGTGTAAAAGTAGAAGGAACAGTAGTTTCTCATGGTAAAGCGAAAAAAATTATTGTTTTCAAAATGAAACCTAAAAAGAATTATAGAAGAAAACAAGGACATAGACAACCATACACCAAAGTAGAAATTACATCGATTAAAACAGCTACTAAAAAAACAGAAACAACAGCAAAACAAGAAGATACAAAAAAAGCTACCGAAAAAGTAGGAGCTTAAAACTAAATTTTAGAAATAAAATCGAGCAAATAGAAAGGAAAACTGAAAGGAGTGAGAAAGCATGGCTCATAAAAAAGGTCAAGGTAGTAGCCATAACGGCAGAGAGAGTGAATCTAAACGTCTTGGTGTCAAAAGAGCTGATGGTCAATTTGTTTTAGCAGGAAATATCCTAGTAAGACAGAGAGGAACTAAAATGCATCCAGGAACTAATGTTGGTAAGGGTAGTGATGATACCTTATATGCATTAGTGGATGGAAATGTAAAATTTGAAAGAAAAGGGAAAGATAAAAAACAAGTAAGTGTTTACCCAGTAAATTAAAAAATTGCCAGAAGGAATAGAGCTTCTGGTAATTTTTTTACGGTGTCCCCATTTAATCCCGGAACCAGTGGAGACAAAATTGCCAAAAAGGTCCGTCCCTTCTGGCAATTTTTTGTTTCCGACTATTTACAAATGTAAAATTATGTAGTATAATTTTGTGAAATAAAGAAGAATAAGGAAAAAAGAAAGGGGTTATAAAATGGCAAAAATCGTAGAAGATATTTCAAGAACACTAAATGAGTATTTATTATTACCAAACTTAACAGATGAAAGATGTATACCAAGTAATGTATCCTTAAAAACACCACTTGTAAAATATAAAAAAGGAGAAGAGGCTAAATATAATGCTAATGTACCAATGGTATCAGCAGTTATGCAATCTGTTTCAGGGGAAGAAATGGGAATTGCACTGGCAAGAGAAGGAGGAGTAGCTTTTATTTATGGCTCACAATCTATCGAATCACAAGCTAGAATGGTTAGACATGTAAAAAAACACAAAGCAGGATTTGTAGTAAGTGATTCCAATGTGAAATCAGGAACAACATTAAAAGAAGTAATTGATTTAATACAAGAGACAGGTCACTCAACAGTAATTATTACAGATGATGGAACAGCAAGAGGGAAATTTATTGGATTAGTAACGGATAAAGATTATAGAATTTCTAGAGATAATCTAGATGAGCCAATTGACAAATTTATGACACCAAAAGAAAAAGTAGTTTGGGCACATAAAGGAATTAATTTATCAGAAGCCAATGATATGATATGGGAAAACAAAATTGCATGTTTACCAATTTTAGATGATGAAGAAAGATTAAAATATTTAGTATTTAGAAGAGATTATGAAGAAAGAAAAAATAATCCAGACTCTTTATTAGATGAGAATAAGAGATATATTGTAGGTGCTGGAATTAATACAAGAGATTATGAAGAAAGAATACCAGCTTTAGTAGAAGCAGGAGTAGACTTAATCTGTATGGATTCATCAGATGGTTATTCTGTTTGGCAAAAAAATACCATAGATTTTGTTAGAGCAAAATATGGAGACGATGTTAAAATAGGAGCTGGAAATGTAGTTGATAGAGAAGGCTTTATGTATCTAGCAAAAGCTGGAGCAGATTTCATTAAAATTGGTGTAGGAGGAGGTTCTATTTGTATTACTCGTGAAACCAAAGGAATTGGACGTGGAAATGCCTCTGCCTTAATTGATGTAGCAACAGCTCGTGATGAATATTTTGAAGAAACTGGAGTTTACATTCCATTGTGTATTGATGGTGGAATTGTACATGATTATCATATTACAATTGCTTTGGCTTTAGGAGCAGATTTTGTTATGATGGGAAGATATTTTGCAAGATTTGATGAGAGCCCAACAAGAGTCATAAAAAAAGGAAATGCCTTTGTAAAAGAATATTGGGGAGAAGGTTCTAATCGAGCAAGAAATTGGCAAAGATATTTAGAAGATCCAACGAAAAATAAATTATCTTTTGAGGAAGGTGTGGATTCTTATATCCCATATGCTGGTAGTTTAAAAGATAATTTAGCAATTACAGTTGCTAAAATAAAATCAACTATGTGTAACTGTGGATGTGTTTCTATTCCAGAATTACACGAAAAAGCAAGATTAACATTGGTGTCTGACATTAGTATTACAGAGGGTGGAGCACATGATGTTATTCTAAAAGAAATTGATAATCAATATAAATAGGAGCAATTGGTAATGTTTCCTTTTGCATCTTGGAGACAGAACAATCTCTAAGAAACAAAAGGAAACGTCTCTAATTGTTCTATTTTGTTACGATTACATTACAACTACATTACAATTATATAAAAAAACTTATTTTCATTGAAGAATAATGTATAATAATATATAATAAAAATAGAAATATTAAATTTAAAATATAGTTGAGTTTTTTACAAGAACAACTATATCAAATGAGGAGAGTTTATTTAAATGAAAACATCTTTAAAGAAAAAAATAATAATATTACTACTAGTCATATTATCTATTATTGTTATCTTTTTATATCAAAATGCTAAAGAAGATTATAATATAACAATTTTTAAAGCAAAGGAACAAAAGGAAAGTCAGCTAGGAAATTCAACTACATATACCATAGTTTTTGACTTAAAAGGTGGCACAAATGGCCCTGATAGTATTCAAGTTACTACAGAAGCAAATAGAATGCCAGACAAAAAGCCAACAAAACCGGGATACGAATTTGTTGGTTGGGCAACAATTTCTGAACCAAGTAGTATATGGTGTATTGCAGGTGGTAATTACAATTTGAGTACACTTTCAGAAGCAGATGTAAATGCTAATGGAACGATAACTTTGTTAGCCATATGGCAACGAAAAATAATGTTTGATTCAAAAGGTGGCAATTTCAACTTAAGTTATACTTTGGTAAATGATGAAGGAAACAATATTATGCCTTCTGAAATACCAACAAAATCAGGATGCGAATTTCTTGGTTGGGCAACAATTTCTGATCCAAACAGTGTATGGTGTGTTGCAGGTGGTAATTACAACTTGAATAGACTTTCACAAGCAGATGTAAATGCTGATGGAACGATAACTTTATTAGCCGTATGGCAACGAAAATTAATGTTTGACTTAAAAGGTGGCAAGTATAACTTAAGTTATACTTTGGCAAATGAAGAAGGAGAGAATATGATGCCTTCTGAAAAACCAACAAAACCAGGATGTGAATTTGTTGGTTGGGCAACAATTTCTGATCCGAACAGTGTATGGTGTGTTGCAGGTGGTAAGTACAATTTGAATAAACTTTCACAAGCAGATATAAATACTGATGGAACAATAACTTTATTAGCTATCTGGCAAGATGCTATGCCTCCAACAATAGAAATAAAAACTAACGAAAATACAACGTGGTCTAAAACAGCAAATGTAACAGTAACAATAAAAGATAACGATAGTGGATTAGCAGAAGGCATAAAAATAAAATATGGATGGAGCACATCGAAAGATAGAGAACCAGAACATTACACACAAGCAACTATAAATTATAAAAGGGGAACAACAGAAAATGTGAATTTTACAGCAGTAGCAAGTGGATTAACAGGGAAATATTATTTATGGATAGTACCAGAAACATTAAAAGATATAGCTGGAAATAGTAATACAAAAATAGTAAAATCAACTGGAACATTTTACTTAAGAGAGAATTTAGACGAAACGAATTCAGATAAAGATGATACAAACCAGGGAAATACAAATCAAGGTAATACAAACCAAGGAAATACAAATCAAGGTAATACAAACCAGGGAAATACAAATCAAGGTAATACAAATCAAGGTAATACAAACCAGGGAAATACAAACCAAGGTAATACCAATCAAGGAAATACAAACCAAGGTAATACAAACCAGGGAAATACAAACCAGGGAAATACAAACCAAGGTAATACAAATCAAGGTAATACCAATCAAGACAATACAAACCAAAGTAATTCGTATAAAACCAACACAGCTCAAACTAATTCATATAATGCCAATACAAGCCAAACTAATCTAGGTAAAGTTAATGCAAATCAAACTATCTCAAATAAAGATAATACAAATCGTAATAATGTATTAAATAAAAATGAAGCAACTACAGCTACTATGCCTTTAGCTTATGCTGGATTGAAACTAAATATAGAAAAAGTAATAATGATAAGTATTTTAGTATGCAGTATGATAGCAATAATTTTATATTTTAAATTCAAAAAAGCAAATTATTAATACATATATTTTTAAGCATTTTTAGTTAAGAAAGAGTAGAAATTTTTCGAAATAAAAAACATCGTGAATTTTATTAAAGTTGCGATGTTTTTTGTTTGATTTAAGTTTCGATTTTTTTGCAAATTTCTCCGCTAGTAGGTATTTACTATCAAAAAGCATTACAGATTTGGGATAAGCTAAGCTTTCTATACTCTCAGGGCTTAGATATACAAAATCTTTCATTTATTTTTAATAGCAAATGCTTAACTAGTGGAGAAATATGCAAAAAAGTCAAAACTTAATTTTATTTGAAGCTTGATTATGAACAGAATAAATGATAGAATTTAAGCATAAAAAAGAAGCAAAAGGAGAGAAAAATGCAAGAAAAAGTAGATATCTTATTAACCACTTATAATACTGAAACCCAATACTTAAAACAACAAATAGAAAGCATACTAAATCAAACGTATCAAAACTTTAGATTGCTTATTAGTGATGATGCTTCTACCAAAAATGAAATTAGAGCTATTTTGGAAGATTACGAAAAACAAGACAATCGAATTGTATTATATAAACAAGAAAAAAATCTAGGATATAACAAAAATTTTGAATTTTTACTAAAAGAGGCAAATGCAAAATATATTATGTTTGCTGACCATGATGATGTTTGGTATCCACAAAAAGTAGAAAAAAGTGTTGAAAAGATAAAAAAGGAAAATGTAGATTTAGTTTATTGTAATGCCCATCAAATTAATGAAAAAGGCGAAATTATACAATCCAATTATTTCCAATATAAAAATGTTCCTCTCATTCACGGAAAAGGAAAACTAGCTATTTCAAGATGTGTTGGAATTGGATGTTCTCAAATTATTACCGATATAGTTAGAAATAAAATGATACCATTTACAAAAGAAGTAATAGCACATGATTGGTTAGCGGCTTTTATTGCTAATGAGGGAAAAGGCATCAGCTATATTGAAGAACCACTATTTGGTTATCGTCTTCACAATACTAATGTATTTGGTGGAAGAAATTTAGCACAAAATTTAGGTAAATGGAAAGAGGAAAACGGGACAAGCTATCAATCTTATTTAAAGTATAGAAAAGAGAAAGTGATTGATAAAGCTTACTTAGAGGGAGCTAAAATGTGTTTAACATATGTAACAAACGAGGAGAACAAGAATTTTTTAGAGGATATCATAAAATATTATGAGAGGTTAGAAAAATCCAAATATATTAATGGACATATTTTTCAATATTTTAGATTTTTAGCTGGTAAGAATTTAACAAAAAAAATAATAAAAGAAATGATGATTTTTCATTTTCCAATTTTCGGATACTTAATATTTATTAGTTAATCGATTATAACAATTAATTCATTTAATATAGCTAAAACAATTGACAAAAAGCCAATTTGAGGATAGAATAAACAAGAACAAAAAGTTGTTGAAAAATGTAGGTGAATATATGAAAGCGCAAATCGATGTTTTACTTGCCACATACAATGGAGAAAAGTATTTAAAAGAACAAATAGAGAGCATTTTAAACCAGACTTATCAGAACATACGACTAATCATATCAGATGATTGCTCAAAAGATAATACAAGAAAAATTTTAAAAGAATATGAAAAAAAGGACAGCAGAGTAAAGGTATATGAACAAAATGAAAATATAGGATGTATTAAGAATTTTGAGTTTTTACTAAAACAAGTAAAAAATGAAATATATATGTTATCTGACCAAGATGACGTATGGATGCTAGAAAAAATAGAAAAGACATATGAACAGTTAGAAAACGAAAAAGCAGATTTAGTTTTTACCGATTTAGAAGTAGTAGATAGCCAATTACAAACAATAGAACCATCTTTTAATGATTTCATGAAGCTATGTAGAAAAATAAAAAAGTATATTCGTACCAATAAAATAAATTATCTGTATAATTGTGTGACTGGGTGTACAGTTATGTCAAGAAAAAAATGGATTGATAAGATTTTGCCATTACCGACAAAATCGAAATACGTTTTACATGATCATTGGATTGGTTTAATTATAAGTTTAGAAGGAAAATTAACATATTTGCCAGAAAGATATATCAAGTATAGGCAACATGAAGATAATGAAGTGGGAACCGAAAAAATTTCACATCAATTTAAGCGATTAGAGCAAGTAAGAGAGTTGTTTATTAATGTAAAATTGGGGATTTTTGGAACCTATGTAGAACAGCAAGAAAAATTCCCAGAAAATTTAAAACAATTTAACCAAAAGGCTTATCAATATTTTGAGATGTTAAAAAACAAAAAGAATTTCAATTTTAAAGGTTGGAATATTTTCCATCAATTATATAAAACAGAAACCTTTTTATATTATATAGAAAATTTTATCATTCTGAATTTGCCATGGCTTGGAAAGGGAATATTCCAATTTAGATATTTTTTATTAAAATTGATGAAAAAAAGATAAATAAGGGGGATATTAAGGAGGAACGAAATTAAGAATGGAATTTATAAAAACAATCATAAAAAATAAAAAATTAATATGGGGAATCGGAAAAAATGATTTTAAAAATCGTTTTGCTAACACAAGTTTAGGTTCTATATGGGGATTTATGCAACCATTTGTATTTATGATTACCTATGTTATTGTTTTCCAATATATATTAAAAGTAGGGAGTTCAGGAGAATATCCTTATGTTTCATGGTTTTTACCAGCTATGTCCATGTGGATGACAATTAATGATACGATTATTAGTGCCAGTAATTCTATCAGAGCTTATAGTTATCTCGTAAAAAAGGTAGTATTTCCAGTAGACATTATACCTATGATATCCATTATGTCATCTGCTTTTGTATCACTATTTTTATTTGTGATATCCATTATAGTTAGTTCATGTTTTGGCTATGTACCAAACTTTTTAATATTATTATATGCTATTTTTGCAGCTTACTGTTTTATTATTGCATTTACTAGATTTACTTCTGCTGTTACAACAGTGATACCAGATTTTTCTCAATTGTTAAATATTATGATGCAGATTTTCTTTTGGTTTACTCCAATTGTATGGAATTTGCAAATGGTGGCAGATTATCCAATGGTACAAAGATTATTGCAATGTATTCCATTTACTTATTTAGTAGGCTGTGTAAGACAAGCATTCATAGGAGAGATAATGATAACAAAAGGATATGGAATGTATACTCTTATATTTTGGGTAGTAACGTTAATACTATTTGTATGGGGAAATCATATTTTTAAGAAAACAAAGAAAGATTTTGCAGATGTTTTATAGAGTAGGATAAGGAGAGATAAGATGGAAAACAAAGAAGAAAACGTGATTGAGATAAAAGACTTATGCAAAAAATATAAAATGTATCCTAGAAAAAAAGATCGTCTATTTGAAATGATATTACCAAACTATGAAAAACATGATACTTTTACCGCTATGGAAGGGTTTAATCTAGAATTGAAAAAAGGAGAAGTATTAGGCATCTTAGGAAAAAATGGTGCAGGAAAATCCACTCTTTTAAAAATGATAACAGGAGTGGTAAATCCAACATCGGGTTCGATAAAAATAAAAGGAAAAATCAGCTCTTTATTAGAATTAGGAACAGCTTTTAATCCAGAATTAACAGGTTATGAAAATATTTATCAACATGGACAAATTATGGGATTAACTCCAGAACAAGTAAAAGCCAAGGAACAAGAAATTATTGATTTTGCTGATATTGGAGAGCATTTGAGCCAACCAGTAAAAACCTATTCTTCTGGTATGTTTGCTCGTTTGGCATTTGCTTGTGCCATTAATGTAGACCCAGATATTTTGATTGTAGATGAGGTCTTATCAGTAGGAGATATGGCATTCCAACTAAAATGTTTTAAGAAATTTGAACAGTTTAAAGAAAAAGGAAAGACTATTTTATTTGTAACACATAATGTGGCAGATGTTATTCGAAATTGTAATCGTGCTATTATTATTTCTGCGGGAAATAAAATATTTGATGGTGATGTAAAAACAGGTGTGGATCAATACAAAAAAATGATTGTTGGTCTGGAAGATGAGCCAATTCAAAAAGACAATATAACGTTAATAGAAGAAGAAAAAACAGTGACTCATAAAAGTGATGATGAAGTATGGAAAGAGCATTTTATGAAAAATCCAGATATGTTGACATATGGAAGTGGAAAAGCTGAAATTATAGATTATGGGATTTTTGATACAAAAGGAGATTACCAAACTACCATCAACAATCAAGATGAATATATTGTGAAAATAAAAGTTAAATTCAATGAATTTATTGATGAGCCTATTTTTGCTATGGCAGTGAAAGATTTTAAAGGTTTAGAATTAGGTGGTTGCAATACAAAAGCTTATAAAGTGCTAACAGGAACCTATCAAAAAGGGGATATGGTAACCGTAGAATTTAAACAAACATTTCCATTGGCACCAGAGAAATATACACTTTCTTTTGGATGTACACAATTTAATGAAAAAGGAGAGTTAGAGGCATTTGATAGAAAATATGATGCACTTTTTATCGAAATCATTGGTTATCGAGATTGCTTAGGAATTATCGATTTGAAAAGTGAAATAAATGTAATTAGGAGTAGTGATTCATGAAAGTAAATTTTGATTTTTATACAGGAGAGGACTCTTATTGTGATGGAGATGTTGAAAAAGATGTGATACAATATTTAAAAGAACATCGGAGAAAAAAATTATCAAGAAATATTTAAAAAAGATATCAGATGGCCTGTTTTTTATCACATTACACCAATTCGAAAAAATATCTTAAGTTGGTATCCTTTTAAAGAAAATAGTGAAGTGCTAGAAATAGGTGCTGGAATGGGAGCTATAACTGGTATTTTATGTGATAAAGCAAAACAAGTAACATCAGTTGAATTATCAAAGCAAAGGGCTTCTGCCATTGAAACTAGATGCCAAGAAAAAGATAATTTAGAAATTATTGTGGGTAATTTTAATGATATTAAGTTTGATAAAAAGTTTGATTATATTACCTTAATTGGTGTACTAGAATATGCACCACTATATACGAATACAGACAATCCATTTCATGATTTTTTAGTGCAAATTAAATCGCTTTTAAAAGAAAATGGAAAATTGTTAATAGCCATTGAAAATCAATATGGTATGAAATATTTTAGTGGAATACCAGAAGACCATACTGGAAAGGTATATGATGGAATTACAGGATATGAAAATAAAAAGGGAATTAGAACTTTTGGAAAAAAACAATTGAAAAAAATATTAGAAAAAAGTGGTTTTAAATATACTAAGTTTTATTATCCGATGCCAGATTATAAATTACCAAATGTTATTTTCTCGGATACTTATCAACCAAATGAGGACAAGCTACAAAAGTATACACCATATTTGTCAGATGAAAATGGTTGGGCTGAGTATGATGAGAAAAAAGCATATCTAGATGTGATTGAAAATGGACAGTTTGACTTTTTTGCCAATTCGTTTTTCATAGAAGCAGCCATGGAAGAGTTTAATACACAGGTTGATTTAGCCAAACAAGAATTGATTGAGATAGATTCGTCTATGAAGCCTTTTTATGAGAAACATTATCAAATTGGAAAAAGGAAAGAGACTACCTCACAAGAAGAACAATTGTTGGAAGAAAATCAAAGATTGAAGGAAGAATTGAATGCTATGGCAAATTCTAAGTCGTGGAAGATTACAAAACCACTTAGAGATTTGAGAAGGTTTGGAAAATAATTATAATAAGGTTATCAACCTAATAAATTATAAATTTTCAAAAATGTTCGTTCAAGTTAATTTTCAAAGAAATTCTAAATTAATCAAATGAGCCTCTTTCACTAAAGACCCAAAAGCTAAAGCTTTTGTACCGTGAACATCCCTCATTTGATTAATAAAGTATTTCTATCTCAATTACTTTCAATTCACATTTTTTCATATTTATAATTTTTTAGGATAACAATATAAAATGCTATGTATTAACAAGAAAGGAATGGAATAAAAAATGAAGAAAAGAAATTTATTTACGTCAGAAGCAGTATCAATAGGGCATCCAGACCATGTATGTGATAGGATATCAGATAGTATTTTGGATGGCTGTTTAAGAGAGGATAAAAATGCGAGAGTAGCATGTGAAACAATGGCAAAAGATGATTTTGTTGTTTTGTCAGGCGAGATTTCAACAACGGCTAATATCAATGTTGAACAAATTGTAAAAGATACCATTAAAAGAATAGGATATACTTATACACCAAGAGTTTTAAATTTGCTTAGTAAACAATCACCAGATATTGCACAAGGTGTAGATGTAGGAGGAGCAGGAGACCAAGGAATTATGTTTGGTTTTGCTAATACAGAAACACCAGAATATATGCCACTTGCTATTACAATGGCACATGATTTAGTGAAATTAGCCACCAAATTACGTCAAGAAGGAAAATTCATATCTGCTGGTCCAGATATGAAATCACAAGTAACCTTAGAGTATGTAGAAGGAGAGACAACAAAAGTAGATACGATGCTTATGTCAGTTCAACATACAGAAGATTACAATGAGACAGCGTTTAAAAACTTTATTAAAGAAGAAATTATGAAAAAAATTGCTCAAAAATATAATTTGAATACCGATTTTAAAATATTAATTAATCCGACTGGAAAGTTTGTAATCGGTGGACCAGAAGGAGATGCTGGTTTAACTGGTAGAAAAATTATTGTTGATACATATGGTGGATATGCACCACATGGAGGAGGAGCTTTTTCTGGAAAAGACCCTACAAAAGTGGATAGAAGTGCAGCATATATGGCAAGGTATCTAGCTAAAAATATTGTAGCATCTGGAATTGCCAAAGAATGTTTAATTCAGTTGTCTTATGCGATAGGAGTGGCACAACCAATTTCAATTTATGTGGATTGCAAGGGAACGAATAAGGTAGAAGAAGATAAAATAATAAAAGCGATTTATGAGCATTTTGATTTGTCACCAAAAGGAATTATTGATAAGCTACAATTGCGTAATCCAATTTATTCCGAAACTTGTAATGGGGGACATTTTGGAAGAAAATATTTGGATTCTGCTAATAAAATAGAATGTAGTTGGGAAAAAATAGATAGTGTAGATGTGTTTAAAGATTTATAAACACACTGCAAAGATTATAAAATAAGAGGGGTGAGGTGTTTGGAAATGAATGCTGATAAGATAGAGGATGTTCTAAAAGAGACGGAAATAAGAAGTAATATTATCAAATGGTATCCATTTAAAGAAGAGGCAGAAATACTAGAGATAGGAGCAGAAAATAAAATTATTACAGAGTATTTGAGTACGATTGCAAAAGAGGTTATAACTTTAGAACCACCAATAGAAAAGGCTGAAGTGACAGATAAAAAATTTGATTATATCGTAATAATAGGACAAATAGAAAAGGCAATACAATGGTTTCCAAACAGTTTGAAACCAGAGTTAGAATTGCTAACATTTGCTTCTAAATTATTAAAAGAAGATGGCAAAATTTTAATGGCAACAGATAATAAATTTGGTATGCAATATTGGAATGGAAGAAAAGATTTAGAAGGAACATTAAATTATGAGAATTTAGTGCAAGAAAGAACAAAAAATGGATATAAACTTTGGAGCGAAAACTCTTTAAAAAAATTACTAGAGGAAGCGGGTTATCAACACTACAAATTTTATTATGCTTTACCAGATTATAAAATGACAAATTTAATTTATGCTAGCGATTATCCAATTACCAAAGAAGATATTAGTAGAAATTTTCAGTATTACGAGCAAGATGAAATGATTAATTTTAAAGAAAATGAAGCTTATATACAAATATTTGAGGAAAATAGACAAGCATTTGATTTATTTATCAATTCATTTTTGATAGAAATTCAAAACCAATCCATTGAAAATGCGATAAAATATGTTACTTTTTCAAATTATAGAAAAGAAGAATACAGAGTTATGACACTTATAAAAGAAAAAGAAGTGGTTAAAAAAGCTACCAATCAAAAAGCAGAGAAACATATTGCTCATATGATAGAAACTAACACATTGTTTCATAAAGAAAATGCAAAAATCATAGAAAGAGAGATTAACAAGGAATTGGTAAGCGACTATATTGCAACAGAAAGATTTGATGTTATATTAGAAAAAGCGGATGATGAATTGTTTATGCAATATTTTGAAAAATATGCTAATATGCTATATCAAGATGCTCTAAATTTTGATGACGTAAAAGAAAAACCAGAGTGGAGAGAGATTTTCGAAAATTATGATGAGAGCAAAATGAGAAGTATGAAATTTATGGAAAATGCCTATTTAGATTTGATACCTAAAAATTGCTTTTTGGTTAATAACGAATTCTTATTTTTTGACCAAGAATGGGTGGAAAAATACTTGCCAGTGGAATATGTTATCGAGCGAGCAATTCAAAATTCAAATTTAACAGAGGAAAAAAAGAATAGAATCAAAGAAAAATATCATTTAGATGAAAATAGAGAATTATTTGAAAAGTTAGAAGAAAAATTTAGAGAAAAAGTGATTGATCCAGTAATGTTAAATGAAATATTTAATAGGAAAACAATGAATCGAGAAGAAATGAACGCGACTATGATACATTATCGAAATTTAAAAAGTATGGCAGAACAAGAAATATTAAAATTAAAACAAACTAATGAAACTAAGAAGCAAGAAATTCAAAAAGCACAAGAAGAAATAAAAAGAAATCAAGAACAAATGGAAAGAATGAAAAAGGAATTAGAGGGGATTTATGATTCAAGAACTTGGAAGGCGATGGAAGCACTAAAGAAAATAAAAAATGGAGGAACGAAAGGAGAATAGCATAGTGTCACGAAATAAAAGATTAAGAGATAGATTATTTCCAGAAGGGAAAAAAATGAGAAGTTGGCTTAGAATCATGAATCGATTTTTCAAAAGTATTTTTAGTAGAACCTATTTAAAAGAACAAAAGGCAAAAATCAAAGAAAAAGGCTGGAAAGTCACTTGGATTGAAATGAAGCGATATATGGTAATGGGAAGCATGCAAGAACCCCAAAATGCTTATGAAAAATGGATTCAATTAAATGAACCAACAGAGGAAGAATTAGAAAAGCAACGTAATACAAAATTTGAAAAAAATCCTAAAATTAGTATTATTATTCCTATGTACCAAACACCGAAGGGATTTTTTGAAGAATTAGTAGATGGATTAATAAACCAAACTTATTCTAATTGGGAATTATGCTTAGCAGATGGAAGTCCTGAAGAAAATGGGGCATTAAAACCGATTTATGAAAAAGATAGTAGAATTCAATATAAATTTTTAGGTGACAACAAAGGGATTTCAGGTAATACCAACGAAGCCCTAAAATTAGCGACAGGAGACTATATTGCTTTATTAGACCATGATGATTTATTGCCTCCTTTTTCTTTGTATGAAATTGTAAATTGTATTAATCAAAATCCAGAAGTAGAATTTATCTATACAGATGAAGACAAATTTGAAAAAATAGGGGGGAAAAGATATGACCCTTATTTTAAATCTGATTTTGCACCAGATACTTTAAGAGCTAATAACTATATTTGCCATTTTAGTATCTTTAAAAAAGAACTAATGGATAAGTTAGGCGGATTTAGAAGTGAATATGATGGTGCACAAGACTATGACATTATACTTCGCATGAGCGAAAAAGCGAAAAATATTATACATATTCCTAAAATTTTGTATCATTGGAGAGTGCATGAATTATCTACTGCAAAAGCAGGAGATACTTCAAAACCCTATGCTTATGATGCCGGATTAAAAGCGATACAAGACCATATTGAAAGATTAGGTTGGAAGGGAACTGTTGAGCATGGAAATACACTGGGAACTTATAAAATTAATTACGAAGTGATAGGAAATCCAAAAGTTTCGATTATTATTCCAAATAAAGATTATATTGAAACATTAAAAGTGTGTTTAAGAGCTATTAAAAAGTTAACAACCTATCAAAATTATGAAATTATCATTGTAGAAAATAACAGTGAAGAAGAGAAAACTTTTAACTATTACCAACAAATAGATGGCAAAGATAACATAAAAGTTGTCTATTATCCAGAAAAAGAATTCAATTATTCTAAAATTATTAATTTTGGTGTTAAAAATACAACTGGTGAATATATAATACAACTGAATAATGATACTGAATTATTAACACCAAATTGGTTAGAAGAAATGCTTGCATTTGCTCAAAGAGAAGACGTTGGAGCAGTCGGAGTTAAATTGTTTTATCCCGATAAAACCATTCAACATGCAGGAATTGTAATTGGCATTGGTGGAGTAGCAGGTCATGTGTTTAAAAATATACCACATAATATGCATGGATATTTTTCAAAAGAATCTATGGTACAAAACATGAGTGCTGTAACAGCAGCTTGTATTATGACCAAAAAGTCAATGTATGAAGAAGTGGGATATATGGATGAAGGATTTAAAGTTGCCTTTAATGATGTAGATTTTTGCTTAAAGATTAGGGAAAAGGGAAAATTAATTGTATATAATCCTTATGTTCAATTTTTACATTATGAATCAAAAAGTAGGGGATTTGAAGATACGCCTGAAAAGCAAAAAAGATTCAAAACAGAAATTGATAGATTTTATGAAAAATGGCAAGGATTTTTGGATAAGGGAGACCCTTATTACAATAGAAATCTAAGACTGGATAATGACCAGTATGCTATTCGTGAAGAAAAGGTTACTTAAGTAAGTGATAACAAAATTTAAAGGAATGTGATGAATAATGAAACAATTTATGAAAAAAAATGCATTTATGATTTTTATGATAGTATTTGCACTCATAAGATTAGCCTTAACTTCTAATATTCCTATTATAGCCCTTCCTGCACAAATTTATGATGATGGTATGATGGTGGATATGGCAGTTAATATAAGAGCAGGAAATTGGTTAGGCGATTACACGAGTAATATATTAGTAAAAGGACCATTTTTTCCTTTTTTATTGGCAGTGATTAATCTTTTTGGGTGCTCATATATCAATGTGATGAATATAATTTATGTGTTAGCTTGTATTTATTTTGTTTATACCATAAAAGATGTATTCAAATCTAAAATTTCTTTAGGTTTTGTGTATATACTGCTATTGTTTAATCCTGTTTCTTATGCCTTTTGGACATTGCAAAGAGTATATAGAAATGGAATTACCTTGGCACAAGTGCTAATTATCATAGGTAGTATGTTTGCTTGTTATCAAAGAAGAGAAAAAAAAGCAAGCAGTATGCTTCCCTTTGCTATCATAGGAGGTTTAACCTTAGCATCTTTATGGCTAACAAGAGAAGATGGCATATGGATTTTGCCATTTATCCTAGTAGTTATCGCCTTATTAATCATAAGCATTTTACTTCAAAATAGAAAAGATAAAAAGATACAATGGAATCGAAAAGTAGTAACCAAATTAATAGTGGCTATTTTACCGATGTTACTTTTAATCCTTTCTTTACAAGCCGTAAAATTAGTCAATTATGCTAAGTATGGTATTTATGCTTACAATGAAATCAATGATGGCTATTTTGGAAAGGTCATAAAAACAATGTACTGTGTTAAAACAGATGAAAATATACCATATGTAACAGTAACAAGAAACAAAATAAAATTATTGTATGAAAATTCTCCAACCTTAAAATCAATAGAACCAGAATTAGAAGAAATGTTAAATGCCTGGGATCATAATGATAGAACCCCAGGAGATACGCAAGTAGAAGATGGATGGTTTTGGTGGGCTTTAAAGGGAGCAGTAGAAAACGCTGGAAAATATGAGAATGCCCAAATGTCAAATGAATTTTATCAAAAAGTTTATGATGAATTACAAGAAGCAATTAAACAAGGAAAGTTAAAAACTGGTATGTCTATGCCATCTACCTTAATGTCTCCTTGGAAAAAAGAATATTTTATGCAATTACCAGTCGAAATGGCAAAAACGTCTTATTTTATTGCTCATTTTAATGATGTGGAAACAGTCAATGGGGTAAGTGAAGCAAATGCTAGAAAATTTAATGGAATTACCAATGACTTATCCATTGAACCAATGCCAGAGGGTAAGCAAGATGAATTGACAAAATATACAGAAAAATATGTAGAACGATTAAATGCTATTGGAAAAGTTTATCAATATTTAGGATTAGTGGTAACAGGTATTAGCCTTTTAGCTTATATTTTCATAACCATAAAATTAGTAAAAGCAAAAGAGAAAAAAGTAATGATGCCTCTATGGCTATTATTGACTGGTATTGGTTGTAGTTTGTTAGTGTTAATAGCAGGGGTATCTTATAATCATATAACTGCTTGTTATTCGAGGTACTATATGTATTTGTCAGGTGCGTATCCACTATTAATTGCCTTCTGGGGAATTAGCATCAGTAAAGTGGTAGAAATGATAAGAGATACAAAGAGGAGGAATTAATTTTGGATAAAGTTGTGAATAGACTAGACAAGGCTATCATTTCTTTAAAAAATGTAGGAGAATGGTTATATAAATACAGATATGTGATAGCTATTATCATCTTTATACTATGCATTTTATTTGAGATTAGTGGATCTTCGATTGGCATGTGGAAAAATTGGAACGGTATGGATCCTAACCAAGATGGTGTCTTATTTGGAAAAGCAAGAAGTATTAGAAGTGATGAATGGGCTGTTTTAACCCCTATGATGTTTTCACAATATTTTGATGGGTTTAGTTATTTTAGTGATTTAATACGAGGAGGCAATACCGATGTCTTTATGATATATGGATTGCCAACTCTAAATCTAATGCAGATATTTAGACCATTCCAGTTAGGCTTTTTGTTTTTAGGAATTGCAAAAGGTCTATCCTTTTTTTGGTGTGGTAGATGGATCGCACTATTTTTAGTTATGTTTGAATTAGCTATGATTTTGACCCAAAAGAATAAATTATTATCTTTACTAGCTGCTATTATGATAACGTTAGCTCCTATGATACAGTGGTGGTTTGCGATTAATGGAATTGTTGAAATATTTGTTTTTGGTGGATTAGCCGTTATATTATTAGAAAAATATATGACAACAACCAATTTAAAGAAAAGAGTTCTTTACTTATTAGGAATGGTAATCTGTGCAGGTGGCTATATTATGGTATTATATCCAGCATGGCAAATACCGATGTTTTATGTTTTTCTTGCTTTAGCCATATGGGTAATCATAAAAAATAGAAAAGAATGTAGCATAAATTACAAAGATGTTATCTCCATTTTATTAGCAATTGGTTTATTCGCAGGGTGTATGTTTTATATTTTTTCACAATCCCTAGATACCATAAAAGCAGTTATGAACACAGTTTATCCTGGTTCTAGAAATGAAGAAACAGGAGGAGGTACCTTTTTTAACTATTTTGATTATATGATGAATATTTTTATTCCTTTAAAAGGAAATGACTTAACCAGTGCTCATACTTATATAGAAGTTATGTTTGGTTTGTTTCCGATGGGAATTATCGTATCCATTGTAGCCATGTGGAAGGAAAAAAAGAAAGATTTATTACTAATACTATTATTGTTGGTGTATGTTTTTCTTAGTGTTTGGTGCATATTTGGATTTCCAAAGATTTTGGCAAAAATCACGCTATTAAATCATTCTATGGCAATGAGGACCCTTTTAGCAGTTGGCTTTTTGGATATTCTAATTTTAATAAGAGCATTAACCATTAGCCAACAACCTTTTTCCAGAAAATGGGCAATTCCTATTTGTGTGTGTTTGAGTGTTGTCATGGGAATTTTATGCAAATCCTATAATGCAGAATATGTGTCAAAGAAAATGTTAGTGGCAATGGTTCTAATGTGTATCTATTTATTCTATTTTGTATTAAGGTACAAGGCAAAGTATGCCAATATTTTATTCGCTTGTGGAATGGTTCCTGTTATGTTGGTATCTCGGAGCAATTGTTAATCCAATACAAAAGGGAGTAGATGTTATCTATGAGAGTGAAATCATAAAAGCGGTACAAAATATAAACCAAAAAGAAACAGGAAAATGGATTGTAGAGGGCACCCGGATTTCCTATGCCAAATTATATATTAATGGCAGGGGTTCCAGTTATCAATTCAACGAATACATATCCAGATATGGACAAATGGCATTTAATTGATACCGAGAAAAAACAGGAAGAAATATATAATCGCTATGCTCATATTAATATCAATTTAGTAAAAGATGAAAACATACAAGAAAAATTTAAATTAGTGCAGCCTGATTTATTCGAAGTGAATTTATCGTCAAAGGATTTAGAGACTTTAGAGGTAAAGTATATTTTTACAGTTAATGAATTAGAAGGTTTTGAGAAAATATATGAGTATAATCAGTATAAGATATATGAAGTTAATTGAAAACAAAGGGGATAGTTAAAAATGTTACGAAAAATAGACAGAAAAATAATTTGTATGGTAGCAGCTTTTTTTACTATACTAGCATTTTCAACGGCAAGTCAAATTATGACAAATGAAGCTGCTCTTGCAGTCATTGATACTGACAATACAGTGATTATCAATATCGTTAAATTGGGATTAAATTATGAAAAAGCTTATGGCGTAAATAGTGGTATTTTACTTTTCTTACTTGCTTATTTTTATCATCAAGTAAGTAAGAAAAAGGAAAACCTTGCCGATAGAAGATTAAATAGAATAACTTGTATTGGAGGATTCATTTTTTCTTTTTTTATGGTATTTGGAAATAGCTTTTTTTATCTTAATAGTTGGGATTTGATATTTTATGGAAAATTTCAAATGTTTATTTCTGTAATTAATTTTATAGGATATTTTTGGCTATTCCAAAATATTTTAACTTTCTTACTATTAAGTCTAAAAGGGAAGAAAAAAGGACAAGAAGAAACGATAGATAAGGAAAAGAAAGATAAATTTTTTAATCGACATCCTATTTTATTTTATACATTATGTTTCCTTATTTGTTGGCTACCCTATATTATTATTTTTTATCCAGGTACGATGAATATGGATTCATTATTTGAAATAGAACAATATCTAGGAGAGATTGATTGGACTACACATCATCCCATTTTTCCAACTATTATTTTTGGAATATTTATGAAACTAGGTTCTTTTTACTTATCGAATGACAATTTAGGATTATTTTTAAATAATATTTTTCAAATATTTTTAGGAGCCATATTATTAAGTTATTCCATCCATTATTTATATAAACTAACCAAAAGTAAGAAGATTAAATACGGATTATTGTTATTTTTTGCATTTTTTCCTATTTGGCCTATTAATTTTTATACGGAAGTAAAAGACATTTATTTTTCAATGGCAATACTTCTATACATGATATTTAGTATGAAATTTATAGTGGCAAATGGAAATTTAAATCCAAAGGAATGGATGGTATATTTACTATCTATGATTTTCGTTTATTTATTTAGAAATAATGGAATTTTTATTATTTTGTTTTCTTTTCCTTTTTTAGCAATTGTTGTGAAAAAAATGGAAAAGATAAAAATAATTACTTGTTCCATTTTAGCAATTGTTTTTTGTATGATTTTTACACAAATTTATAGGCAAGCAAATGATATCAAAAAAGGGTGTGTTGCAGAAGCACTTTCGATTCCTTTTCAACAAACAGCAAGATATGTTATGGAATATGAATTAACAGAGGAAGAAGAAAACACAATTAATAAAATTATAGATATAAAAGATATAAAAGAAAATTACAATCCTGAAATAGTAGATTATGTGAAAGGAAAATACAAACAAACAACAGCAACCAATGAAGATTTAAAAGAGTATTTTATTGCGTGGTTTAACATGTTTTTGAAACATCCAGCCGTCTACTTCGAAGCAACAATGAATTCAGCCTATGGATATTATTATCCAAATAAGACCGAAAATAAAGACAGTTTTGCCCAATTTACAATAGATATTCCAGCTCATATTAATAAAAACAATTTTGAGCTTCAGTTTTTACCAGATACAAAGGAAAATAGACAGATAATCGAACGTAGTATTTATACATTAAGAAATATGCCTGTGATAGGATTGCTATTTAGTTGTGGTTTTTATACATGGGGATTGATTGTTGTTACATTAATATTATGGTATTTTAATAGAAAAAAAGAAATGGTTCTATTGGTGCCATTATATGTAATTATACTAGTGTGTACAGCTTCGCCTGTTAATGCTTTTGTAAGATATATGCAACCTGTCATGTTGACGTTACCTTTTATGATAGGTTGGATGATGTATGGAATTAAATATAATAAATTTAGTATAAAAAATTGATAGTTGTAAATAGTAACATAAAGTTACAATTCACAGCTAAAACAATTTAAAGTTATTGCAATAGGAAATCATATTCATTTTTTCTTGTTCTTTGTTGTCGCAATCAAAGATTGCTCCATTCGCTTAAGGTCACTTCTATTAGGGTAGCATCCCTACGCAGAACTTCGAAAAAATAAATATGATTCCTATTGCAGAAGTATATAAAATAAAATAGCTGTGAATGGTAATAACAAAAGTTACTGGTCAGCCTTATTATTTGTTTTCTTGTGAGACAGCTTAATATATTATTTTTTCAAACCTTGTGTGTCGCAACTTCCAGAATAAAAATGACTCGTCTGTAAGTTGCTCCAATGCTACTTGCCAAGGGCTCGTTTGGTCGCTTACGCGGTATTTCAAAAATAATATATTAAGCTGTCTCACTAAAAAATACAAGAGTAGACTTACTAGTAACTAACAAAAAATTAAAAATAAAAAATAAAGTAGAAAAATCTTGCTATTTCGACAAGTTCATAATATAATGGAAACAAAATAAAAATGGAGGGAAAATGTAGTATGAAAACAGCTGTATTGATACCATGTTATAATGAAGAATTAACCATAGAAAAAGTGATTAAAGATTTTAAAAAGGAATTACCAGAAGCGAAAATTTACGTCTATGATAATAATTCAAAAGACAAAACAGCAGAAATTGCACAAGCAAATGGTGCCATTGTAAAGCGTGAATATAAACAAGGAAAAGGAAATGTTGTTAGAAGTATGTTTCGAGATATTGATGCTGATATCTATGTTATGGTAGATGGAGATGATACTTATCCAGCAGAGGAAGTGCATAAATTAATCGAACCAGTTGTAAAGGGAGAAGCAGATATGGCAATAGGGGACAGGTTAACCAATGGAACCTATCAAAAGGAAAATAAAAGACATTTCCATGAGTTTGGTAATAATTTAGTAAAAAAAGCTATTAATGTAGCATTTAAAACAAATTTAAAAGATATTATGACAGGGTATCGAGTATTTAATAAAATATTTGTTAAAAATATGCCTGTTTTAAGTCCTAAATTTGAAATTGAAACAGAAATGTCATTACATGCTTTAGATAAGAGATTTATCATAAAAGAAATTCCAATTGTATATAGAGATAGACCAGAGGGAAGTGAATCAAAACTAAATACAGTAAGTGATGGAATGAAAGTAATAAAAACCATTATAAAAATGTTTAAAGATTTTAAACCACGTCAGTTTTTCTGGATTTTTTCATTGTTGTTTGTATTACTAGGATTAATTGTCGGCATACCTGTTGTGATAGAGTTTATTAGAACAGGATATATTACAAAAATGCCTTCTGCTATATTGGCAACTGGTATTATGATTTTGGCAATTATCATTGCTCAATGTGGTGTTATTTTAGATACCGTTGTAAAACAGCATAGAGAAAAATATGAATTAGAGTTATTAAGATATACACAAATAGAAAATTTGAAAAAAATGTAAATATTACCAGTATTTATGAATTGATTGAATGAGAATGTTTCGATATAATAAAAGTAAGAATTAGAATAAAGGAATGAAGTTAATTATGAAAAAAAAGATAATAGTAACGATTTTAATTTTAGTTATGATATTTCCAATTTGCTTTACTACCATTCATTTAGCCAATAATAATACAGCTTCCAGCACAGTAGAAAGCAAAGAAAGAAAAACAGTAAAAACAAAGGATAGTCAAAAAACAGAAGGGACAAGTAAAACCAATACCAGTAACACAGATAATTCAGAAACAAGTAAAACCAATACGAATAACACAAATAATTCAGCAACAGACAAAACGAATACTAGCAATACGGATAATCAAACTAATAGCAAGACAAATACCCCAAAAGTAGAAAATACACAAAAAAAAGAAACCAAAGTAGAGGATACAGATACAAAAGCAAAAGAGACAAAACA
Organism: uncultured Clostridium sp.; assembly: GCA_947571515.1. GTDB lineage: Bacteria > Bacillota > Clostridia > TANB77 > CAG-508 > CAG-269. The sequence continues at coordinate 5,768 of CANOYI010000010.1, read as the reverse complement.
AAATAAGACAGAAATTCAGGAGGAGGAAGAGGAACAAATAAATGCGAAAGCAAGAAGTGTAACAAAAGCAAGTGAAACATCAGCTAAATTAGAAGATGGAACTTATACTATCCATAGTAAATTAAATAATAAAATAGTATTTCAAGTAGAAGATAATGCAACAGCAAATGGTAAAAAAATAAAACTGGCTAAGCAATTATCTGTTAGCATGAGTCAAAATGTAATTGTAAAATATTTAAACAATGGCTATTATTCTTTAACTTTCGAAAATTCAAAAAAGGTATTAGATGTTCCAGGAGCAAGAAAAACAAAGGGAACTATGCTTCAACAATATAGCAGTAACCACTCAGCAGCACAACAATGGATGTTGAAAGATGCTGGAAATGGATATTATTTCATTATTTCTAGATGCAATGGATTATATGTTGATATTCCTGCAGGTAAAGCAACAAGAGGTACAAAAATTCAATTATATACAGGAAATAATACCGATGCTCAAAAATTTAAATTTGAAAAAGTAAAAGAAGTGAAATCAGAAAAAACGATAGAAGAAGGAATGTATTATATTTCTTCTGCTTTATCAAATAGTAAAGTTTTAACAGTAGAAGATGGAAAGACTAGTAACTTAGCAAATGTACAAATAGGAAATAAAGGGAAACAATACCAAAAATTTCAGGTATCTTATAATACTAGTTTAAAAGCTTATACCATTACAGCTTTTCATTCTGATAAAGTATTAGATGTGTATGGGGCAGGAACAACAAATGGAACGAATGTACAACAATGCCAATCTAATAAAACAAAGGCACAACAATGGATGATACAAGAGACAGGTGATGGTTATTATTACATCATTTCAAAATGTAACTACCTATTTTTAGATTTACATGGAGCTTCTACTCAAAATGGAACGAATATACAAGTATATGAGCCAAATGGTTCAAAGGCACAAAAATTCAAATTTGAAAAAATAAATAGCAATACATGTGGGCAAGTATTAGACAATGGAATTTATAAAATATCTTCTGCTTTAAATAACAACAAAGTATTAGATGTTTCTGGTGGCTCTACTAGTAATGGGGCAAATCTTCAAATATGGAAATCTGATAATGTGCAACAACAAAAATTCCAAATTACATATAATAATAACGGAAAATATTATGAAATCAAAGCTTTACATTCTAATAAGGTCTTGGATGTGGCAGCAAATGGTAAGACAGATGGTTCTAACGTTTGGCAATATGCTGGTAACAACTCTAATGCTCAGAAGTGGATATTAAAAGATGCTGGCAATGGTTATTTTTACATAATAGCGGCTTATTCTGGATTATATTTAGATGTAGCAGCAGCCAGCACAGCGAATGGAACCAATGTGCAAGTATATACAGGAAATGCTACGAAAGCACAAAAATTTAAATTTAATAAAATAAAGATGATAGACAACAGTAATTATCAAATTGTAATGAGGCAAAATAACAATAAAGCACTTGATATTTCAGGTGGCTCTTATGATGATAATGCTAATTTGCAAGTATGGGATAAAGTAAATGTTAGTCAACAAATTTTTAATATTAAAACGATTGACAATACTTACTATAAAATTATAGCAAAACATTCTAAAAAAGTATTGACAGTAAACAGCAATAACAATGTAGTACAAGCTACTGACAAGAATACAGATAATCAAAAATGGACATTTGAGAGTGTAGGTAATGGTTATTATAGAATAAAATCAAAAGCAACTGGACTTTATTTAGATGTTGTAGGAAACAGCACAGGAAATGGAACCAATGTACAAGTATATAAAGGAAATGGTTCAGTGGCACAACAGTTTAAATTAAACAAAATCAATGAGAAAAGTGGAATTGATGTAAGTTTTTATCAAAATGCGATTAATTGGGTGAAGGTAAATCAATCTGCCTATTCAGATTTTGCAATGATAAGAGCAGGATTTAGAGGATATGGTTCTTCTGGTTCACTGAATACCGATACTCGGGTTTGCTAGAAATGTTATGGGAGCAAAAGCAAATGGAATTCCAATTGGTCTATATTTCTTTACACAAGCAGTTAATACCAAAGAAGCGGTACAAGAAGCGAATTATGTACTAAATCTAGTGAAAACATATGGTGTTAAAGTTACTTATCCAATTGCCATTGATACAGAAACAGCAAATGGTGGAGCAGGAAGAGCAGATAACCTAGATGTAGCAACTAGAACAGCGGTGTGTAAAGCATTTTGTGATACTATTAAAAAGGCAGGTTATACGCCAGCTATTTATGCTAGTAGAGATTGGTTCTACTATAATTTAGATATGAATCAATTAAAGGGTTATGATATTTGGGTAGCTCATTATACTAATAATGTTGCTATCAAAACAGATTATAAATACGATTATGATATGTGGCAATATACTAGTTCAGGAAGAGTGAATGGAATTGTAGGGAATGTTGATTTAAATATTTGTTATAAAAATTACTAAGAGCATAGTTGCTACTCCAATGCTGTTAACTTAAGGTGTAATATATTATTTTTTTACACCTTAAGTTGACAGTGTTGGTTGCTACTCAGATTTTTATTAAAAAGTGCTAAAAATTAGTAACAATAGAACATAAATAAATTAATGGAGGAAAAGAGATGAGAAGAAACAAAAGAATTAGCTTGATAATAGTAACGATTATACTGTTTCATATGATATTACCAGTAGTGAATGCAAGTAATGATACAACTACGAATACGAAAGAAAATAAAACAGTTACAACGAATGCTACAACAGAAAAACCTTCTAATGAGCAAAGTGATTCTAAAGAAAAGAATAGTGGTGCTCAAACAAAAAATGATGTTAAAACAGAAAATAGTAGTGTTCAAAAAGAAAATAATGGTGCTACGCAAAAAGGAAATAGTAGTGAAAACAAAGAAGTTGTACAAAATAAATCGAATATGACAAAGGACACCAATAAGAATGCAGTAGATAATAGTAAGCAGGAAAGTAGTAAAAATGCTGATGATGGTATTATGACAATGTCTATAACAGAAGAGGATGGCATTATGCCATTAGCAACAAATGCGACACAAACGATAGCAAATGGAACTTATACCATAAAATCAGTATTGAATACAAACAAGGTACTAGACATAGATGGAGGTTCTAAGAATAATAATGCAAATGTACAAATCTGGTCAAAAGCAAATGTGGACCAACAAAAATTTAATATTACATATTTAGGAAATGGTTATTATACCATACAAGCGGTTCATTCTAAAAAAGTGTTGGATGTAGCAGGAGCAGGAAAAGCGAATGGAACCAATGTACAGCAATATACTAGTAATAATTCAGATGCTCAAAAATGGATCATTAAGAAAGATAAGAGTGGCTATTATTCAATTGTTTCCAAATCTAATGGATTATATTTAGATGTGGCAGCTGGCTCAACCAAAGATGGAACCAATGTGCAAATGTATAAAGGAAATGGAACAAAATCTCAATTATTTGCCTTTGAAAAAATAGAACTACCAACAAAAACCATTGAAAACGGAACCTATATGATTAAGTCGGCACTAAATGCCAATAAAGTGGTAGATATCGATGCTGGTTCTACTAGCAATGGAGCAAATGCACAAATTTATGCAAGAAATGATTCAAATGCTCAAAAATTTAATATCAGCTATTTAGGAAATGGCTATTATACCATTCAATCAGTGAGTTCTAAAAAAGTATTAGATGTATATGCAGCAGGAAAGACAAATGGTACGAATGTCGACCAATATGCATCCAATGGAACAGATGCTCAAAAATGGGTAATAAAAAAAGAAAGTAATGGATATTATTCTATTATTTCAAAATGTAATAATCTGTATTTAGATGTAGCAGCAGGTTCTACTAAAGATGGAACGAATTTACAAGTGTTCCAAGGAAATGGAACCAAATCACAATTATTTACCTTTGAAAAAACAATGGTAGTGCAACAAACCATTAAAGATGGTATGTATAAAATAAAATCTGCTAAAGATACGAGTAAAGTATTAACGGTTGCTGGTGGAAGTACAGCTAATTCGGCTAACATAGAATTGTCAACAGATAAAAATAGTAAATATCAAAAATTTCATGTTACTCATTTGGGAAGTGGCTATTATTCAATTCGAGCAGTGCATACCAAACTTTCTTTAGATGTAAAAGGTTCAGGTAAAGCAAATGGAACTAATGTACTTCAATATACTTATACAGGTTCTAATAATCAGAAATGGATTATTAAAGATTGTGGAAATGGTAGATATAATGTTATTTCAAAATGTAATAATTTATGCCTAGATGTAGCAGCTGGGGAAACAAAGGATGGAACTAATATACAAATGTATGCATCCAATGGTACAGATGCTCAAAAATTTATTTTTGAAGCAACTTCAGCACAAGCTATTGATAATGGTATGTACGAAATTCAGTCAGTAATAGATGCCAATAAAATCTTAGATATTGCTGGTGGAAGTACTGCTAATGGTGCCAATGTGCAAATTTGGTCAAGGTCAAATGTCAATCAACAAAAGTTTCAAGTAACTCATTTAGGAAGTAATTATTATACCATACAAGCAGTGCATTCTAAAAAAGTATTAGACGTAGCAGGTGGAGGAAAAACCAATGGAACCAATGTACAACAATATGCTGGTAATAGCTCAAATGCACAAAAATGGTTAATTAAAGATTTTGGAGATGGAACTTATAGTATTATTTCAAAATGTAATAATTTGTATTTAGATGTAGCAGGTGGAAGTACAAAAGATGGGACCAATGTGCAAATGTACAAAGGAAATAATACAGTTTCGCAAAAATTTAGATTTGTGAAAACCACCCCAACGGGAACTTCTAATTTTTCCACTTTGAATGAAGCAAAATATCCAGGTTATAAAGCACTGTTACAAAAAGTACAAAGTCAACATCCAAATTGGATTATAACGGTGAAATATACAGGACTTGATTGGAATACAGCAGTAAATAACGAAGACCAAGTAATAAATGGAAGTCCAAAAAGTTTAACACAATATGGAAACCAATGGAAAAATGGTAATACACAATATGGAACAGGATGGTATCGTGCTTCTAGGTCAGCGATTGCTTATATGATGGACCCAAGAAATAGTTTAGATGAAGGATATATTTTTCAATTTCAGAATTTGACATCAACGGTAGGAACTCGTACCGATATTTCGAAAATGATAGCAGGTTCCTTTTTGACGAAATATTCTGCTTATAGTACAGATAGTATTATTGATGCAATATTGTCAAGTTCAAAAAGTAATAATGTTAGTCCTTTCCATATTGTTTCAAGAATGATTCAAGAACAAGGAAAAAATGGAGGTACATTAAATGGTTATACTTATAATGGAAGAAAAGTATATAATTTGTTTAATATAGGGGCTACTGGAAACTCTGATGCAGAAATTATAAAAAATGGTGCTAAATATGCTTATGATAATCATTGGTTTACACCTCAAACATGTATCAATGGTAGTGTAAGCTTTCTAAATAATGGCTATTTTAAGAAAGGACAAACTACTTTGTATTTCCAAAAATATAATGTGGTGGACAAAAATAATTTGTATAATCATCAATATATGCAAAATATTAGGGCTGCCAATGATGAGGGAAAGAGAATTTCAGATGAGTATAAGAAGAATGGTTTATTAAATTTACAGTTTGAGTTTGTGATTCCTGTGTATGAGAATATGCCAGCTACTGTTTGCCCAAGTCCAGCAAGATAAAAGTAACGTAATAGTT
>CANOYI010000009.1 GCA_947571515.1 uncultured Clostridium sp. | reverse complement strand
AATAATATATTAAGCTTTCTCACTAAAAAATATAAGAGTAGGCTGAACAGTAACAGATAACTAAATAAAAAATGAAACTTAAATAGAAAAAGTAATGAAATTTTTTATAATAGATGTTATAATGTACAAAGTTAAAAATAATTTGGAGTACAAATAGAAACAATGGAAGAAACATTAAGTGTAAAAAAACAATTAAAAATATCAATCCCAATCGCAACAGAAAACTTTATCAATATTTTGATGACTTTAATTGATACACTTGTCATCGCAACTTTAGGAACTAATGAATTAGGAGCAATAGGAGCAATGGCAGTGGTATTAAACATTATGCAAATGAGTATTCAATCTATCAATGTATCGAATATGGCTATACTTGCCAAAGCCCAAGGCGAAAAAAATGAAAAAAAAAGAAATTACTAACAGGAAATGCTGTTATAATTACAGTATTCATAGCAATGATAACCATTTTAATTATTTATAGCATTAGACCGATTTTCCCACAACTATTTAATGTAGATCGAATATGCATTACTTATATGACAATAAGATTAATAGGCTTTATACAAAGTTCTATTGTAACAATATTAACAGGGCATCAAAGAACAATTGGCAAACAAGGAAATATAATGATATTAAGAATCATAGCCCTTATATGCAATTTGTTGTTAGATTTATTCGTTGTTAAATTAGATTATGGCGTAGAAGGGGTGGCTTGGGTAACAGTTGTTATTGATACAGCATTAAGTATTTATTTGATACTGAAATCGAAAAGCACAGTAACTTATCAATTTCAAAAAAATATAACAAAAGAAATTTTTAATCTTTTGAAATGGAATTGTATAGAAAGAATTGTTTCAAAAATAGATGAATTTGTATTTAACATTTTGGTTTCTAGGATAGGACCTTTGGAATATGCAGTACATGTCATTCTAATACAAATAGCAGATGTATCACAAGCATTTGTACAAGGATTTAGCGACGGAATATCCATTAGTATTGGAATTGAAACCGGAAAGAAAAACAAGGAAAGAATGGAAATAGCTAAAAAAGTAATTAGAAAAATTATTACTATGTTCTCTATTATTGTTCCAGTTGTTGTAACGATAATTGCGATTGTAATTGCACATATTTTTTTAAGAGAAAACGAGTTATTAGTAATCTTATATTCGGTATTACCATTATTAGTAATGGGACAATATGCAGAAATTAGTGGTACTTATTATTATGGAATCCTTCGTGGAATGAGAGAATTTAAATTTTTAGCACAGCGTAATTTTATCACATCTATCATAAAAATAGTGATAGCTACTGTTTTGTCCTATACTGCGTTAGGTATTATAGGCGTATGGATTGCTTATGCTGTTTATTGTCTGGTACAAAAATATATATCTAAATATAAATACAAAATGTTAGAAAAAAATAAGGAGAGATTTAAATGTTATTTATCTTAGCACAAATTTGTGGAGTCATAGCTTTAATATTTACTGTTGCATCAGTTCAATTTAAAACCAAAGAAAAAATTGTTATGTGTTTTGTATTTGCTAACATTGCTGTAGCCATACAATTTTTCTTACTCAATGCTATTACAGGAGCGATTATATCAATCATCAATACAATAAGATGTATTATCTTTTACTATTATAAGAAAAAAGACAAAAAGCCATCATTAATGATATTATTAATTTTTGAAATGGTAGCTGTCATTTCTGGCATAATTAGCTGGCAAAATATATGGAGTATCATTCCTATTATTGTTACTGTTATTTATACTTATGGATTGTGGCAAGATGATGTAAAAGTAATTAGAATCACAACAGCAATAGTAGGATTAGGTTGGACGATTTATAATGTCATTGTAATGGCATATGTGGGAGCAATACAAGAAATTTCACAATTTATATCAGCTATCATTGCATTAGTGAGAAATAAGGAAGAGAAAGCAGAAGAAATGATAGAAGAAAAATAAAACTTTTTGCAGAAGATAGAATCAGTTTAAGAAAAAATTATTTTATTTGAGGTGGAACTATTGAACATACTAATATCGGTTATAAAATTACTAGGGGGATTAGCATTATTAATTTATGGAATGAAAATACTAAGTACCAATTTGAAAAAACTATCAGGAGGGAAATTAGAAAAAGTCTTAACTTCGGCTACTGATAACATGTTTAAAGGATTACTAACAGGAATCTTAATCACAGTAGCGACGCAAAGTTCATCAGCAACAACGATTATCGTAGTTGGACTGGTTAATTCTGAGATTTTAAAATTAAAAAATGCCATTCCCATCATAATGGGAGCTAACATAGGAACTACCATAACTTCACAGATTTTAAGATTAGCAAACATAGATAGTAGTAGTTGGTTATCTTTACTTACACCAGCCGTATTAGCACCAATAATTCTTTTGATAGGAATTTTTATGTTGGAGACAGCCAAAGATAAAAAGAAAAACAATGTTGGAGAAATGATGATAGGAATTGGTTTATTATTCACTGGAATGATTAGTATGATAGATATAGCGAGTGGATTTAGTGATTTACCTATTTTGTCAGAAATATTATCAAAATTATCAAATCCTGTCTTAGGCGTATTAGCAGGAGCTTTTATCACTATGATTGTGCAAAGCTCATCAGCGACAGTAGGAATTTTGCAAGCCTTATCAACAACAGGAATTGTAACCTATGCTACTACCATTCCTGTTATATTAGGACAAAATATTGGAACTTGTGTTACTTCGATATTTGCTAGTATCGGTGGTTCCAAAAATGCGAAAAGAACCGCAGCTGTTCATTTATATTTTAACTTAATAGGAACGATTCTGTTTTTAATAGTTATCTATGCTTATCAGTATCTGATTGGATTTCCATTTTGGCAAAATACGATAGATATGGGACAAATCGCTAATTTCCATACGATTTTTAATGTGGTATCAACCATATTATTGTTCCCATTTATTAATGTAATTGAGAAGTTAACAATGATTACCATTCGTGATAAAAAAGAAACAGATGACGATGATGATGAAACTGATTATGTATCAGTATTAAATATGTTAGATGAAAGAGTGGCAAACATACCTAATATAGCTATTATGAATAGCACAGCTGTGATAGAAAAAATGGGAGAAATGGCAGAAAAGAATTTTAGAAGATCGATACAGTTATTAGAAGATTTTCAGGTGAAAAAATTAGACAAGATTGGGGAAAGAGAAAAAGCAATTAATCGAATGGAACAGGTTGTCACAGGTTTTTTAGTTGGAATTGGAAGTTTGGATTTGTCAGAACAAGATAATATAACAGTTAATGCGTTACTGAAAATACAATCTGAATTTGAAAAAATAGGAGATTATGCTTATCGATTTTCGGAAACAGTAGAAGATATGCATGAAAAAAATATTAAGATATCAGAACAGGCACAGGAGAATTTTGAAAAAATATGTGCTATGACGGAAGATAGTATTTTAACTGCCATACAAGCTTTTAAGGAAAAGGATTTGAAGCTTGTCATAGAAATTGAGGCGATTAAAGAGTTTGCAGAAGTACAAAAGGAAAATTATAAAAATGCACATATTCAAAGATTAAAAGAGAAAACGTGTAATGTAGAAAGTGGTATTGCTTTTATAGAGCTTTTGACAATTTGCGAAAAGATGATAGACCATTGTTTGAATGTATCAATTGCTACGATGAATTATATGACAAATGAAAATTTTGTTACGAAACAAGAGTTTTTTAAGAAGATTTATGAGACGCAAAGTACATTACTAAAGGATAAGCTAAATGAGTGTAGTCATAGGTATGCCAATTAGCCAAATTATCAACTAAAATTGTTAGTATTGTACGAATTAAGGAGGAGAAGATTATGCAAAATTTAATATTAGGATATACGCTTGCAATCGTATCTTCCGTTTTTCATACTTTGTATATTATTCCAAGAAAATTATCAAGTCAAAAACCCCAATATTATACATTGTATATGTCAATTGGTTTTGTCCTATCTTCGATTTTAATCTGTTTAGTCTATGCTATAAAGGGCTATGAACTCGACTTAACGAATCCATTACTAATATACGCAGCAATAGCTGGTGTACTTTCTATGGTAGCCTCCATTTCATTAGTGATAGCAATTGATAAAATCGGTATGTCAAGGTCGAATCAATGGAAGAATTTTCAGGGACCAATTGGAGCTTTATTAATCTTTTTCATTTTTGGAGAAGCATCAACCACTAAAATATATTTTCTATTTTTTGCGATAATAGCTATCTTTTTATCAGCTATGTTGCTTACCATCAAAAATCAAACAGAAGAAGTGTTTGATAAAAAAGGAATTATCTATGCTCTCATTTCTGCATTATTTTACGGTGTAAATGCATTAATGAGGAAGTATACATCAGATGCTAATTTGATTTATGAGCAACAGCTCTATTCTGCTGTGTTTATGCTGTTAACTTGTTTGCTTTATATCGCAATCAAGGATAAAGGCATGAAAAAAGTAGGAAAGCTGGTGTCAAAAAATAATTTTTTAGCTTTATTGGCAGGAATTGTATATTATTTTGCAACCTACTTTTTTATTACTGCTTATAAATATATTCAAGGTTCGATTGCTTATACCATTGTGCAGTTGAATACGATTTTTACGATATTTTTTGGAATTTGCGTGTTTAAAGAATTGGAGTTTAAGAAGAATTGGTTGAGGATTATACTAGGAGTGATTTTGGCTATTGTTGGATTGATTATCTTGATGATTGCTCAAAAATAGATTTAAAATTAGGAGAAAAACGATAGAACAAAAGCGGACATTAATAACATTTTTTCTGTTTTAAGCATTGCAAAGTCCGCGTCTTTGTTCGCCTGCGAAAAATTGCCCAGCAATTTTTCTGTGGAATATATTTATATTATAGAAAGTTCGGAGAACTTTCCTATAATATGAAAAACATCATTTTAATTCATGAGTATAATGGAATCCCTAAAATGACTATTTGGTACCTTTGATATATTAGAATAATATCCTAAAAGTATCGATGCAACTCCAATATTAATTGAAAATATTGGACATATGGGCAAGAAAAGTGGGATAAAGGAGATACCAAAAGTAATAAAGTTAATAAAAGAAAAGGAGTAGATTTTAATATGAATTATTTAAAAAATATTATGATAACAGGAACCATTACATCAGCGAAAGAGGATAGCATAAAAATATATGAAATTTTAGTAAAGGAATTAACACCATATGCTAACAATATATATTCACCAATTGATACCATTAAATTTAAAGGAACAAACGAAGAAATGTATCAAAGAGTAATGAAACTATTACAAAAAACAGACTTAGTCATTGCAGAAATGAGTAATCCCTCAACAGGACAAGGAATGGAATTGCAAGAAGCGGTAAGACTAAATATTCCTATCATTATAGTTGCTAAAAAGGGAAGTAAAATTTCTAGTACAGTTTTAGGCTCAGGCAAGATAAAAGAAACATTTTTTTATGAGGACCCAGAAGATCTGAAAGAGAATTTAAGTAGTGTTTTAGAAATATAAATGCTTAAATTACCCATGAAATACCGAATTATATAAATTTAGCCTTGCTATGTATTATATACATACAATGGATTAATGGTCAGATAAAATAAAAAGACTACACATTGCTTAAATGAATTGCAGAGCAATGTGTAGTTTCTTAATATAATTTTGGGCAACCACACTTCTGTGATTACTTACTTTCTATACTTATTATACACTAAAATAAATACAGGGTAATTTCATCGAATATTACAAATTAAAATATTATTTGATACTGGATATTCTGATGCATTCATAAATAATGCAAAAAGTATGGATATTAACTTGCAGGAGGAAAAGTGACTAATCTGCAAGGAAATACAAGGAAAAATATAGATACTATGCTTGTTACTAATGGTAATATTCATGATGAAATAGTATCAATTATTAATAATAAAAAATAAAGTTTGTGACCCAATTCGTGTAAAATTCGTGTAATGAAATTTATTTTTAATCTAAGAATATATATGAAAGTATTTTAAATGTGATATAGATTTGATATAATGCATAAAAGAAGAGGGTGTATAATAATGATAAATGAATTAAATGTATTTGATGAAAATATAAATCCCATTTTTGAAGAAATTAAAGATTTAATAAATAATAGTAGAAATAGAGTATATAGTGCTGTAAATACAGAAATGCTGAATTTATACTGGAATATTGGAAAAATTATCATGGAAATTCAACAGGGAGATGAAAGAGCAACTTATGGAGATGCAGTTTTAGAAAAATTATCTAAGAAACTTACAAATGAATTTGGCAAAGGTTTTTCAATAATAAATTTAAGAAGAATGAGAAAATTTTATTGTTTGTTTGAAAATCGTTCATCAGTGATGAACGAATTGAGTTGGACACATTATTTAGAACTAATTAAAATTGAAGAAGAACCGAAAAGAAACTTTTATTTAAAAGAAGCAATTAATTCAAGATGGAGTGTTAGAGAATTACAAAGACAGAAGAATTCATTATTGTATGAAAGGTTAGTTTTATCAAAAGATAAAGGAAAAGTACTAGAACTAGCAGAAAAAGGACAAGTATTAAAAATAGGAAAAGATTTAGTAAAAGATCCTTTTGTACTTGAGTTTTTAGATATAAAGGAAAATACGAAATATTTAGAATCAGATTTAGAAAGAAATATACTTGAACATTTAAAAGAATTTTTATTAGAACTTGGAAAGGGATTTATGTTTGTTGGCAGTCAAGTGAGAATTACAATGGAAGAAGAACATTTTTATCCAGATTTAGTATTCTATAATAGATTGCTTAAATGTTTTGTAATTATTGATTTAAAAATTGGAAAGATTACTCATCAAGATATTGGACAAATGCAGATGTATGTTAATTATTATGATAGAGACATAAAAAGTAGTGAAGAAAATAAAACAGTTGGTATATTATTAAGTACAGAGAAAAACGAAACAGTAGTAAAATATACATTACCAGAAAATAACGATAGTATATTTTCATCAGAGTATAAATTACATTTACCAACTGAGCAGGAATTAATAGAAGCAGTAGAAGAAGAAAAGAAAAACTTGAAATTAAATGAAAATAATTAAAGTGAGGAGATTATATGATACCAGTTAAGAGGAAAATGCAAGAAACACATTATGAGTTTAATAATACTGCTAGAGAGAAACTATTTAATATATGTTTAGAATTAGAAGTTAGATTGCATAAACAGATATAAAATATAAAGTTTGTGACCGAATTCGTGTAATTGCTATTATTGAAAAGAACAATATAAATGTGTTACAATCATATAAGTAAGTCGAAAGTGAGTTGATATACCATGAATAATAAAAATATATCCGAATCAAAATTTGTTAGTGAAACAAACAATAATTTAATAGATATTGAAAAGATATATGATGATATTAGAAATAAAATTATTGTAGCACGAGGTAAAATGCTAAAACATATTGATACAACAATGGTAGAAGTTTATTGGTATGTTGGAAAAATAACTTATGAATTATCTGAAAGCCGTGCCAAGGCAAGCTATGGAAAAAAGATAATAGAAGCATTATCAGCTAAGTTAACCAATGAATTTGGTAGTGGCTTTTCACCAGTTAGTATTAGAAGAATGAGAAGATTTTATGAAATGTATCCAATTTGGTCGACAGTGTCGACCGAATTGAGTTGGGCACATTTTCAAGAATTAATAAGAATAGATAGAAAAGAAGAAAGAGAATTTTATGAGATTGAAAGTATTAAATCTAATTGGGGTTGTAGAGAATTAAGAAGACAGATAAATACAAAATTATATGATAGATATTTAATATCTCCAGATAAAAATAAAATCATGGTAGAATCAACAAAAGGTCTAATTGAAAAGCAACCAGAGGAACTATTGAAAAATCCTTATATTTTTGAATTTGCTGGACTAAAGGAAAACAAAAACTATTTAGAAACAGATTTAGAAAAAGCCTTATTATCCCATTTAACTGAATTCTTGTTAGAACTAGGAAGGGGATTCTCATATGTAGCGAGTCAACAAAGAATTAAGATTGGCTCTGAATATTATTATCCAGATTTAATATTCTATAATCGTCTTGCAAAATGCTTTGTAATAATAGATTTAAAAATTGGGAAATTAACACATCAAGATATTGGACAAATGCAAATGTATGTGAATTATTATAAAAAAACTCAAATGATAGAGGGTGAAAATGAACCGATAGGAATATTATTATGTGCTGATAAAGACGACGCTGTTGTAGAAATGACATTAGGTGACGATGTAAAAAATGTATATGCCTCAAAATATTTAACTTATTTGCCAACAAAAGAAGAATTAATTAAAATTATAAAAGATGAGAAAGAATTGATTGAATTAGCAAAAGAAAATGAGAAAGAATAGTGTAAAAGTAGAAATTTTAGAAAATATAAGACGAAAGGAGCTAAGATATGATTACAGAAAATGAAACATGTGCATTATTTGAATTTGACGATGAAAGAATTTCTACTAGAATGCCAGACAAATTAGATGTCAAGTTACCAAAAATAGCAATTATGTGTTTCTTTAAAGATGTAGTAAAAGAATATAGCAAATCAGATGAAGTGAATAAGATTATGACTGTTTATCATGATATAATTGACTGGAATTATTATGAAATAAATAGAGACAATCATAAAGTCGTTTTTACTCAAGCACCGATGGGTGCACCATTATGTGTTAATATAATGGAAGATTTGTATGCAAATGGTGTTGAATTAATCATTGGTTGTGGAGGATGTGGTGTCTTGAGTCAAATAGCAGAAGGAGAAATTTTATTACCAACATCAGCAATTAGAGATGAAGGAACATCATTCCATTATATGAAACCATCTAAAGAAATTAAATTGGATTTAAATTTAATCAGAAAAGTAGAAGATATTTTACAAGAATTAAAAATAAAATATGAAACTTGTAAGACATGGTCGACAGATGCTTCAAAGAGAGAAACTCCAGAAAAAATAGAATTACGAAAAAGACAAGGCTGTAGAACAGTTGAAATGGAATGCTCTGCATTAACAGCTTGTGCAAAATTTAGAAACAAACAATTTGTTGAATTATTATATAGTGGTGATATGCTTAATGATGTTAATAATTATAATTCAAGAAATTGGCAGTTTAATAATACTGCTAGAGAGCAACTATTTAATATATGTTTAGAATTAGCTTTTAGATTAAATAAATAGAATTAAAATAAAGTTTGTGACCTAATTCGTGTAATGGCGTTTTATTAATTAAAAAAATAAATTTTAAAAAGGTAATTACACGAATTTTCTAAAAAATTACACGAATTTTTTGGTTGATATTGGTCATAATTTAGGTCACAGCTAACACCACTTAAGTTACTGTAACAATCAAAGATTGAACGGTAACTAAGTGCCACGCATACTGAGACTGTAATAGGCAAAGCCTTAACAGTCTCAGCAAAAGGGAGGAAAAATATGTTCAAATTACATTCCGATTACAAGCCAACAGGCGACCAACCACAAGCAATTGAATACTTATCAAAAGGAATACAACAAGGCAAGAAATTCCAGACGCTTCTAGGAGTTACAGGCTCTCGGAAAAACCTTTACAATGGCAAATATCATAGAAAAAGTCCAAAAGCCAACACTCGTTTTGGCACACAATAAAACGTTAGCTGGACAATTATATTCCGAATTCAAAGAGTTTTTCCCTCGGCAATAATGTAGAGTATTTTGTCTCTTATTATGATTATTATCAACCAGAAAGCTATATACCATCATCAGACACTTATATCGAAAAGGATTCATCCATCAATGATGAAATTGACAAATTGCGTCACTCAGCTACCTTATCCTTATTTGAAACAAAAGACGTTATTATAGTAGCTTCTGTTTCTTGTATCTATGGATTAGGAGACCCAGTGGATTATCAAGAGATGATGTTATCTTTACGTTCTGGCATGAATAAGTCGCGTGATCAAGTATTAAAGAAGCTAATAACCATGCAATACACAAGAAATGAAATTGACTTTAAAAGAGGAACCTTTCGAGCCAAAGGAGACATTGTAGAAATTTATCCTTCAGACCAATCCGAATCAGCAGTTAGAGTGGAATTTTGGGGAGATGAAATCGAAAAAATCACGGAAATCAATCCACTAACAGGAAAACCAATCGGAATTAGAAAACACATTCTAATTTCGCCCGCTTCCCACTATGTCACGACAAAGGACAAGATGGAAAGAGCGATTCTAACCATTGAAAAAGAAATGGAAGAGAGAGTCAAATACTTCAAAGCACAAAATAAATTAATCGAAGCCCAAAGAATAGAAGAGAGAACCAATTTTGATATAGAAATGATGAAAGAAACGGGATTTTGTTCTGGTATTGAAAATTATTCAAGACATATTAGTGGAAGAGAAGAGGGAAGTCCTCCCTATACTTTATTTGACTATTTTCCAGATGACTTTTTATTATTAGTAGACGAATCGCATGCGACCATTCCTCAAGTTAGAGCTATGTATAATGGAGACAGGTCAAGGAAGGAAGCACTTGTCAATTATGGATTTCGCTTGCCATCTGCTTTTGACAATAGACCGCTAAAATTTGATGAATTTGAACAAAGATTAAATCAAGTGGTATTTGTAAGTGCAACACCAGCTGACTATGAAAAAGAACATAGCCAAGACAATGTAGTGGAGCAAATTATCAGACCAACAGGATTATTAGACCCAAAAATAGAAGTAAAACCAGTCACCAATCAAATTGACGATTTATTAGAACAAATACGAATTCGAGTGGAAAGAAAAGAAAGAGTGCTTGTTACTACTTTGACGAAAAAAATGGCAGAAGATTTAACGGAATATTTAAAAAGCCTAGAGATTAAAGTAACTTATATGCATTCAGAAACCAAAGCCTTAGAAAGAATGGAAATCATTCGTAATCTTCGTTTGGGGGAATTTGATGTACTAGTGGGAATTAACCTGTTAAGAGAAGGACTAGACATACCAGAAGTTTCTTTGGTAGCAATCCTAGATGCTGACAAAGAAGGATTTTTACGTTCGGAAAGGTCATTAATCCAGACCATCGGTCGTGCTGCAAGAAATACAGACGGAACGGTTATCATGTATGCCGATGAACTAACAGAAAGTATGGAAAAGGCAATTTCAGAAACCAATAGAAGAAGAAGGATACAAGAACAATATAATAAAGAACATGGCATTACACCAAAAACCATTCAAAAATCTGTGCGTGAAAATATAGCCATGACAACAGTGGAAGATATTAGCGTAGAATATAAATTAGAGAAAAATGAAAATATTCAAGATGTAATTGAGGAGTTAACAGATCAAATGTTGCAATTTGCTGCTAGTATGGAATTTGAAAAAGCAGCAGAGTTGCGTGATAAGATAAAAGAATTAGAAAAGTTATTGTAATGGCGAGTTTGGGACAGGCACAAACTCGCCATTTCTATAACGTAATTCAAATAACCTACATATTCTATAATAAGGTGATAAGTATGTTATTTTTAAAAGAATTATACGAAGATGCAAAAAACATAAAAAAACAAGACCCTGCTTGCAGAAACCTCTTAGAAGTAATCATCCTATATCCAGGATTTCACATTCTTGTATTCCATAGATTAGCCCATTTCTTATATTGTCACAAATTATTATTCTTAGCTAGACTGATTTCACAAATAGGAAGATTTTTTACAGGAATTGAAATTCATCCGGGAGCCAAAATAGGAAGAAGATTATTTATTGATCATGGAATGGGAATTGTGATAGGAGAAACAGCAACCATTGGAAATGACTGTACCATTTATCATAATGCAACACTAGGAGGAACAGGAAAAGATAAAAACAAAAGACACCCAGACATTGGAAACCACGTTATGGTAGGAGCAGGAGCAAAAGTATTAGGTCCGATAAAAGTTGGAAACTATGTGAAAATAGGTGCGAATAGCACGGTTTTAAAAAATATACCAGATCATGTAACTGTGGTTAGATGTAATAAAATTATTGTCCCCACTTAATCCTGAAACCAGTGGGGACATTTCTACAAATTATATAAATTATCTTCTGTTAAAATTTTAACTCTTTTTTGTGTTCTTTCATCAGAAGAGTTCAAAGCATTTTGTATGAATTCAGGATGAGCAATCAAGAAATTTCTCATCGTTTCATAGGGGGCATAATAAAATCCTTTTAACATGTCTAATTGTCCTTGATTAATAATTCCTAGTTCAAATGCTTTTTCAAAAAGAGCGTTATCCACTAGAGCTAAGAAAATGGTTTTAATTCCTTCTTTTTCAAGTACTTCTGTTCCACCTTGTTTACGATCCACAACATAGCAAGTCCATAATAATTTTCCGTTTAAGTTTTTAATGGCTGGAATCCAAGAACGAACATAGTTAGAGGCTACATTGACTAAGTCAGATGCATTTAATACCGTTTTTCCTTCGATATCTGTTATTTTTTCAGCAGAAGAGAAATCATAAGGACTAACGAAAGCTTCCATATCTTTGAATAGGGTAAGATGTGGCTTTTTTAATAGATAAGCAATCATATTAGAAAAATACCAATCTCTTCTTTCTCCACCAGAAATATAATCAATTTCATCGATGTTAACATTGTCGGAAATGGCTTTTACCATGGTGTCAATGGTATATTTAAAAATATCGTTATTCTCATATTGTTCTAATACTTTATCAAATACCTTTTTTGGTAAATTAATTCGATCTACTAACAAAGTATCAATATAAGATAAGAATTCAGTTGCTTCTTTTTCGCTTCCATAAAGAAAATGAGTGTTTACAAAATATGGCGAGATGGTTCCTGATGTTAAAAAGAATGGTTTATTTTCTTCGCAAAATTTTACTGCTTTTGTTTCAAATAGATATGACATGATATCAGACATAATGGTTCCTCCTTAAATTTATTCTGAAAATTATTGTAAAGGAAAAAAGGAAATTTGTCAATTAAATACGAAAAAATGTTGTTTTATTTTTTTCTATTTTTCTATACTTTTTGAAAAAATAATGTTATAATTGTGGCAACGATGTAATAATTTATCTTTGAAGTTAAAAATAGAAGGGAGGGAAATGGAATATGAAAAATAAAGTAATAGTTTCTTTTCTATTTTTTATGCTATTATTAGTCAGTGTAGTATTTGCTAATTCATATGTACAAGTATTATCAAAAGAAGAAAAATTACAAGCAAAGCAAGAAATACTTGAACAAGAAGTAAAAAATAATAGCTTGACAAAAGAAGAAGCAAATGAGATTTATCAAAACAAGGAAGAGAGAATAAGAGACTGTAACAATAATTGTAGCCTAAATGAAAATTGCCCACTGTATCAACAAAATAGTAATTGTATGACAAGAAACAATCTATGCTTACAAGAAAATTGTAATAGTAGAAGAAATTGTGATTATCAACAACGTTGTACTAGAAATATGTGTAAAAGATAATAAATCAAAGACGAACAATTAAACATGGGCTGAACTCTATCTATTAAATTTTATAAGATATAAATCAGCCCACTATTTTTTGATGTGCCATCATGAAAATAAAAATATAAAGATATAGACTTTTTGTGCTCTATATGATAAGATAATGAAAATGAGTTTTTGGAGGTGGCGGTTGAAAAGTACCTAATTGTTTTCCAACCAAGTTTATTTGAAAGAAAGGAACGTGATAAAATGAAAACATTATTAAAAAACGGAACACTAATCGACTACAAAACAAATACATTTGAGAAAAAAGACATTTTAATAGAAGACGACAAAATAAAGAAAATAGGAAATGAAATAACAGAAACAGTAGACAAAATAATTGACTGTACCAATTTTAATATCATACCTGGAATGATTGATATGCACTGCCATTTAAGAGAACCTGGATTTGAGCATAAAGAAACAATCGAAACAGGTAGCAAAAGCGCCGTTAGTGGTGGTTTTACTACAATTTGTCCAATGCCAAATACAAAACCAACACCTGATAGCGCTATTGTTTTGCAAAAAATTATGGAAGAAGCCAAAAGAGTCAACCTATGTAATGTTCTTCCTTATGCCTCTGTATCCAAAGGAGAAAAAGGAGAAGAACTAGTAGACTTTGAGGCATTAAAAAAAGCAGGTGCCATTGCTTTTTCAGATGACGGAATGCCAGTTGTGAATAGCAAAATGATGAGAGAAGCGATTATCGAAGCGGACAAGCTAGGAACTTTTGTGGCATCTCATTGTGAAGAAAAATCAGTAGCAGCTGGAGCGATTAATAGTGGAAAAGTAGCAGACCAATTAGGCGTTGATGGCGTGTTACCAGAAGCGGAAGAAATTATGGCAGCAAGAGAAATGGTAATAGCAGAGACAAATGAGGTAAGAGCCCATATTTGTCATATCAGTACCAAAACAACAAAAAACATGGTAAGAGATGCCAAAAAAAGAGGCGTGAAAATCTCTTGTGAAACTTGCCCTCACTACTTCACCTTTACGGTTGATGAAGTTTTAAAAGCAGGAGTAAATGCAAAAATGAATCCTCCGCTAAGAGAAGAAAAAGACAGATTGGCTATTATTGAGGGGCTAAAAGAAGGAACGATTGACGCTATTATCACAGACCACGCACCACATGCAGAACACGAGAAAAATAAAGGTTTAGCAACTGCCCCAAATGGTATTATTGGATTTGAAACAGCTTTATCAGCAGAAATCATGAATTTAATTGACACAGGAGATTTAACGTATTTAGATTTAGTAAGAGTTACTTCTTATAATCCAGCTCAATTATTAAAGATTGATAGAGGTACGATTGAAGAAGGAAAAGTAGCTGATATTACGATTTTTGACCCAAATGAGACATACACTTACACCAAAGAAATGGTTGTGTCAAAAGCGAAAAATAGTCCATTTATTGGAAAAGAATTAAAAGGTAGAGTAAAATATACTATAGTAAATGGAAATATCGTATATAAAGATGAGAGGTAATAATGAAAAATTTATTTGTGTGGTATCCCAAATGTTCCACCTGTCAAAACGCAAAAAAATGGCTAGAAAAAAATCAGATAAAATTCCAAGAAAAACATATAGTAGAGGAAACACCAACCAAACAAGAACTAGAAAAATGGATAAAACAAAGTGGATTAGAAATCAAAAAGTTCTTCAATACAAGTGGCTTAAAATACAAACAACTAAACTTAAAAGAAAAACTACCGAATATGTCTGATACCGAAAAAATAGAATTACTATCTACAAATGCAATGTTAATCAAAAGACCGCTATTCATAAATGACAAAGTTGTTTTAGTAGGATTTAAAGAAAAACAATGGGAAGAAAATATTTAAATGGCGACTTTGGGACAGGCACAAACTCGCCACAACAAATAATAAAAGGAGAAGGAGAAAAAATTATGAATGCCATCGATAAACTAATTGAAAAAATCAAAGAAACAAATAATCCAACCGTAATCGGATTAGACCCAAGATATGAAATGTTACCAAAATGTGTGACCAGTAAATATTCTCGGAGATTTAGAAGGAGTAGCAAAGGCTATTATAGAATACAACAAAACAATAATGGACCATATTTGTGATATCATTCCAGCTATTAAACCACAAATTGCCTTTTACGAAATGTTTGGAATAGCAGGAATGGAAGCTTTTAGAGAAACTTGTCAATATGCCAAAGAAAAAGGAATGGTAGTAATTGCAGACATCAAAAGAGGGGACATTGGTTCAACAGCGGTACGGATATTCCAATGCGTTCTTAGGAAAAACACCAATTGGAGGAACAGAACAAGCCATTTACGACGTAGACTTTGTCACTGTCAATCCTTATATGGGAACTGACTGTGTTAAACCATTCATAGAAGACTGTAAAAAATACGATAAAGGAATTTTTATCTTAGTAAAAACTTCAAATCCATCATCAGGAGAGCTACAAGACTTAAAATTAGAAAACGGAAAAGAAGTATATACACAAGTAACCGAATTAGTAGAAAAATGGGGCGAAGAATTAAGAGGAGAAAATGGATATAGCAGTATCGCAGCAGTAGTAGGAGCAACCTATCCAGAACAATTAGCACAAATCCGAAAAAATGCACCACATACATATTTTCTAATCCCAGGATATGGAGCACAAGGAGGAAAAGCCAATGACATTGCTCTAGGATTTGATAACAACGGACTAGGAGGTATCGTTAATGCCTCTAGAAGCCTAATGTGTGCCTACCAATCAGACAGATGGAAAGACCAATTTACAGAAGAAGAATATGCCAAAGCAACCAGAGCAGAAGCCTTAAGAATGAGAGACCAACTCAACCAAGCAATTAAAGTGGCGACTTTGGGACAGGCACAAACTCGCCAAACTCGCCATTTGGAATAAAGGAGAGAAATGGATGAAAACACAGGATATCAAGAATTAGTAGTGAAGGAGGAAAAGTCATGTCAGAATTAGTATTAGCACAATTAATAAAAAAAGAGCAGTTAAAGCCAGACATATTCAAATTTAGTGTAAAAGCACCAAGTATTGTAAAAGAAGCAAAACCAGGAAATTTTATAGAAATAAGAGTAACAGACCAGTTAGATCCTTTTTTAAGAAGACCTATTAGTATTTATAATTTAGACAGAGAAAATGGCGTTTTGGAATTTATCTTCCAAGTAAAAGGAAAAGGAACAGAGCTTTTATCCAAAAGGGAAGAGGGAAAAACCATTGATATAATTGGACCACTTGGCTATGGTACTTTTAAATATGATGATTATAAGAATATAGCCATTATAGGTGGTGGAATTGGTGTGTTTCCATTATATGAATTAGCAAAATGTGCTAAAGCAGATGATAAAAATGTTACCACTTATCTTGGATTTAGAAGTGAAGATTTTGTAGTGTTAGAAGAAGAATTTGGAAAGGTATCGAATGAACTTGTTTTGACAACCGATGATGGTAGTTATGCCAAAAAAGGATTTGCTATTAATTATTTAGAAAAAGATATTGAAGCGGATAAAGTAGATGCAATTTATGCTTGTGGACCTTTACCTATGTTGAAAGCCGTACAAAAAATAGCCATAGAAAAAGAAATTCCTTGTCAAATTTCTTTGGAAGAAAAAATGGCATGTGGATTAGGAGTATGTTTGGGGTGTGCTGTGAAAACAGCAAAAAGTCCAAAAGATGCTCCTGCGTATTGGAATGTTTGTAAGGCCGGTCCAGTGTTTAATGCGAAAGATGTAGAAATTTAAATTGTAATTAAATCAAAAAATTGCTTTGTCAAAGGTCATAGAAAAGTTGTCAATGATTGTCTGACTAAAAAACTATTAAAGCATTATCGTATTAAAAATAAAGAAATTCATTCATAAATTAAGTAAAATATCCATAGAACAGCAAATAAACGAAATTAACAAAAATGGAAATCCAATTATTTAAGGAGGAAAAAATGAACACACAAGTTAATTTGGCAGGAATTAAAATGAAAAACCCAGTAACCGTAGCATCAGGAACATTTGGTTATGGGAGAGAATTTAGTAACTTTTTTGACCTAAGCAAATTAGGTGGAATTATTACAAAAGGTACAGCATTAAAACCTTGGAGTGGAAATAAACCTTCCAGAGTTTACGAAACAGCAAGTGGAATGTTAAATAGTATTGGACTACAAAATCCAGGAATAGAATATTTTGCACAAAATGACTTACCATTTTTAAGAAAATTTGATACAGCTATTATTGTTAATGCAATCGGAAAAAGCATTGAAGAATATGTAGAACTTTGTAAAGTATTAAATACATTAGATATTGATGGAGTAGAATTAAATTTGTCTTGTCCTAATGTAAAAGCTGGCTGTATGGCATTTGGTAACACCTATGAAGGAGTAAAACAAGTTACTTCAGAAGTAAGAAAAGTGTTAGATAAACCATTAATTGTAAAATTAACCCCAAATGTTACAGATATTGCATCTATTGCAAAAGCAGTAGAAGATGCTGGTGCAGATGGCGTGTCTTTAATTAATACTTTATTAGGAATGAAAATCGATATAGATAAGAAAAGACCAGTTCTAGCTAATAATACTGGTGGACTTTCTGGTCCAGCTATTCGACCAGTAGCTGTTCGTATGGTTTATCAAGTGGCACAAGCTGTTAACATCCCTGTACTGGGAATGGGTGGCATTGTAAATGGTGATGATGCCATTGAATTTATGCTAGCTGGTGCTAATGCTATTTCAATTGGTGCTGGTAATTTTATCAATCCTTACACAAGTG
The DNA here is from genome assembly GCA_947571515.1 of uncultured Clostridium sp. Lineage (GTDB taxonomy): Bacteria > Bacillota > Clostridia > TANB77 > CAG-508 > CAG-269. The sequence goes on along the minus strand of CANOYI010000009.1, from coordinate 13,121 downwards.
TTGATACGATTGCAGGAATTGAGAATTATATGAAAAAACATCAGATTGAAGATATTAATGAGATTGTGGGAACAGTTGAAATGAACTAATATAATTTGAAAAATAATTATCATTTGGCGTTGTTACACTTCCTTTTCAATTTAGTCAACGTACCCTCGTACGCCTCATAAATTGAAAACTCGTGTGCCTAGCCAAATAACAATTCTTTTCCAAATTAAAACATATTTGAAGAAAAGGAAAGCAAAAAAATGAAACGAACAGAAACTAGAAAGATAATGGTAGGAAATGTTGCCATTGGAGGGCAAAACAAAGTTGTCATTCAATCCATGTGTAATACCAAAACAAAGGACATAGAAGCAACGGTAAAACAAATTCTAGCACTCGAAAAAGTAGGGTGTCAAATCATTCGAGTGGCTTGTTTGGACAAAGAGGATGCACGGAGCCATTCGAGAAATAAAAAAGCAAATACATATTCCGATTGTTGCTGACATTCACTTTGACTATCAAATTGCGTTAGTAGCAATTGAAGCTGGTGCCAGCAAAATTCGAATTAACCCAGGAAATATTGGTTCAGAAGAAAAAGTAAAAGCAGTTGTTGATGGTTGCAAAAACAACCATATACCAATTCGAATTGGCGTTAATGCGGGTTCTTTAGAAAAAGAGCTATTAAATCGAGATGGCAAGCCAACAGCAAAAGCTATGGTGGAAAGTGCCAAAAAACATGTAGAAATTTTAGAAAAATTAAATTTTTATGATTATTCTATTTCTCTAAAAGCTTCAAATTTGGACTTATGCATTGAAGCATACCAAGAAGCAGCACAAGAATTTTCTTGTCCTCTTCATTTAGGAATTACAGAATCAGGAACAGAATTTAGTGGAACGATCAAATCAAGTATAGGACTAGGTATTTTATTAAGACAGGGAATAGGAGATACCATTCGAGTTTCTCTTTCAGATGACCCAATCAAAGAAGTTATGGTAGCCAAAGAAATTTTAAAAGACTGTAATTTGTATCACAAATCGCCAACCTTAATTGCCTGTCCAACTTGCCGGAAGAACCCAAATTGATTTAATTCCTATTGCAAAAGAAATGGAAGCTTTTTTACAAACCATAGAGGCTGATATTACAGTAGCTGTTATGGGATGTGCTGTTAATCGGACCAGGAGAGGCAAAAGAAGCAGACATTGGAATAGCAGGTGGAATCGGAGAAGGGCTTTTATTTAAAAAAGGTGAAATTATAAGAAAAATCAAACAAGAAGATATAGTGCAAGAATTAAAACAAGAAATTGTAGCAAGTTTGGCGAGTTTGGCGAGTTTGGGACAGGTACAAAGTCGCCACTTGCTATCATCCCAAACTGAGGAAAGAGAAAAGGAGTTGAAGCAATGGAAATAATAGTTGGCAAAACAGCAGGATTTTGTTATGGAGTAGAGAGAGCCGTAGAAGGTGCAATACAGGAAATAAGTAAAGCAAAAGAGCCAGTTTATTGCTTAGGAGAGATTGTCCATAATAGACAAGTGGTAGAAAAATTACAAAATTTAGGAATTAAATGTATTGAAAAAATAGAAGATGCACAAGGTACAACCTTAATTCGTGCACATGGCATTCCAAAAGAAGTTTATGATTTGGCAGAAAAAATGAATATTAAAATACAAGATTATACTTGCCCGAATGTTTTGAAAGTGCACAAAATAGCAGAGAAATTTAGCAAACAAGGATATTTCATTTTTCTATTAGGAGCAAAAAGTCATCCCGAAAATATTGGGACTTTGAGCCATTGTGGAAAAGATTGTTATGTGATTGAAAAAGAGGAAGAGGTTTCAAAAGCAATGGAATTGTTTGAAAAATCAATGAAAAAGAAATTGCTTTTAATTTCACAGACTACTTTTAGTTTGGAGAGGTTTTATAACATAGAAAAAATGATTCAAAAGGAAATAAGAGATGATGTTGATTTTGTTGTGAAAAATACGATTTGTAGAACGACTGAATTAAGGCAAAAGGAAATAGAAGAACTTTCTAAAAAAGTTGATACCATGATTATTATAGGAGGAAAAAATAGTTCCAATACGAAAAAGTTGTATGAGGTGGCAAAAAAGAACTGTGATCATACTATTTTAATCGAAGGTGTTCAAGAACTAGAAATAGCAGATAAGATAGAAAGAGTTGGCATTATGGCTGGTGCTTCAACACCAAAGGAAAGCATTGATGAAGTTGTTAGATATTTAAATGCAAATTAAAAAAGCAAGTATAAATGAAGTGAACCCTCCTTATTAGACAAAAAAGTTTAATAGGGAGGGTTTACTTCACATAGCTAAGGAATTACTCTAATGTTATAATAGAATACCACTTCATTACAAAGTGGTATTCTTAGCTTCTGATATGGTATTATAGGCTTTCTGTGTCTAATGGCTCTTCGCCTCGATTCATGAGTTGTGCATTAACATTAGTCTCAAGCTCTCTAAAAGTCACATATTTTTCCGCAGTTATTTGACAATCCAATATTGTTGCAAAAATAGGATAGTACCCACACTGTGTCAACTCTACTAATGCCATAAAAAGTTCTCCCGCTGTGACAAGTTCCTTTTCAGTTAATCGAAAGCCTTCGTTTTCCCGGGTTAGCTTAAATGCAAAACGCCGCTCCTGGATTGTTGGAATCATTTCATCCGTGCCTTCTTTTTTTCTCAAAACAGGTTGTTGTTCAACATAAAAATAATCTGTATTACCTTTTCCGTGTTTGTACTCAAGAACAATCATAATATCAATCCTTTCTTTTAATACCAGTATAATGTAAGATATAAGTATCTATCTTACATTGTATAGCTTACTGAACTTATTTTAGCAACACTTCTATTATAGTAAATATTATGTTAAATGTCAATCAATTTATAATTTGCCATCAATAAGGAAGGTTAAGAAAAAGAGGTCTAGTATTTCTACTAGACCAATAGACTCGTGCTTATTATTCTTCAACAGTTGCTTTTTCATCAAATCCAAAATATTCAGATTCTCCGAAGCCAAGAATTAAGTAAGTAACAAATGGTACCATAAGCATAGCAACGGTTAAACCAGTTGAAGCTTTGAAAGCTTTCATTAGATTTACTTTTTGGTATAGTGTAATAATTGCTAATGCAAGAGAAGCAAAGAAATTAATAAATGGTATAAATAAGCCAATGTACACAAATACAAGATATGGTGACATGCCAGAAATTTTATATAACATTGCTATATTATAGAAAGGTATAATTGCTTTCCAGCCTTTTTCACCAGCTTTTGTGAAAACTTTCCACATCCCAATAATTTGCATAATTACAATGATACTTGCTACCAATATAACGAAGCCTAAAATTCCTGCTATAGCTGCAATAGCTACATCTGAAATACTAGAAGAAGATAATGCACTAGAAGAATCTAATGCTCTTGCATAATTGTAATTCATAATAAATCCCCCTTTTTATTTTTTACATTTCTATTTTGACATCTTTTAACATAAATGTCAATAAGAAAACAAAAAGTGACACAAAGATATAAATTTTTTTAAAACCATTGTATAAAAAATTCGAGTTTGATATAATTCAGTTAATGGTTTAATACATATTATTAAAGGAGGAGAAAAATATGCATGAAAAAGGAAATGTAGATGCAAAATGTTGCTGTGGTGGGAACGAAAAAGATAAATTTGTAGAGCAACTTTTCGCAGAATACCAACCAATCAAAGATAATTTAATTCAAATGTTAAACGAAATACAGGAACACTATGGATATGTTCCAATGGAGGTTCAAAAAGACTTGTCAGAATTTTTATCTATTCCAATGGCAGAAATTTATGGTGTTGTCACCTTTTATTCAAGATTTTCCTTAAAACCAAAAGGAAAATACAATATATCTGTATGTATGGGAACAGCTTGTTATGTCAAAGGTTCCCAAAAAATACTAGATCGATTATTGGAAAGATTGCAAATTCAATCAGGAGAAACAACAGAAGATGGTTTATTTTCTATTGAAGAAACAAGATGTGTGGGAGCTTGTGGATTAGCACCAGTATTTACAGTAAACGGAGAAGTTTACGGAAAAGCAACTGTTCAAAAATTAGACCAAGTTTTAGATGAGTTAATGAGACAATAGGGACAGGTTTCATTTGTCTCATTAATTAAGTAGAATTTTGTCGAAACAGGTCAACCTATAAGAATAATTAAAAATACAAAATTATATATCATTATTACAAAAACCATAATAACTATAAGCGACAAAAAACGATTAAAAACGACAAGAAAAATGAGACAAAATAAACCTGTCCCCACTGTCTCAAAAAAGGAGGAATTGGATGAAAACAATAAAAGAAATCCACCAAATAAGGGAAGATAAAAGAAAAGAATTAGATTTACGCGTAAATACCAAAGCAGATACCAGAGAAAAACACATTTTAGTCTGTCAAGGAACCGGATGTACCTCTTCAAAATCGCCCCAAATATTAGAAGAATTTAAGAGAATTTTAAAAGAGAAAAAAATCGAAAATGTAAGAGTGATTAAAACAGGGTGTTTTGGTTTGTGTGCCAAAGGACCAATTGTGATTATCCGACCAGAGGATACTTTTTATGCTATGGTGAAACCAGAAGATTGTGAGGAGATTATCCAAACTCATATTGTGGAAGGCAATAAGGTAGAAAGATTATTAGCCAAAGATATGGATGGCACAAAAGTCAACAGTTTGGATGACTTGAATTTTTATAAAAAGCAAAAGAGAATTGCTCTTAAAAATTGTGGTGTGATTAATCCAGAGGAAATTGATGAATACCTTGCTTTTGATGGTTATCTAGCCTTAGAAAAAGTGCTTACAGAAATGTCACCAGAGGAAGTAATCGAAGAGATTAAAGCATCTGGCATTCGTGGTAGAGGTGGTGCAGGTTTCCCAACTGGTAAGAAATGGGAGTTAACTAAAGCTTCGGAAGGAAAGCAAAAGTATGTGGTATGTAATGCTGACGAAGGTGACCCAGGAGCTTTTATGGATCGAAGTATTTTGGAAGGAGACCCTCATTCTGTGTTAGAAGCAATGGCGATTGCTGCTTATTGCATTGGTGCTAACAAAGGTTTTATTTATGTTAGAGCAGAATATCCCATTGCTGTCAAACGTTTGCAAATTGCAATTAATCAAGCTAGGGACTATGGCTTATTAGGAAATCACATATTTGATACCGATTTTGCTTTTGATATTGAAATCCGTTTAGGAGCAGGGGCATTTGTCTGTGGAGAAGAAACAGCATTATTAGAGTCAATCGAAGGGAAACGCGGTCAGCCAAGAGTAAAGCCACCATATCCAGCTACTTCTGGTTTATGGGGTAAACCAACTTTAATTAATAATGTGGAAACCTATGCCAATATCGCACAAATCATTTTAAAAGGTAGTAAATGGTATTCTTCAATTGGAACGGAAAATTCAAAAGGAACGAAAGTATTTGCTTTAGGTGGAAATGTTAATAACATAGGATTGGTTGAAGTGCCTATGGGAACTACCTTACGTGAGATAGTATACGACATCGGGGGAGGCATTCCAAATGGAAGAGAGTTTAAAGCAGCCCAGACAGGTGGCCCTTCTGGTGGTTGTATTCCAAAAGAACATTTGGATACCCCAATTGATTACGAGTCTTTAAAAGAAATTGGTTCTATGATGGGGTCTGGCGGATTAATTGTAATGGATGATACAAAATGTATGGTATCCCTTGCTAAATTTTATTTGGAATTTACGGTAAGCGAAAGTTGCGGAAAATGTACGCCTTGCCGTATTGGAACGAAAAGAATGCATGAAATATTAGAAAGACTATGCAATGGCGAAGGTTCTGAATTAGATATTTATAAACTGGAAAAATTAGCTTCTAATATTCAAAAGGCAAGTATCTGTGGATTGGGTCAGAGTGCACCAAACCCAGTCATTAGTACGTTACGATATTTTAGAGAAGAGTTTAAAGAACATGCGATTGATAAAAATTGTAGAGCTTTAGAATGTAAGGCTATGTCAAAGATTACCATTAATGAAGAAAAATGTAAGGGTTGTGGCTTGTGCCAAAAATCTTGTCCTGTGAATGCAATTGAAGGCGAAGCGCGAGAGAAAAGAGTGATTAATCAAGATAAGTGTATTAAGTGCGGGACTTGTTTGGCTAGTTGCCCTTTTAAAGCAATTGGATAATAAATTTTAAGTTAGCCGTTTGAGTGAAAGGAGTTACGGATAATTTGTTCAATCGACTAAAGGGAGATTGTAAACATTAAACATTAATAGTCATCTTGCGTTGCTAGAACAAGGAAAAAGGAAAGCAGATAAATGCAAGCATTTATCTGCATACTGAAGTTGTAACAAGCATAGCTTTAACAACTTCAGCAAAACGCAGTCACATATAAATATATGCTCCTTTACCTTTTTCATACAATCCGCCTAGCAATATAACTATTCTTTTTAAAATTATAACATTCTTTAAAATAGAGAAAAAATTAATGACATTAAAAGGAGAAAATATGGAAACAGAAAATGATGAAAAAATATATAAGCAAATAGATAATGGAGAAGATTATATTGACTTTAAAACTTATTTAACTTGTAGAGATGAAATCATGAGAGATTTACAAAAAAATATAGATATTTTTCATGATGAAAGATAGGAGGAAAATGATGAAAGATGAACTTGTAACCCTAACCATAGATAATCAAGAAATACAAGTAGAAAAAGGAACCACCATATTACAAGCTGCCAAGCAAGCAGGAATCGACATACCAACACTATGTTTTCTAAAAGACATCAACGAAGTAGGCGACTGCAGAATGTGTATTGTTGAAGTAGAAGGAAGAAGAGGATTTGCCACTTCCTGTATTCAAACCGTCGAAGAAGGAATGGTCGTACATACCAACACCCAAAACGTATTAGAAGCAAGGCATGTGATACTAGACCTAATCATATCCAATCATGCCAAAGACTGCTTAACCTGTACACGTTCTGGAAATTGTGAATTACAAAGCCTAGCTACCAAATTCAATATTTCAAAAGTAGAATTTGAAGGAGAAAAGCTAGAACATAAAATAGATGATTTATCACCATCCATTGTAAGAGATTTCAACAAATGTATTTTATGTAGAAGATGTGTGGCAGCCTGTAAAAATGTACAAGAAATAGGAGCGATTGACTGTATTAACAGAGGATTTGAATCTTGTATCTCAACAGTTGGTGACCATAGTCTAAATGATGTCAACTGTACCAATTGTGGTCAATGTATCGAAGCTTGTCCAACAGGAGCTTTACATGAAAAAGAAACCATTGATGATGTTTGGATTAAATTAAAAGACCCAGATACTTATGTCATTGCACAAACAGCACCAGCTGTTAGAGTCGCTTTAGGAGAAGAATTTGACATGCCGATTGGTAGTAATGTGACAGGCAAAATGGTAACAGCTTTAAAAAGATTAGGCTTTGATAAAGTATTTGACACCAACACAGGAGCAGACTTTACGATTATGGAAGAAGCCAATGAATTCATCGAAAGATTTCAAGAAAAGGAACATCTACCAATGATTACATCTTGTAGTCCAGGCTGGGTAAAATATATTGAAATGAATTATCCAGAATTATTACCACATCTGTCAACCTGTAAATCGCCACATCAAATGTTTGGAGCCTTATTAAAAACCTATTATGCCAAAAAAGAAGGAATTGATCCAGAAAAAATTTATGTGGTATCTGTTATGCCATGCATTGCTAAAAAATTTGAACGACAAAGAGCAGAAATGAAAAATAACGGACTTTACGATGTCGATAATGTTATTACTACCCGTGAACTTTCTCGCATGATTAAACAGGCAAATATTGAATTTACTAAATTAGAAGATAGTGTGTTTGATTCACCAATGGGAGAAGCAACTCGGTGCAGCAGCTATTTTTGGAACAACAGGTGGTGTAATGGAGGCAGCCTTACGTACAGCGCAAGATACCTTAACAGGAAAAGAGCTAGAAAAAATAGATTTTGAACAAGTTCGTGGGGGAGATGGCATCAAAAAAGCAACTGTCAACATTGCTGGAACAGACATCAAAGTAGTGGCAGCAAGCGGATTAGCCAATGCCAAAGAAATCCTAGAAGAAATCAAATCAGGAAAAGCAGACTATCAATTTGTAGAAATCATGGCATGCCCAGGAGGATGTGTCATGGGCGGTGGTCAACCAATAAAAAGCTCGAAAGTACGTTCTGAAGTGGATGTCAGAAAACTAAGAGCAGACAGCTTATATACTATTGACAAAAAAAGCACCATTCGAAAATCTCACGAAAATCCAATTGTTAAAAAAATCTATGAAGAATATTTAGAAAAACCAGGAAGCTATCGAGCTGAAAAGCTATTACATACTTCTTATCAACCAAGAGAAAAATATAATATTTAATTAAATGTCCCCATTTAATCCCGGAACCAGTGGGGATATTTTTGAAAGGATTATTTATGGGAGATCAAATTAGCTTACAACAAATCAATCATTTTAGCAAAGAATATAATAAGGATACAGCAAACAAAATAATAGAAAATAAAATTACCCAAAATGGGATTGAAGATACATGCATCAATTATGATATTATCGATGAAAATCCACCAATCTTTAATGTTGAATTGCCAGAAAGTAAACGTTATCATCAAAAGGAAAGTCATAAGTGCTGGATTTTTGCTGGTATCAATGTTATAAAACACAATGTTGCTCAGAACTTAAATATAGACATTATGGATTTAGAATTATCGGATAACTATATTGCTTTTTGGGACAAACTAGAGAAATCAAACAATACTTATGAAAATATCATTGCTTTAGAAAATACAGATTTAACCTATGTTCGTAAAGAAGCTATATTAAAGTTTTGTGTTTCAGAAGGCGGGTATTGGCAGTGGTTTGTTGCCATTATCAACAAATATGGTATAGTACCAATAAACATTATGCCTAATGTTGTAGAAAGTATAAATTATGAAAAAATAGATGCAATTTTTACAGAAAAAGTAAAGAAAGATGCCATCTATTTATTAGAATTGAAAAACAAAAAGGAAAGTTTGGAAAAATTAAGAGAAGTAAAAAATAGTTTTTTACAAGAAAACTACAACCTTTTGTCGAAGATATTGGGAGAACCTAAATTTACATTTGATTATGAATATAAAGATAAAAATAACGAAACCATATCCTATCAAAATATGACTCCGACTGATTTTAGAGATAAGTTTCTAACTTTGAATTTAAATGATTTTGTGTCAATCGGAAATTTACCTATGTATAATAAGCAATATGGTAAAATATATGCTAAAAAATATCTAGGAAATATTTATCAAAGAAGTAGGGTGACTTTTTTAAATTTACAGCCTGAAGAGTTAAAAGAATTAGCTATTAGACAATTAAAAGATGGAATTCCCGTATGGTTGGGGATATATCATAAAAAGTTTAGAGATAAAAAATCAGGAGTGCTAGATTTAAGATTATATGATTATAAAGAGATGTTGGGTTTTAAACCATTAAACAAAAAAGAAGCACTGGCTCTAAATGATATTTGGCTTGACCATTGTATGACTTTTTGTGGTGTTCACTTAGTTAAGGGAAAACCAATCCGATGGAAAGTGGAAGATAGCAAAGGTGATGAAGAGAAGGCAAATGGCTATTATATTATGAATGATAATTATTTTGATGAATTTGTTTTAAATGTTATAGTTGATAAAAAGTATTTGTCAATTCAACAATTGAAGTTATTAGAACAAGAACCAATAGAAATTGAAGTTACAGATTCATTTTAAATGTTTTGAGAGGAAACGTCCCCTAAATTCCTGCTAACCAGTTATATAAGCGAAAAATTAAAATTTTTTAGAAGGATTGGTCGACAAATTGACAAAGTAAACAAGAAGTGATAATCTAGTACAGAAAACTAGATAGGAGGAAAAATATGGGAGGAATAAAAGTAGGAAATAAGCAGTCAAAATATCCAATTATACAAGGAGGAATGGGGGTTGGTGTATCCTTACATAAATTAGCTGGAACCGTTAGTAAAGAAGGAGGAATTGGTGTCATATCTACAGCTAATATTGGTTATCAAGAAGAAGATTTTAATACCAATCCATTAAAAGCAAACTTAAGGGCCATTGGAAAAGAAATAAAAATGGCAAGAAAAATGGCAGGAGAAGACAAAATATTAGGTGTCAATATTATGGTAGCATTAAATCATTATCAAGAAATTGTAAAAGAATGTGTTAAAAATAAAATTGATTTAATTATTTCAGGAGCGGGGATTCCAAAGGAATTGCCGGAATATGTAAAAGGTTCTAACACGAAGATAGCACCAATTGTTTCTTCTCTTAGATGTTGTAAACTAATTGTAAAACATTGGATTAAGAAATACAGCTATGTTCCAGATATGATTGTAATTGAAGGACCAGAAGCAGGTGGGCATTTGGGTTTCAAAAGAGAAGAATTAGAAGAAGATAAAAAACCTAAACTAGAAGATATTACAAAAGAAATTGTAGATTACATCAAAGAAGTAGAAAAAGAAAATAACAAAGAAATACCTGTTATTGCAGCAGGAGGAATTTGGGACAATAAAGATATTCAAAAGTTTTTAAATATAGGAGCATCTGGTGTTCAGATGGCTACTCGATTTGTTACCACTTACGAATGTGATGCTTCTGAAGAATTTAAAAAAGCTTATATCAATGCGGAACAAAAAGATATTAAAATTATTGATAGTCCTGTAGGAATGCCAGGAAGAGCGATTTATAATCAATTTATCAAACAAAATGAACAAGAAAAGTGCAAAGTCGAAAAATGTTATCAATGTATTAGAACTTGTAATATAGTAGACACACCATATTGTATCACAAAAGCTTTAGTAAATGCTGTTAAAGGAAATATGGAAAAAGCCTTAGTCTTTTGCGGAAGCAATGTTGGAAAAGTAAAAAAATTGGTTTCTGTTCACCAATTGATGCAAGAACTTACCATAGGCTTGACCTTTTAAAAAAATTGATAATCAACTTAAGATGGTTCATTGCTGATGATAAAAACCAGAATTAGAAATTCGTTAAAATACAAAAAAATTTCCCACTAGTTCTGAACTTAAATGAAAAAGACGAACGTCCCCATTTAATCCCGGAACTAGTGGGGATTTGTTCTTGTTATCTACAGTTATTGTTGTTTTGTTTTTCGTTGTTATTGTTGTTTTGATTGTTTCTGTTATTATTTTGGTTGTTGTTTTGGTTTTCTTTATTTTTCTTTGACATGAAAAGCACCTCCATTCAAATTTCAATATTATTTTCTCCTAAAAATTTAAAAATATACCTTTATAGATTTGTCTTTTTTTTCCATTTGAGATATAATAGGGACAAGCACAAAAAATAAGAAAGAGAATATAATGAACGGGAGGCATAATATGAGTTTTAAAAATGAAAAATTAGAAGAATTTAATGAATACATAAAATTTAGAAAAGTGGCTATTATAGGATTAGGTGTTAGTAATGTACCGTTATTAGATTATATGTGTGAAAAAAAGGCAAGAGTCACCGTTTATGATGAAAGAAATATCGATGCAATTCCTAAGCAAGTAATGGACAAAATAACAGCATATGGATTTGAATTTGCTTTCGGAAAAAATTGTTTAGAAAACTTAAAAGGATTTGATGTTATTTTCCGTTCACCAAGTTGTTTGCCAACAAGATTGGAATTACAACAAGAAGAAAGTAGAGGAGCCATTGTTACAACAGAAATTGAAATGTTAATGAAAATGTGTCCTTGTAAAATTATTGGTGTGACAGGAAGTGATGGCAAAACTACTACAACTAGTTTGATTTCCAATATTTTACAAAAATCTGGTTATCATGTTTTCTTAGGTGGAAACATAGGAACGCCTTTGTTTACAAGGCTTACAGAAATCACACCAGAAGATATTGTGGTATTAGAATTAAGTAGCTTCCAATTAATGGGGATGGAAATTAGTCCAGATATCGCAGTTATTACTAATATAACACCAAATCATTTAAATATTCATAAAGATTATCAAGAATATATTGAAGCTAAGAAAAATATTTTTAAATTTCAAAATGAAGATGGTATTTTAATTTTAAATCATGATAATGAGATTACTAAAAATTGTGCCAAAGAAGCAAAGGGAAAAGTGATATTCTTTAGTGGGAAAGAAAAATTAGATAATGGCTATATTGTAGATGGCAGAGTGATAAAAGAATGTGAAGATAAGATAAGAAAACATATTTTTAATGGAGAAGATGCGATTTTACGAGGAAAACATAATTTGGAAAATATAGCAACAGCAATTGCTACAACGAAAACATTAGTATCCATTGATGATGCCATTGAAGCAATTAAAGAGTTTAAACCTGTGGAGCATAGAATTGAATGGATTAAAGAAATAGACCAAGTTAAATGGTATAATGATTCATCAAGTTCTTCTCCTACTAGAACTCTATCAGGTTTGAATGCTTTTGATGAAGATATTATATTGATTGCTGGTGGCTATGATAAGAATTTGGATTATGAGCCTCTTGCCAAACCAATTGTCCAAAAAGTAAAAGCATTGCTATTGATTGGTCAAACTTCTGGTAAGATTTTTGATGTGGTGAAAGAGGAATTGGAGAACCAAAAGAAAGATTTGCCTATTATTTATATGTGCGAAAGTTTAGCACAAACCGTGAAAATGGCAAGGAAACTAGCAAAACCAGGAAGTGTTGTTTTGTTTTCTCCTGCCAGTGCAAGTTTTGATATGTTTAAGGATTTTGCAGATAGAGGGAAACAGTTTAAAAAGTTAGTGCATGAACTGTCATAATAAAGGTAAGAAAGTCATTATTGCATTCTTTTATTAAAACCATAAATTAATCTATCTTGCCCAATAAGATGTTCAGAAATGGACATTTTTGTTTTATATATTAGGAAAGTCATACTGACTTTCTAATATATAAAAAATATGGTACACAAATTTATTTCATAAATTTGGCACACGAACAAATTAACGGAAAGCCAAAGAAAAAAGTTTAAATTATGCTAATCTTAAGGCTTTCCGATTTGTTCTATATTAGGAAAGTCATGCAAATAAACTAGAAAAGTGGAAACAAACAAAGGTAACATAAATAAG